>JADGAP010000018.1:3582-34198 GCA_015231965.1 Magnetococcales bacterium | reverse complement strand
GAGGAATGGGGGGAGGGGGGGGGGAGGATTCGCCCATGGCTCAAACGTCCCGCCAGTCGTCCCAGGAGTACCGCCGTTGCGCCATCACCCGACCCCGCTTGTCCCGCACCTCGACGTCGATCTCCCCCGCCTCGGGAAATTGCAGCAGGGTGATGGAAAACGTCCCCTGGATCAGGGGGACGCCCGGGGGGAAGCCGTAGTCCGCCAACCCCCGGGGGCAGGCGGCGACCTCGCCGGAGCGGGCTTGCGGGCAGTGACGATAAAAGGCCCGCTTGAACGCCGCCCGGGTTTGATCCAGGGCGGCGGCGGCCTCCAGGGTTCGTTGATGGTTCAGCCTTTGCCAGTGCTGGCTCCACCCCAGGGCGCACAAGCCGACGATCATCGCCAACAGCCGCCGCCGCCGTCGGCGAATGGCGGGGTTGGGTGGGGCGAGCAGCCCTCCCAGGGGCGAGGGGACGGTCATGTTGTCGGATCGGGAGCCGACGGCGGGGTGGTGGGGGGCCCGCCAGGGGGCCCCGAGGGGAGCGGAGCGCCCCCCTGGACCCTCCACGGACAGGTGCCGCCCATGCCGTCGACGCCGCAGGGTCCGGGGGGCGGCGAGAGGTTGTAGCGTTCCCGCTCCACCACCATGGGCCGCTTGCGCACCTGGGTGTGGATGCTGGCGACGTACTCCCCGATCACCCCCAGGAAAAAGAACAGCACCCCGAAGAAGAACAACTGACTCACGATGAGCATGGGAATGCCCCGCTCGGTGAGGTGGGGGAAGAACAGGTGCATCACCAGGGCGAATAAGCCGTAAAGCAGGCTGAGCCCCGACAAGCCGAACCCCACCCCCATGCACAGCCGCATGGGCAGGTTGGTGAAGGAGATCAAACCGTTCAACGCCTGATCGATGAGATGGTAGAGACGATTCTTGGAAAATCCCCGCGCCCGTTTTTTCCAGACGTAGGGAATGCCCTCGGCCTCGCAGTAATAGCCGCAGTTGGCGATCATGCCCCGGATGTAGGGGTAGTGGTCGTCGCACTGGCGCAGGGTTTCGACGATGCGCCGGTCGACGAGCTGGAATTCGCTGACATCGGGGGGGATGCGAATGTCGGCCATCAGGGTGACGGCGCGATAGTAGAGCTTGCGCACGTTGCGCAGCACGATCCCCTCCTCCCGATTGGCCCGGATGCCGTAGACGATCTTCGCCCCCTGTTTCCAGCGTTCGACGAACTGGGCGATCATCTCCGGCGGATCCTGGAGATCGGCGGCCATCAACACCACCACCGCGTCGCCGCTGGCGCTCATCAGGGCGTTGAAGGTAGAGCGGAAGGGGCCGAAATTGCGGGCGTTGACGATCACCTTGACGCAGGGGTCCGACTCCGCCAGCCGCCGCAACATCTCTCGGGAGCCATCGGTGGAGGCGTTGTCGGCGAAGAGATGCTCCCGCTGGCAATCGGGCAATCGGGTCTCGAAAACCTCCTTCACCGCCTGGTGGCAGGCCTCCAGGTTCAACGCCTCGTTGTAGCACGGGGTGATGACGGTGATGCGGGGGCGGGGCGGGGGGGAGGTTTGGCTCATGGGGGCTGGGCTCATGCGCTGGGGGCCGACGGGGGAATCACCCCCGCTTCCGCCAGGGCGCGGCGGACGAAGGCGGCGGGGGCACCGTGGCGATGGCGCATCCACTCCTGACCACCGACGGCGGGGGTGAGGGCGTCGGGGGCGGCGAAGAGGCGCAACGGCGGGACGTTCCCCATCTGGGCCAACACCTCCGCCACCGCCGACCCCAGGCCGCCGATGGAGCTGTGCTCCTCCAGGGTGACGAGGATCGGGGTCTCCCGGGCGGCGGCGCGAATCGCCTCATGGTCCAGGGGTTTGAGGGTGGGCAGGGAGAGTACCCGGGGGGAGACGCCGAACTCCCGATGCAACTCATCGGCCAATTGGACCGTGGGGGCCAACAGGCCGCCGGTGGCGAGGAGGCAGCCGTCCCGCCCCTGGCGCAGGGTGAGGGCCCGGCCCAGGGCGAAATCCGGCGGATCGGCGGCGTGGACCAGCGGCTCTCCCGCCTTGCCCAGGCGGAGATAGGCGGGACCGTCTAGCCGGGCGATGGCCTGGAGGGCGAGGCGGGTCTCCACCGGATCGCCGGGGGCGACCACGGTCATGTGGGGCAGGCAGCGCATCACCGCCAGATCTTCCAGGCCGTGGTGGGTATAGCCCTGGGCGCCGTAGCAAAAGCCGCCTCCCACCGAGACGATGCACACCGGCAGGTTGTGGTAGCAGATATCGTTGCGAATCTGCTCCAGGCAGCGCAGGGTGGGAAAATTGGCGATGGAGTAGGTGAAGACCCGATGGCCGCAACGGGCCAATCCAGCGGCCACCCCCGCCATGTTCTGCTCGGCGATGCCGGTGTTGAGAAATCGCCCGGGGTGGGCGGCGGCGAAGGGTTCGACGACGGAATATCCCACGTCGCCGGTGAGCAGCCAGAGGTTGGGATCGGCGGCGGCCAGGGTTTCCAGGGTGCGGAAGAAGGCGTGTCTCACGGTGCCTCCTCCGGGCCGGAGGAGTGGCCTTGGCCCACCTCGTCCAGCGCCTGGGCCAACTGCTCGGCGTTGGGGGAGCGGTAGTGCCACGCCACCGTGCGTTCCATGAACGACACCCCCTTGCCCTTCACCGTGTGCAGAATGATCACCGAGGGTTGGCCCGGGGCCAACGGCAGGCGGGAGAGGAGGGACTGCATTCGCGGAATGTCGTGTCCGTCGGCCTCGGCGACGGCCCAGCCGAAGGCGCGCCATTTGTCGGCCAGGGGTTCCAGTTTCAGCACCGCTTCGGTGTCGCCCAACCCCTGGAGCCGGTTGCGGTCCACCAGGGCGATGAGGTTGTCCAGCCGGTGGTGGGCGGCGAAGAGGGCCGCTTCCCAGACCGATCCCTCGTCCTGTTCGCCATCGCCCATCACCACGAAGGCGCGATGGGTGGGGGGGAGGTCGGGGGAGGCGCTCCGTCCCGCCAGGGCGACGCCGCAGCCCAGGGGGAGTCCGTGGCCCAGGGAGCCGGTGGAAAACTCCACCCCGGGGACGTGGTGGGAGACGTGTCCCGCCAAGATCGCCCCGTCCTGGCCGTAGCTCTCCAGATCGGCGACGGTGAGGAATCCCGCCCCTTCCAGGGCGGCGTAGAGGGTGGCGGCGGCGTGACCCTTGCTCAGGATCAGCCGGTCCCGGTTGGGATCCCGGGGGTTGCGCGGATCGACCCGCAACACGCCGCCGTACAGCACGGCCAGCAGATCGGCGATGGAAAATCCCGCCCCCACGTGGGAGGCGTTGGCGGCGTGAACCATGCGCAAGGCGTGGCGTCGCATGCGAACGGCGCGGCTTTGAACCTGGGACGAAGAGAGCATGGGCATGGGCCGGACGGGGCGAGAGGGGAGGAGGGGAGCGTCGATCCGGGGGGCTTCCGCGGAAGGGCGAGCGGTTTCCCGATCCTCCAAGAGATTCTAACGTGGAATCCTGGCCCATGGGGGGCGTGGGGTCAACGTCTCATGCCTTCGGAAGGTTGAAACGGTTCATGGCGCGGCCAGGAATTGATCCAGCCAGGCGATGAAGGATTCGTAAAGCAGCGCCGAGCCGTCCATCACCACTCCGGCGGCGAGAAAAATCGCCAAGGCGGTCAGCAGGCCCAGCAACGGCGAAAGGGCCATCTCCCCCAGTTTGGTCAGGCTGGCCAGCCCGATGAGCAGGATGGCGGCTCCCAGTTGAATTTCCCACCGCGCCAGGGGGAGGGGGATTTTGCTCCGACTGCCCTCCAACTCGGTGGCGCGTTTGAAGCCGCCATCGCTCCGGCAATTTCCCCCGGCGTGGAGGAACTCTCCCTGGAGATAAAATTCGCCCTGGGCGTTTCCGTCCCATCCCGGGGCCTGGCTGGGATGGCGAGAGAGCAGGGTGTATCGCCCGCCGTCCGACTCCTGGGCCTTGATGCAATAGCCGATGGAACCGTCGCTCTCCAGCCCCAGGTCGACGGTAAAGATGAAATCTCCCGTCTCCCACTCCCCCAGGGCGGGGAGGAGGGCGGACAACTGGGCCCCGTCGCCGCCCAGTTGGTTGTTGCGGCGGACGATCTCCACCCGCTCCGGGCGGTTGCGGATGAACTTTTCCACCGCATCGCCCAAAGACTGGCTGGCTTGAATCGCGACGGCGGCGTCCCGCTCCCGCCACTGGGTGGCGGCCCACGGTTGCAAAAACAGGAACAACATGCCCGCCAGGGCGAAAAAAAAGGCGAACTGGGTCAAGGTGGGGTCGGCATTCCCCTCGTCCAACTCCGGCTCCGGTTCGACGGGCGGGGGGGGATAGACCTCCTCGGGGGGCGAATCGGCGTCGCGGGGCGGGGGATCGGCGAGGGAGGGGGCGTTGGTTGCGGAGGCGGGAGGGGGAGAGTCCATCCGTCGGGCGTCGGGGATTAATGGAGAGGGACGAAGCGGAGCAAGGCAAAGAGGACGCCGATGATGGAAATGGACGTGACCACCATCCACTTGACCAGGCGAATTTCCAACTCGGCCAAACGAACATCCAGATCCTGCTTGGTGACCAAGGCGTCCAAACGGGACTCCTGGGCCTTGCGAATGGCCTTTGTGACGGCTTCCGCCTGTTTTTCCTCAAAACCGGCGTCGCACAACTCCTTGACGAACTCGTGAGTGTCGAACGTGATGGCGTTCATGGGGCCTCCGGCTGTTTGAAGATCTTCAGAATAGGCGAAGGGGATGACCGGGACAATGGTCATGATGGTCAAGGCGGTGTTTTCCGTGGAAGGCGACGCGCCCCTCCCGCCTTTTCATCCACAGCGGGATGGCTTACGATCCCTCTCCATTGCCGATTCCCAACCCTCCCGTCCGCGCCCGCGACGGCCCGCTTTAGGAAAGGAACGCCCCATGCCGGAGTTTCAATACACCGAGATGCTGCCCCTGGGGCATGATGACACCCCCTTCCGGCTGTTGAGCCGGGAGCATGTCTCCACCGTCCCCTTTGTCCATGGCGACCTGGTGCAGGTGGCCCCGGAGGGGTTGACGCTGCTGGCCGCCGAGGCGATGCGGGAGATCGCCCACCTGCTGCGGCCCGGCCATTTGCAGCAGTTGCGCAACATCCTCGACGACCCCGAGGCCTCCGACAACGACCGCTTCGTCGCCTTTGAACTGCTGAAAAACGCCAATATCGCCTCGGGCATGGTGCTGCCCGGCTGTCAGGACACCGGCACTGCCACCATCCTCGGCAAAAAGGGGCAGCGCGTCTGGACCGGCGGCGGCGACAAGGAGGCCCTCTCCCGGGGGGTCTTCAAAACCTACACCGAGACCAATCTACGCTACTCCCAGGTGGCCCCCCTCACCATGTACGAGGAGAAAAACACCGGCACCAACCTTCCCGCCCAGATCGACCTCGAGGCGGTGGACGGCGACGCCTACAAATTTCTCTTTCTCGCCAAGGGCGGGGGATCGGCCAACAAAACCTTTCTCTTCCAACAGACCAAGGCCCTGTTGAACCCCTCCAGCCTGCTGGCCTTCGTCAAGGAGAAGCTGGCGGGGTTGGGGACGTCGGCCTGTCCGCCGTATCACCTGGCGCTGGTCATCGGCGGAACCTCGCCGGAGTTCAATCTCAAGTGCGTCAAGCTGGCCTCCGCCCGCTACCTCGACACCCTGCCGGAACAGGGCTCGCCCCTGGGTCACGGCTTCCGCGACCGGGGGGTGGAGCAAGAGGTGCTGCAGTTGACCCGGGAGATCGGTCTGGGGGCGCAATTTGGCGGCAAATATTTCGCCCACGACGTGCGGGTGATCCGCCTTCCTCGACATGGGGCGTCGTGCCCGGTGGGGCTGGGGGTCTCCTGCTCGGCGGATCGCAACGTGCTGGGACGCATCGACCGGGAGGGGATCTGGCTGGAGGCCCTGGAACGGGATCCCGCCCGCTTCCTCCCCGAGGTCGCCCCCGCGTCGTTGAGCCAGGAGGTGCTGCGTCTCGACCTCAACCAGCCCATGGAACAGATCCGGGCGGAACTCTCCCGCTATCCCATCCGCACCCGGGTGATGCTCACCGGACCCATCGTCGTCGCCCGGGACATCGCCCACGCCAAAATCAAGGAGCGGCTGGACCGGGGCGAGGCGATGCCGGACTATTTCAAAAACCACATCGTCTACTACGCCGGACCGGCCAAAACCCCGCCGGGCTACGCCTCCGGCTCCTTCGGTCCCACCACCGCCGGACGGATGGACAGCTACGTCGATTATTTTCAATCCCAGGGGGGATCCCACGTCATGCTGGCCAAGGGCAATCGCGGCCCGCAAGTGACGGCGGCCTGCAAAAAACATGGCGGATTCTACCTCGGCTCCATCGGCGGCGCGGCGGCCCGTCTGGCCCAGGAGTGCATCCGCAAGTCCGAGGTCATCGACTATCCCGAACTGGGCATGGAGGCGGTCTATCGCATCGAGGTGGAGGATTTCCCCGCCTTCATCATCGTCGACGACAAGGGCCACGACTTTTTCGCCGAACTGGGGCTGTAAACTAAAAAGCAGGGAAAAGGAAAAAATTCCTTTTCCCTGCTTGTATTCTTAGGATTTGTTACTGTCTGGTTGTGTTCTGACCAGCCAACGATTACAACCAATTCCTAATTGATTGGCCATGTATGGTAAGCGCCACGTTTAGAAGGGATTTCCCTCCTGGTTCAGGGCTAATGGTGGCTTCATCAGGGCGGTCCGAAAGAGCTAGGAGGGGTATTTTAAGTTTTTTATTCAGAAAATCCGCATAGTCCCATGTTGCATGGTTAAGAGTCAATATGTCGTTGATCTTGTGAAAAATTGCATCTTTTTCGGCGTGGGCAATGGTTTCATCGCGTTCTTTTTCTCTGAATTCAGAGAACGGGGCAGCGATATTTAACTCGATATTGTCAGCAACTTCTTGCAGTACTTGCTCTAAGGCGATTGGATCAATGCCGTTGTGCGATGCATACATACCGTAGTCAAGGGACTTAATGGCGGAAATGGCATCTTCGAGAAACACGGAGATATTCGGTTTCGGTCTGTCTTCTGTGGTAGATGGAGGATTTTTACGGTCCATCTGATTGGCGAGAGACGAATTATAGTTTGATTTGTATTCATGGATTCCCAAGTATTTTTTTAATCTGGCGTATAGATCTGGGAGCGACGTATTATATTGAACCAAATCATCCGTACGGAATTGTCTCTCAAATTCAACGCTTGCAAAAACGCTGCAAGCTAAGGCGATTGTGATGATTGCCTTGAAATCTTCGTTATCCTCTGCGAGAGGTTCGTACACGTCTTTATCGAGTTCCTTATAAACGAGTTTCGCTAGATCATCAATCGATTTGGAACCTCCCGGTGTAACCGTTTGCAATGTCTGTATGATTGCTGAGATTCTAGCTGACTTTATGACGCCTTCATTGACACCCTTGGGTGCCCATAATGTTTGATCGATATCAAAAACAGCTAAAACCTTTTCATTGTTGCAATGGCAGAGGTGTGTTGAAATCATTTTATGGAATGAAACTAAATCCGTCCATCGGTCTGTGTATAAAATGTTATCTACCCAAACCCTTTCCATCTTCTGATTGCAAACAAAACCAAAAACAGTAAACCCATGTGACTGGAGATTACGAATAGCGCCGCCATCATTTTTGCAAGTGTCGCCAACATATATAAGAGTGTTTGCTCCGCCAAATCTCTTGCGGATATGTGATCCGACAAGTTTAGCGTAGTCCGGCTCATATTTCCTGACGAACCTGTTTTCACTTCCAAGAAGGGATTCATTGCTATCGATACGTTTCAGGCCTCTTAGGATAATTTTATCCGAGAACAAGTTGCTGATGCTATCCTTTGAGTCGCTAACAATAACAGGGATTTCATCAAGTTCTTGGTCAGTCTCAAGGAGTTTGATGTTGTCGCCAGAGGATTCCATTGTTCTAACGAACTTACTTGTATATATATTGCAAGAGTCATGGTTTACAATTAGTGATGTCCGAAGCGACCTCTCATCTTGATGCGGAGCGTCAAAAATATATGTGGATTGATTCTGATTCGACTGATGTTCAAAGATTGCGAAATTGGTAAGGCCTTCCTTCCCAGGATTCTGTGACTCATAGATATAGACTTTAAGCTTCGGATTGTGCCGGATTTGGTTTAGCGCCAACCTGAACCAATGAGTTTCAATGCAATCCCTTTTAGAGTCGCAAACGAGGATGCAAGTCATATCTCTGATTTGATGGGTAGAGATTGCGACGCCTAGAACGGCGTTGTTCCAGAAGCTGCGGAACAGGGGAGACTCTCCGTCTTTCATTTGAAAACTTGTTGCTCTAAGCGATACAAGGTTAGGTCCAAATAGTTCGCCAAAGATAAATTGTTGTTCTGAGACGGTTTCAGTTTCGTAACCATCTTTTCGGTTAAATCCGTAGAGTCGTGTTGCTAACTTTTCGATATGTTTTTCGGCAATTTGGTGAACTAACTGATGTCCGGAAAAATTCTTCTTAAGAAGCATGGTAAGTTCTGAGAGTTTTTTGATCATGGCTATCTCCATCAAAAATCCGTATGTTGATTCCATTGCTGGTATAATAGTAACTAGATCTAGGTTGTATTCAAGGAAAAAACTTAAACATGGAAAAATTGTCAAATTTGATTGGGCATCAATGCCTAGATGGGGAATTATTTTCCTGTGGCATGGTCTGGAAATTGCTTTGATTTGTCGATGGAAAAATGCTTCCTAGAGAGTGGCTCGGCGTTTGCATGGTGATTCCCGCCGGGACTCTTCCCGGGGAGCGTCAATGGTTTGACGTGTGAATGCGGGAGGATGCCATGTCGGACATGGGATTGTTGGGCGCGGGCGGCGCCTACATGAAAAACCTGTTGGATCTGCGGCAACGGCGGCAGGACATCATCGCCTCCAACATCGCCAACGCCGATACCCCGGGGTACAAGGCCAAAAGCCTGGAGTTCGAGGCGGCGATGGCGGAATTTCTCCCCAAGCCGGGGGATCTGCCCATGGCCCGCACCCACCCCAACCATCTGCCCGCCCCCTATGGTGAATATCAGATGGGGGATGTTCACGCGGTGGAGACCCCCATCCCCAAGGGGGACAAAAACAGCGTCGATCTGGAGCAGGAGATGGCCCGCATGAGCGCCAACCAACTCCTTTACAATTACGCCATCCAGTCCATGAGCGGACAAATTTCCAAACTCAAGATGGTCATCGACGGCAACGCCTCCGGCGGCTGATCAGAAACATGACCTCACCCCCGGCCCCTCTCCATGAAGGGCGAGGGGTGGAATGGAAGGGAGACTCACGATGGATTTTCTCGATTCGTTCCGGGTCAGCTCCTCGGGTTTGGCGGCGCAGCGGCTGCGGCTGAACATCATTTCGGAAAACGTGGCCAACGCCCAGACCACCCGCACCCCGGAAGGGGGCCCCTACCGCCGCCGGGATCCGGTCTTCGCCGCCCGCCCCTTCAATCAGTTCCTGGATCAGGAGATGGCGGCGGGCAACACCGGCGTGGCGGTGGATCGCATCCAGAAGGACGAACGCCCCCCCCGGCTGCAATACGACCCCACCCATCCCGACGCCAACGCCGACGGTTACGTGGCCATGCCCAACGTCGACATGGTGACGGAGATGGTCAACATGATGGCCGCCAGCCGGGCCTACGAGGCCAACGTTTCGGTACTCAACGCCTCCAAGGCGATGGCCCTCAAGGCCATGGACATCGGCCGCTGAACCGTCGGCTGAAGCCGGCGCCTTGGATCGAATTTTGAATAAGGAGTGTGAACCGTGAACGGCATTCGCCCCCTCGATTTCGCCGCCATGACCCAAGGCGCCCCCAGCCTCAAGGAGGCCCAGGATCGGCGCAATACCACGGCGGACTTCGCCCAGATGCTCAGCGAGCAGATCGGCGAGACCAACCGGCTGCAAAACGAGGCCGCCGATTTGAACCAAAAAGCCGCCCTGGGCAACGCCGGCGTGACCCTGCACGAGGCGCAAATCGCCTCCTCCAAGGCCGAACTCCATCTGCGCTTCATGGTGCAAGTGCGCAACAAGGCCCTGGACGCCTACAAAGAGATCATGAGCATGCCGTTGTAAACGGCGTGAGCCGCGACGCGGAGGGAGCGGGATTGGCGCTTTGTTTTCAAGGATGGGGGAAATCACATGGAAGCATGGATTGAAATTCAGAAGCTCGCAGAGCAGATCGTCGAACCCGACCGGATTTGCGACGAAGCCGCCGACAGGAGCCCGCAAGCGGAGCCGGGGGTCGCCGGGGGGGGGCTGGGCGAGGCGCGAGTCGAGGTGGTCAAGAGCGATCTCCACCTCTGCTTCATGGCCCATGTGCGCAACAAGCACGCGGAAGCCTACCAAGAGATCATGAACAGGTCGTTGTAAGCGGCGTGGTGGACGGAAATATTGAAGTTGGTGGACGGTTTTGGGATGACGGTTTGAAGGGCGGAGGACGGGACCATGGCGGAATCCAACGAGGCGCTGGCGGGCGGAATGCCGGGAGAAGGCGGCTTCTCGCCGTCGCGATTGTTGGGGGCTTTGCCGCTGGGGGGGCGGGTCGGTCTGTTGATCGCCGCCGTGGCCACCATCATCGTCTTGTCCACGGTGATCTACTTCGGTACGCGGCCCACCTTTAAAACCCTCTTCTCCGGATTGCCGGAGGAGGAGGCGGGGAAGGTGGTGGAGCATCTGCAAAAGATGACCATCCCCTACGAGCTGGCCGTCGGGGGAACCACGATCAAAATTCCCGCCAACCGGGTCTACGACGTGCGGCTGGAGATGGCCACCATCGGCATGCCGAAAAAAACCACCGGCGTGGGGTTTGAAATTTTCGACCAGAACAATCTGGTCGGCATGACCGATTTCATGCAGCACATGAACCTGCAACGGGCGCTGCAAGGCGAACTGGCCCGCACCATCGAAAGCATCTCCGCCGTCTCCAAGGCCCGGGTGCATCTGGTGCTGCCCAAACGCTCCCTCTTTGTTTCGGAGGAGAAAAAGGCCTCCGCCTCGGTGGTGGTGGACCTCAACCGCTCCCTCTCCCAGCCCCAGATCGACGGCATCGTCCATCTGGTGGCCTCGGCGGTGGAGGGGCTGGACGAAAACAACATCACCATTCTCGATCAAAAGGGAACCCTCATCGCCGGCGGCAAGAAGGAGTCCCCCGACGGACGCCTGCCGGCGGGGGAGGGGCTGGCGTTGCAGCATCAGGTGGAAAAATCCCTGGAAGAGCGGGTGCAAACCATGCTCGACCGGGTGTTGGGGGCCAATCGCAGCATCATCCGCGTCACCGCCGCGTTGGACCTCTCCCGGGTCAACAAGCAGGAGGAGAAATTTGACCCGGAAGGGCAGGTGGCCCGCACCGAGCAGTCCGTCACCGAGGGGAGCAAGGGCAATTTCGGGGCCTCCGGGGTTCCCGGAGTGCGCCCCAATGACGCCAACGACACCTCGGCCAACACCGAGTCCGGCTCTCGCCAGAGCCACGACGTGGAACGGCAGACCACCAACTATGAAATTTCCAAGGTGGTGAGCCAAACCCTGTTGCCGGTGGGGAGCATCAAGCGACTGTCGGTGGCGGTGCTGGTGGACGGCCTCTACGAAACGGCCAAGGATACCGGGGCCAAAAGCTACAAGGAGCGCCCCGAGGAGGAGATGACCCGGCTGCGCCGCATCGTGGAACACGCGGTGGGCTACGTCAAAGACCGGGGGGACACCCTGGAGGTCTCCAACGTTCCCTTCGAGCCCCTGGATACGGCCATCGTCGAGGAGAGCCCGTGGAACAATCGCGAGTTCCAGTTGGACATGGCCAAATATGTCAGTATGGCGATTTTGGCCCTGGTGCTGGTCTTCTTCGTGATGCGGCCCTTGTTGCGCAAGCTGCTCCTGCCGGAACGCAAGCAGGACGCCTCCGCCCTGCCCAGCACGGTGGCGGATCTGGAGGCCCAACTGCTGGCCGAGGGGGTGGGCACCCTGCCCTCCGAAAAGCCCACCCGGGTGGTGTTGCCCGATCGCACCTTGCAGCTTTCCCAACATTTGATCAACGATCACCTGGATTCGGCGCGGGATATCCTGCGCGCCTGGATGACGGCGGACGATTGACGCCAATCTGGGAAAGCGTTTCCAATCTTGCGGGGTAAATCCAATGGAGTCGACCAGGCGTCGGCTCCATTTTTTTTGGGGGCGGGTGCCGGACGCCTCATTGCGGATGGAGGACCGTCCGAGCGGGCGTCCGGTTTCATGGGGAACACCGTTTCGTCCTATTTTTCTGGAATCGATGCACAACGCTCATTGAATGAACGTTCATAAGGTGAGAACCTCACCCCCGTCGGGTTCTGGTTTGAACTCCCGCTTGCGGATGCGTTTTTCCGTCCTGTCGGCGAGGGGGCGTTCGAGGGGGGCGCGTCGCAGGACGTGACCCGGGGTGACGATACTGAGGAGGAGTCGGAAATGATGGAGTCCCTTCCGGAACTGCCCAACGTGATGGACCATCTGGAGCTGGTGCTGCGCATCCTGCTTCAAATCGTCCTGTTGTCCATGTCCGCGTTTTTTTCCGGTTCGGAGGCGGCGCTGTTTTCCATGAGCCGCATCGATCTGGAACGGATGCGCACCACCCGGCACCCCATGTCGGAACGGATTCACATGTTGTTGGATGAGCCGCGGCGTCTCATCATCTCCATCCTGTGCGGCAACGAACTGGTGAACATCGCCTCGTCGGCCAACATGGCGGCATTGCTGCTGATGTATTTCTCCGAGGCCGACACGCAATGGATCAACATTGTGATCATGGTGCCGCTGTTGTTGCTGGTGGGTGAGGTGACGCCCAAGACCTTCGCGGTCACTTTTCCCCATCTCTTCGTCTGCAACTTCTCGGCGCGGTTTCTGCCGGGGTGGATTCAATTCATCACCCCCCTGCGGGAAGCGGTGCGGCTGGTGGCGGATCGGATCACTACCTTCGTGGTGGGGGAGGCGGTGAAAAAAGACAACCTGCTCCACCTGGACGAATTCCGCACCCTGGTGGAAGAGAGCGAAGCCTCCGGCATCATCGACGCCACCGAGCGCATCCTCATCGACAACATGCTGCGGGCCTCCCACACCCAGGTGTATCACGTCATGACGCCCCGCACCTCGATGATCAGCCTGGACGCGGATCAGCCCCTGTCGGAGTTGTTCGACGCCTTCCGGCGCATTCGGCATCCCCGGGTGCCGGTTTACCGGCGCACCCCCGACAATATCGTCGGCTTTCTCTACTCCGAGGATCTGCTGCGTCTGCGGCGGCGCAACGTCAACCTGAACAAGCTGTCGCTGCGCAATCTGCTGCGTCCCGCCCATTTCGTTCCCCCGACCAAGAAGGTGGACGAAATGTTCGAATATTTTCAGCGCAACAACACCCGGGTGGCCGTGGTGCTGAGCGAATACGGCGGCGTTCATGGCATCATCACCATGAAGGACGTGCTGTCGTTCATTTTCGGCGAAATTTCGGGGGTGAACGACGGCCGGATCAATTACCGCGAGGAGGAAGGTGCCTACATCGTCGCGGGGGACATGCGGTTGGAAAAATTCAATGACATCACCAGCTACGGCATTGTCGATCCGGTGATGTATACCATCGGCGGCGTCGTGTTCCGCCTCTTCGACCGTCTTCCCCACGAAGGGGAGAGCCTGGTGGAGAACAACCTGCGCTACACCGTGTTGGAGATGGAGGGTTTGCGGGTCAAGACCCTGTGCGTCATGCCCGCCGAACTGGATGAGGAAAGTTTCCAACCCCCGGTCGGCGACCCCGGTTCCGGAGCGGTGGCGGTCAAGGACGCCTTCGAACGGGAGGTGATCGGTCAGGAGCCGGAATCTCTCCCCCCGACTCCCGACGTCCCGGGGGACGCCTGCCCGATCGACGCCCAGGAACACGGCGATTTTGTCGGAACCGACGGAACCTCCGATGAATTTCTCGGGCATGTTTTGTCCGGCGAGGGGGTCGTCGAGGGGGGCGGAGACGAACCCGACCCAGTCCGCGAAGCCGAAACGGGGAACTCCCCGCAGCGCGACCAAAATTCCACCCCGGCGGCGGAGGGCTGAGCCATGGATCTGCTCATCGATTTGCTCATCATTCTCGTTTTCCTGGTACTCAAGGGGTTTTTCTCCGGGTCGGAAATCGCCATGGTCAACAGCGACAAGCTGAAGCTGCGCCACATGGCGAAAATGGGCGACCGGGGAGCCCAGAAGGTGCTCAATTTCTACAAAACCCCGGACATCATCCTGGGCACCACCCTGGTGGGGACCAACATCGCCACCGTCACCATCTCCACCCTGGGGGCCTTGATCTTCATCGATCTGTTCGGCGCTGCGGGGGATATCCTCGCCGTGCTGCTGTTCACCCCCTTCCTCTTGATCCTGGGGGAGATCGTTCCCAAAAGCGTCTATCAGCAGCGGGCCGATGTCATCGCCACCTACATCATCTATCCGTTGCGCTTCTTCTCCATTCTCTATGCGCCGGTAATTTTCGTGTTCAGCCGCATCGCCCGTCTGTTCACCCGGCTGGTGGGGGGCAACGTTCAACCCAAGAGCGGTTTCATCACCCGGGAAGAGCTGCGCACCTTGTTGGAAATCTCCGAAACTCCGGCCACCAACCGTCGTTTCGACAGGGAGAAGGTGCGGCGCATCATCCGCTTCGCCGATACCACGGTGGGCGAGGCCATCATTCCCCTGGCCGAGGTGGTGGGCATTTCCGACGCCTCCTCCACTGCCGACGCCATGAACACGGTCTGGCGCACCGGCTTCAACCGGTTGCCGGTGTACGATGGCAACATGAACAACATTCACGGCGTCCTGACCCTGGATACCTGGGCGTTGCTGGATTCGGAGACGGAACATCGTCCCCTCGCCGATTTCATCCAACCGGCGTTGTACGTTTCGCCCAAGCAGACCATCGATCAGGTGCTGCCCCTGCTCCAGTCCCGGCCTCGGGATCACCTGGCGGTGGTGGTGGACGAGTTCGGCTCGGCCACCGGCATTCTGACCATGGAGGACATTTTTGAAGAGGTGGTGGGCGAGATCGACGTGGGGTACGATTTCGAGGAGTATCAACCCAAAAAACGCCATTCCATCCAAACGGTCCAGCCGGATCTCTCCTATCTGGTGGACGGGCGCACCCCCATTACCCAGATCAACGATCAACTGCACCTCTCCCTGCCGGCGGACATCGCCCATACCGTGGGCGGACTGATGGTGGCCCGTTTGCGTCAAATTCCGACAGAGGGAAGTCGGGTGAAGGAGGACAACGTGGTATTGATCGCCCAGGAAGTTTCCAACCGCTGCGTCAATAAAGTGTTGGTCGAACTGGCATAAGCGTTGCGAGAGGGCGAGAGGGGCGCGATTGTTGGGGAGAGAGAGGGCGTTCTCTCACAGAGCGTTGACGCTCTTTCCCCAGGGAAAATCCGGGAGTTCCGACGGATTCCGCAAGGGAGGCGCGCCCTTTTTCGTCACAACGCCAAACCAGGGGATGAGTTCCCATGTCGGAAGGGCAAAAAAGCGGTTCCTCGCGGCGTGAGGAAAAGCGGTCGGGCATTCGCCTCTCTGGCAAGGAGAAGGCGGCGGTTTTCGTGCTGTCGCTGCCCGACGAGGACGCCAAGCGGCTGATCGAGGGGATGGAGGAGGAGGAAATCCGAGAGCTTTCCCGCACCATCGCCCGCATGGGCAACATGCCGCCGGAAGTGGTCACGGAAGTGCGGCAGGAGTTTCTGGAAAAATTCGAGAATTTCCAGCAGCAGGTGCGGGGCGGTCTCAACCAGGTGAAGGAGTTGATCGTCAACGTCCTGGGCAAGGAGCGGGGACGGGCGCTGTTGAAGGAGCTGCAAAGCGGCCCCAAGAACACCCCGTGGGAAATTCTCAACGAGATGGAGCCCACCCTGGTGGCCACCTTCATGGCCAACGAACACCCCCAGACCATCGCCCTGGTGCTCTCCCGCATTCAGACCGAGCAGGCCTCCTTCGTGCTGGACTACCTGCCCAGCGACACGCAGCAGGATGTGATCTATCGTATGGCCAAGCTGGGCAATCTGCCCCCGGGTGCCATGGAGGATATCGAGGAGTCGCTGCTCACCGAACTGGACGCCCTGGGGGCGACCCGTGGACTCTATACCCAGGAAGGCGGCGGCGGCGTGAAGAAGGTGGCCGAGCTGCTCAACCTGATGAGCCGCGATACCTCCGACAAGCTGCTGGCCTACCTGGACGAGGAAGACAACCCGCTGGCCGAGGAGGTGCGCAAGGAGATGTTCCTCTTCGAGGATCTGCTGCTCATGGACGACAAGAGCTTCCAGACCCTGCTGCGGGAGGTTTCCAACGACGAGCTGCTCACCGCCCTCAAGGGCACCGACGAACGGTTGAAGGAGAAGTTTTTCCACAACATGTCGGAACGGGCGGCGCAAATGTTGCGGGAGGACCTGGAGATGATGGGTCCGGTGAAGGTGGCGGACGTGGAGTCGGCGCAGCAGGCGATTCTCAAGATCGCTCGCCAGTTGGAGGCCGACGGCTCCATCGTCATCATGGGCAAGGGTTCCGGCGACGTGGTGCTGTAATCGGCGCGGGTTCCATCGTTGTGAGGGATTCCCGGGTTTCGCCGGGGGAAGGGTCTGACCATGGCGGACAATCCCCGTCTGTACGGTTCGCAGCTTCGGATGGGAGGGGCGTTGCGGGTGCGTCCCGTCACCTTCGCCGAGGTGATCGAACAGGAGAAGACGCCGGAGCAGGCGGGGTTTCAGCGCATCACCGCCAATGGCCGTCCCCCCGCCAAGGCCCCGGTGAAAAAAGAGCCGGATATCTCTCTGGACGAGATTCATCGTCGGCGTCTGGAGCAGATCGAGCGGGAGGCGTTCCGCCGGGCCAGCGAGGCGGGGGAGAAGGCCGGACTGGCCATCGGCGAACAAAAGATGGCTCTGGAGATCAGCCGCCTGTTGCCCCGGATGGAGTCGGTGCTGTCCGAACTGGACCAACTGCCCCTGCGCATCTTTGAGGACGCCGAGCGGATGTTGGTGGAGACCGCCATCGTGCTGGTCAAATCCTTGCTCAAGCACGAGTTGCTGATCAATCCCGACGGTCTGGCCGAGCGGGTGCGGGAGATTCTCGAGCAGGCGGCGGGACGCAAGGAGGTGGTGGTCAGGCTCGCTCCGGAAGAGGCGAACCTGCTCAACGACATGCCGGAGTTCAAGCAGTTGCGCATCGAGTCGGACCCCTCCGTGAGCCCCGGGTCGGTGCGCCTGGAGAGCGATTTCGGCGGCGTGGAAAACGACATTCATCGCCAATTGGCGCGGGTGGAGGACGCCATCCGGCAATTTTTCGAGGCCCACGCCCTGGAGGTACGCTCCCAGCGTCAATCGGGACGGACCTCCCTGGCCTTGACCGAGGAGGATCGTTCCGCCTCCCCTCCCTCCTCCTGACGATGGTTCGCGCGGCGGCGGCGGCCTGGGTTGACCGGGATGAACATGAATCACGATTGGCGCATTCCCTGGGATGAATTGCGGCAGGCGGGGCTGGAGGCCATCGGCTACCGGCGCTTCGGTCACGTGGACGAAGTGGCGGGGTTGATGATTGAAAGCACCGGACCGGCGGTGGCCATCGGCGAGTTGTGCGAGATTCACTCCGGCGGGGAGCCGGTGTTGGCGGAAGTGGTGGGATTTCGCGGTCGCACCGTGCTGTTGATGCCCATGGGGTCGATCAGCGGGGTGCGTCCCGGCAGTTTGATCATCTCCCGGGGGCAGGCGGAGCGGGTGGCGGTGGGGGAGGGGCTGCTGGGGCGGGTGGTGGATGCCTTGGGACGACCCATGGACCATCTGGCCGCCCCCCGTTTGAGCGAACATGCGCCTCTCCACGCCGCGCCGATCAATCCCATGAAGCGACGGCGCATCGACACGCCGCTGGATTTGGGGATTCGCGCCGTCAACGGTTTGTTGACGGTGGGCAAGGGGCAGCGCATGGGGATCTTCGCCGGATCCGGGGTGGGCAAAAGCACCCTGCTGGGGATGATGGCCCGCTACACCGCCGCCGATGTCAACGTCATCGGGCTGATCGGCGAACGGGGCCGGGAAGTGGTGGAGTTCCTGGAGCGGGAGTTGGGGCCTCAGGGCATCGCCCGTTCTGTCGTGGTGGTGGCCACCTCCGACCAGCCCCCGGTCTTCCGGCTGCGGGCGGCCTTTCTCGCCACGGCGATCGCGGAGCATTTTCGCGGCCAGGGCAAGGACGTGCTGTTGATGATGGACTCCATCACCCGCTTTGCCATGGCGCAGCGGGAGGTGGGGTTGGCTCGGGGCGAACCGCCCACCTCCAAGGGGTATCCCCCCTCGATTTTCATGATGCTCCCCCGGTTGCTGGAGCGGGCCGGGCGGGACGACGGCCCCGGCAGCATTACCGGACTTTATACCGTGTTGATGGAGGGGGACGACCTCCAGGATCCCATCGTCGATACCGCCCGGGGTATTTTGGACGGGCACATTCTCCTCTCCCGGGATCTGGCCGACCGGGGGCACTATCCGGCCATCGACGTGCTGGGCTCCATCTCCCGTTTGATGGAGGAGTTGGCCGCCGATCCCCACAAAAAGGCGGCCCGGCGGATGCGGGAGATGCTGGCGGTCTATCGCCGCGCCGAGGACATGATCAACATTGGGGCCTACGCCAAGGGCAGCAACCCCCGCATCGATCAGGCGATCAAGTTGATCGACCCGATCAACGGCTACCTGCAGCAGGCCATCGGCGACAATCTCTCCCTGGACGAAAGCGTCCGGCAGTTGAGTGGACTTTTCCCGGGGTGAGGCCCCTTTCCCCGAACGGTCGAAGCCCCGCGCCCAACCGGGACGCCGTGGCAAGTCGGAGAACAACAAGCGGGGCCACAAGCCCGCCCCCAGCCTGTTGGGCAACTACGACGAACTGCTCATCCCTCTGACCAAGGAGCAGGTGATCGCCGAGTCCAAGCGCTGCATGAGCTGCGGCATGTGCTTCGACTGCGACAACTGCTACATGTTCTGTTCCGACAGCGCGGTGATCCGTCAGCCCAAGGGCAGCCACTTCAAGTTCGACTGGGACAAGTGTTCCCGCTGCGACAAGTGCTACAATCAGTGCCCCTGCGGGTACATCGATTGGGTGGAGTGAGCTTGGCGGAAGAGTACTCGTGAATGGCGGGCGCGTCCTTCGGGGCGCGCCCTTTTTTTCGCCCGCCCAAGCGCCTTGACGATGAAGGAACCTCATCCAATCGTCCCCTCTCCCACCGGGAGAGGGTCAGGGTGAGGGGAGCCCGAGACGCATTGGAAGCCCGTTCCTCGGGTCATTCTCCGGGGTGGTGTTGACCGCACCGCCGAAATTTTTCTCGTGGCGGGTTCCAAGCGGTGGATCGGACAGGAGCCCCCCGGAACCTTGTTCCAACCGAACGTCCCCCCTCCCTTCGGCGGGCGGAACGTCCGGCTGGGGGCGTGGCGCGAAAAATTCGCTCCGGAACCCCCAGCCGCGCCAAGTTTTTTCCCTCGATTGGTCCGGCAGGAGAGGAGTTCAGCGCGGAACTTCGTAGGTATACAATTTTTTTAATATTATTCCTTGACATTAAATATAATACTGTGTTCTTCTGGAAGAGGATCGCCGAAATGGTTTAAAGTTCTTATCACTATGCGGGATGTGGCCTCGGAGGCATGTATGTCTAGGCAAAAATCGTGGATTGCTTTCTTATATGTTGGAATCCTGTGTTTTATAATGTTTAGCTTGTTTACAAATTTCTTTGGTATTCAGCTAATGATTAAAAATAGTGGTTCAATCCAAGTTGTTATCGGGTCTGCGTTAGGTTCTCTTGGTATTGCTTCGTTCTTGATTTACTTCTCCTTCGAGATTAGCAGCATTAAGAATCAGAAGTTAGTTGGTGGTTATGTTGTTGGGTATGTTATTGTGGCGATATTTAGTGTGTTGTTCAGTTTTAATGCAATATACGAGAACATGATAAGGGGGGAGCAGGTAGAGATAAAATCTGGAGGGGTTATCAATATCGTCGATAAGCTACATGAGGGGGCAAAATCAAAGCTTAAGGAGCGTCTTGATCTCGCTAAACTTGAGGCGTTGGACAAGAAGGCGTTTATGGATGTTGAAGATACGAATGTGATTAATGGCGTCAGTAAGGGAAAAGAATGGAGAAAAAAGAAAGAGGAATATGAGGTCTCGCGGAATAGATTAGAAGCATTGGAAAGGAATGTCAATGATGACTATAAAGAGTTGGATAAGATTTATAGTAATGCTGTCGGAATTGTTAGCAAAAGGAGGGGCGAGCAGAATTCGCGTGTTAGCTCGTCTGGGCTGCGTGATGTGTTCTCAAAATACGAGGCCTTTTATATGAGTAGAAAAATCGACCTTGCAGTTAAGAAGGATGAGATTGAGGATCAGTTGCGAGGTGGCGATAGTGTTGAGTATAGTTTATCATTTATGGTCGGTAAAATTTCAGACGCTTCTCGTGGAAAAGTTGAATCTCATGAGTTATGGAGGATCTTTGTTGCAATTATGTTTGGGGTATTGTTTGATGCGGCACCTCTTTGGGTATCTCTTGTGGCAAGAAAAAAGAGGTTTGGTGGTGACGAGATAATCGATGATTTTGAAGATAAAATTAAAATATTTGTGTATGGAGAGGAGTTGTCAGGGAAAACAGTTCTGACTGCATTGTTTGCATATTACTTCTCAGAGAAAAGGGGGTGGACTAGGAACTTTAATTCGCAGAATAAGCTCAAAGAGGCAAAGATGTTGTTTGAGTGGGTGGACCGTCTAATGAAAGGGCGTTTCCCAGAAAAAACAATCGTGGCGGACCATTTCGAGATTGATATGGGGTTTATCGATACTGTTACGAAAAAGAAGTACGAATTCCAGTTTCTTGAGATTGCTGGAGAGCTATTGACAAAAGTAGGAAATGGTGGTGATTCAGGAAATGCAGTTAGAGACTGGATTATTAATTCAAGAGTGATAATTTTGTTAGCTCCGGTCGTCCCGCATAATGATGAATATCCTAGAGTTCTAGAATTTTTCATTGATTGGATGATTGACAACGAGATTGATGTTCCTGTATCGTTGGTCTATACAAAGTGGGACGAAGTTACCATGCAGAATCTTGATAGAGATGAGGTTGTTGGGCAATATAAATACCTGGAAAAAAGGGTGGTGAGTATGAGAAGGCACCAAGTGGTGCAGTTTTCAGTTGGAGATGTGACGATTATCGAAGGCAGCGATGGGGGAAAGTCTAAGAAGGTTAATATTGATGCCAATAAGGGGATAAAGCAAATTGCAGATTGGATAATGAAGGTTTCGTGTGATGAAGGGGACTCCCAATGATTATCTCGGCGTTGAAGAAAGCAGATGGGACATTACAAAATCAAAATCCTGATTTTAGTCTTGGTTACTTTGATGGGGTGTTCAGGGATGTTCTGTATGCGGATAATATAAGGCGTGAGTTTGAGAAATACGAGAACTGTGAATTTCTTGTGCATTTTAGTAGATCGAATTATGAGAATGAGATCGTAGTCGTGGCAATGAATACAGGACAAGATCCAGAGCTTAGAAGGCTTTGGGAGTTTTATTGTGCAATAATAACATTATCCGATGAAAGAAAGAAGGAGTGGACTGGCTTGATAAAAGATGCGGTCAATAAGACCAATAAAGAATGTATGGGGGCATTGTTGAAGGATGTTTACTTCGCTTCAAGAGAAGAAAGTAATGTATTTCGAGGATATAATTCGGATGGGGTGCAAGTTAGTGAGCGTATTCAGAGGAATGAGCGAAGCGTAACAGTTTCCGATGATTCATTATTGTCTGATTTGCGTGCTAGGGATGAGCCGGATCCAAAAGGTATTTCAGGTGTGGAGGGTATTAATGTTGGGGTGAGGTTTGAAACTGAACATTTCGAAGCTCCTATGGTTGAGCAAGACTTTCCTTGCAAAAGGGTTGTTTCGGTTAATTCCGGAGATACCGTTATGCATGTTAGCTCAGAGAAGAATAAAGCAAGTATTGGCTTGCTTAAGACCGAAGTGGATGGGGTGATTAAAAGACTAAATAAAAAGAAAAAAATGCTTATATTGAAAGGTAAGGATTATTCGGAGGCAATCCCAGATGCGCTGCTATCTGTCCTTCAGCATGAGATCTCGTACTATAAATTGAAGGATAGTGTAGACCATGAAATGATTGACAGTGCTATATACTATTTAAAGTTGTTGCAGGAAAAAATACATGGCGTTGATGTTGAGATCCCTGCTGCTGATTTGAAATATACTCTTGAGCGCCTTTGTCGTTTTGCGGAAATTTTTCGTATAGTGCAGAGTGATAAAGTATTTAGGGATATTGACGTACCAAAAGAAGAAGTGGATAGATTTATTGAGAGCTTTTTGATTGGAGTGATTGTTTCTGATCTTGAGAAGAGACTAAAGCAATGTTTCAACGTTTCTGTAGAGTACGATTGATTCTCAGTTTTTTATTTGAGATACTGAATTTTCTTGGGAAATCTGCTTTTGCATTTTTTCTTGTTCATCGCTGCCGTTCCCGATGGAAAGCCGCGCCCTCGGTACATACCGCATCGCCACGGGTTTGTTTCTCTCTCCCGTTAATCGCGTTGCGGACCCCTGACCCGGGGTGGGATGTCCGGGTGGAGTTTTTTCACCGGCTGCATCTGCTTGAAGTCTTCCAGGGTCAACTCCCGGACTTCGCCGTCTGGGTCGATCAAGGGCTTATTCATGGGCATCCCCTTCGTTAAGCGGCGCGTGGGGAGACTTTCGCCATGATTTCGGGGCCGTGGCGGTCGCGGGCGAGTTCCAGGTCGTGGGTGGATTGCATGCCCAGCAAGAATTCGGCGGAGGTGGCGAAGTAGCGGGAGAGCCGCAAGGCGGTATCGGGCGTGATGGCCCGCTTGCCATGGATGATCTCGCTAATTCGCGCCTGGGGAATTCCAAGCGCCTTGGCCAGGGCGGACTTTCTCAATCCCAGGGGGGTGAGAAAATCTTTTTGCAAAACCTCACCGGGATGGATTGGGGGAAAATCAGCCATGCCTTGGATCATAGCGGAGGGGCGCGCCAAAAAACAAGGGGGGCCGAAGCCCCCCCTGGGATGAAGCGGACCCTCGCGGAGCGGGGAGGGCTTAGGCCCGATGCTCCTTGCGGTGTTTGTCGACGTGGGATTGGATTTGCAGGGTGAGGGTTTCCAGGGTTTCGTTGACGGCGGCCACGACGGTGGCGGCTTCCTTGGAGACGGTGATGGTTTCGCCGGAGAGGTTGACCACCATGGTGACTTCGGCGCGCTGCTCGTTTTTGTGGGGTTTGCGTTCAACGCTCACCCGGGAGTGGGCGATGGGGCCATATTTTTTATCCAACTCCTTGAAGCGGGATTCCACGCGCTCCCGCAACTCGTCCCCCAGTTCGACTTGCCGCCCTTCCAGTTTGATGTCCATGGCCGATTCAGCTCCCATCGAGTCGTGACCGGCGGCTCCGCGGAACCGCCCATCGGGAATGGGCCCAGCCCAGCGGCGGGGCCCGAGAAAAAGTGAAGGATCAACGCAACGTCCTTCTGTTATACGACTTTTTTAAGGTCGTATTCCAGGATTCCCACCGCTCCCGCCCTTTTGAGTTGCGGGATGAGATCCCGCACCTGGCGGCGATCCACCACGGTTTCCAGGGCGGACCAGCGTTGGCCGCTTTCGTCGCCAGCCAAATGGCTGATGGTGGGGGAGGTGATGCTGGGCAGCATGGCCATCACCGCCGCCAGGGCCTCGCTGGGGACGTTCATCTTGAGGGCCACCTTGCCCCGGGCGGTGAGAGCCGCCTTGAGCAGCAGCGCCAACTGGTCCAGCTTGCCCTTTTTCCAGGGATCGGCCAGCACGTCGGGGTTGGCGATGAACTTGGTCTCGGTGATCAGCAGATCCTCGACGATGCGCAGGCCGTGGGCGCGAATGGTGGAGCCGGTTTCGGTGATCTCCACCGCCGCATCCACCAGCCCCTCCACCACCTTGGCCTCGGTGGCCCCCCAGGAGAAGGAGACCTCCGCCGTCACCCCCCGCTGGGCGAGGTAGCGCCGGGTGTAGTGTTCCAACTCGGTGGCCACCTTGCGCCCCTGGAGATCCGCCAGTGATTGGATGGGGGAGTCCTGGGCCGTCACCAGCACCCAGCGGCAGGGCTGATTGGAGCTTTTGGAGTACTCCAGGGTATCGATCACCGCGACGCGGTTTTCGCACTCCCGCTCCAGGATCCAGTCCCAGCCGGTGAGCCCGGCGTCCAGGGTGCCGTCGGCGATGTAGAGGGGCATCTCCTGGGGACGCACCAGGGAGCAGGCGATATCCGGATCGTTGATCGAGGGAAAATAGTTGCGGGAGCCGATGGCGATGCTCCATCCGGCCTGGGCGAACAGCTCGATGGTGGCCTGTTCCAGGCTTCCCTTGGGAATGCCGAGCTTGAGTTGAGGCATGACGAACGCTTTCCTTGCCCAATCAAAAAGAGGAGGACGCCTCGCCGGGGCGGACGATCCGAAGCAGTTGATCGAACCGATCCAGCAGCCAATCCGGTTGCAGGGGGATCAGCTCCTCCACCGGGGTGAATCCAAACGTGACCAGGGCCAGGGAGGTTCCAGCGGCGCGGGCCGCCTGGGCGTCCACCTCCGAATCCCCCAGCATTAGGGTTAGGTCCGGCGTGGAGCCCAGATGTTCCATGACAAAATTTAAATGTCCGGGGTTGGGCTTGCGGAACGGGAGGGTATCACCCCCGGCGACGCAAGAGAAGTATTTCATCAAGCCCAACTGTTCCAGCAGGGGCAGGGTGAGGGCCTGGGGCTTGTTGGTGGCCACGCCCAGGGCCACGCCGCGCTCCCGTAGCGCTTCCAGGGTCTCGATCACCCCGGGAAAGGGGCGGGAGCCCACCGCCAGGTTGGCGCGATAGTAGTCGAGAAAATGGCCCACCGAGGCCTCGAAGGCGGGATCCGCCCCCGACTCCGGGGGCGTCGCCCCCACGCCGCCGATCCCCCGGGCGATGAGCATCCGCGCCCCGTGGCCCACCAGATGCCGCACCTCCTCCAAGGCGACGAGGGGTGCCCGTCGTTGCTCCAGGGCGTGGTTCAGCGCCGCCCAAAGGTCGTGGGCGGTGTCCACCATGGCCCCGTCCAGGTCGAAAATCACGGCTTGGATGGGACGGGGAGGGGGGGTGAGGGACAAGACGGACGGCGGAGGCGAAGCGGAAGTCAACGTCCAATCTCCCCGGACGAGGTGAACGCCACCGCGCCGATGAAGGGCAGTTCCCGGTGCTGCTCGGCGTAGTCGATGCCGCAGCCCACGACGAATACGTTGGGGATGGAAAATCCGACGAAATCCGCCTCGAAGGGGATTTGCCGCCGCTCCGGTTTGTCCAGCAGCACGCAGGAGATCACCCGCGCCGCCCCCTTGGCCTGGAGATGCTTGACGGCGAAGTCCAGGGTGCGGCCGCTGTCCAGGATGTCATCCAGCAGCAGCACGACCCGCCCTTGCAGGGGGTGATCGCAATCCAACGCCACCCGCACCCGACCGCTGGATTGGGTCTCCTTGCCATAGGAGGAGAGGACCATGAAGGCCAGTTCGGGGGCGACGCCGTGACGGGACAACGCCCGCGCCAGATCGGCGCAAAAGACGAAGGCCCCCTTGAACAACCCCACCACCACCGGATCGACGGGGAGAACCTGGGCCAACTCCGCCGCCAGGCTCTCCACCCGCTGGCGCACCGTCTCCTCGCTCAACAGCGGTTCGACGACGTGGGGCGGCAGATCCCGGCGGCTCACGACGGGGGCCTTTCCAGCAGAAAGACCGCCATGGGGGCCATCAGGTTGGCCCCGGCGAGGGGCAGCAGATGCTTGGCCAGACTCCGCTTGATCGCCCCCTGGGGGACGTTGCCCGCCGAGTTGAGGGGGATCTGACGCACGATCTGGATCCCGGACTCCCGGCAGAGTTCCTCGAAATCCCGGATGGTGCACATGTGAATGTTCGGGGTGTCGTGCCAATCGTAGGGCAGCACCGGGCTTTTGGGCATCCGACCGTGGAGCAGCAGCGACAGGCGGATCTCCCAGTGGCCGAAGTTGGGAAAGGAGACGATCCCCTTGCGCCCCACCCGCAGCATCTCCTGCAACACGAAACGGGGGTGGTGAATGGTTTGCAGGGTGTGGGAGAGGATGACGAAATCGAAGGCCCCGTCCCGATGGTCCTCCAGCCCCTGGTCGATGTCGCCGTGATAGACCGGCAACCCCCGGGAGATGCAGGAGCGGATCCCCTCCTCGGAGATCTCCACCCCGAACCCCTTCACCCGCTTGTGGCGAAAGAGGTACTCCAGCAACAGGCCGTCGCCGCACCCCAGGTCGAGGATGCGAGCCCCTTCCGTGACCAGATCGGCGATGACCGCTTGATCGACGCGCAGTTCAGCCAACGGGAGCCTCCATTCCCACCGCCTCGCGGTAGCAGCGATCCAGGAAGACGGCCAGGGTCTGCTTGAACGAGGGGGCGTCCAGCAAAAAGGCGTCGTGGCCGTGGTGGGAGTTGACCTCCTGGAAGGTGACGTTCTTTTGATTGTTCTGGAGAATCCTCACCATCTCCTTGGACTTGGAGGTGCTGAAGCGCCAGTCGGTGTCGAAGCTCACTACCAGGAATTTGCAATGGATGGGGGCCAAGACCCGGGCCGCCGTCTCCGGATCGGGGAAGGGATCGAAATAGTCCATGGCCTTGGTAATGTATAGATAAGTGTTGGCGTCGAACCGTTTGACGAAGGAGGAGCCCTGATAATACAGATAGCTCTCCACCGCGAAGTCGGGCTCGAAGCCGAAGGAGAAGGTTTCGCGATTTTGCAGCTTGCGCCCGAATTTTTCGTGCAGTCCCTGCTCCGACAGATAGGTGATGTGGGCGATCATGCGGGCCAGGGCCAAGCCGTTGACCGGTTTGGGGCCGTCGTAGTGGTCGCCGTTGTTGAAGTTGGGGTCGGAGAGGATGGCCTGGCGGGCGACGGCGTTGAAGGCGATGTTTTGCGCCGACAGTCGGGGGGTGGAGCCCACCATGATGCAGGCGGGAACCCGATCGGGATAGTCCAGGGCCCATTGCAGGGCGATCATGCCGCCCATGGATCCCCCCGCCACCGCCATCAACTTTTTTACGCCCAGATGATCCACCAGGGCTTTTTGCACCCGGGCCATGTCGGAGAGGGTGATCATGGGAAAACGCAGGGCGTAGGGCTTGCCGGTGGCCGGATCGATGCTGGAGGGGCCGGTAGCGCCGTCGCACCCCCCCAGATTGTTGCTGCTGATGATGAAATAGCGGTTGGTGTCGTAGGGGCGTCCCGGGCCGATGTAGCTGTCCCACCAGCCGGGTTTTTTGTCGTCGGGGCTGTGACGTCCGGCGGCGTGGGCGTTGCCCGACAGGGCGTGGCAGATGAGGATGGCGTTGCTCCCCTCGGCGTTGAGCTGGCCGTAGGTCTCGTAGGCCACCTGCACCGGGGCCAGTTGGGCACCGCTGTCCAGGGCCAGGGGATGGTGTTCGTCGAACAGTTGGACGATGTGGGTCTGAACGATCCCCACCGAGTGGGAGGCGGATTCCTTGCTCATGCGTCCTCGATTCGGGAAGCCGTGGCGTTGCGCCGACAAAAAAACCTCGCCAGGAAACAGGGGCGAGGCTTCGACGCTGGCGGATGGAGCCCGCCCACGGCCTTGGAATCCCTGCTTCCATCTTCCCCGGTCCGGTTTCCTCGTCGCGGGCACCGCTCCGTGGGGGAGGGGGCGCGGGAGGTGGAGGCGGGGTTGGAGTTGGCACCGGGCGGGCGGTTGAACGCCCCGGTTGCCACAGCGTCAAAGGGCCAATTCCCTCGGCTGTTCGCGATGAAAACACTTCCAATGTGGCGGTTTTCGCGGCGCAAGTCAAGAGGCTGGAAAAGCCGGGGGAGGGGCGGGAAAAGAGGACGCGGGAAGAAACGCGCGTGGTCCGATAATTGCTTGAAAATTATCGCCACTCCCGTTCGTTGACGGGTCGTCGAAAAAACGTGGCGAGGCTCCCGAACTTGGGCCGCGCCGGGGGATTGGCCCGCTTTCGTTGAGTCATCAATGGGTTTTGTTACGGAGAACGCCTTGGCCGCCATCACTTCCACCATGATTTGGGACCGCCTCAAGCAGCAAGGCGATCTGCTCATGGCCTTTGGCATCATCATGGTGCTGGGGGTGATGATCGTTCCCCTGCCGCCGGCGGTGTTGGATCTGCTGTTGTCCGTCAACGTTTCGGGGGCGGTCGTCATTCTGCTGACGACGTTGTATATCTACAAGCCCCTGGAGTTCTCCTCGTTCCCCAGCGTGCTGTTGATCACCACGTTGTTCCGCCTGGGGCTCAACATCGCCACCACGCGGTTGATCCTGCTCCACGGTCACGAGGGGGAGGGGGCCGCCGGCGAGGTGATCCGCGCCTTCGGGCAGTTCGTGGTGGGCGGCAACACGGTGGTGGGGATCATCGTCTTCTCCATCCTGGTGGTGATCAACTTCGTGGTCATCACCAAGGGCGCGGGACGCATCGCCGAAGTGGCGGCCCGCTTCACCCTGGACAAAATGCCCGGCAAGCAGATGGCCATCGACGCCGATCTCAACTCCGGGCTGATCACCGAAAGCGAGGCCAAGCGCCGCCGCAAGGAGATCGAGGAAGAGTCGGAATTTTTCGGGGCCATGGACGGTGCCTCGAAGTTCGTGCGCGGCGACGCCGTGGCGGGCATTCTCATCGTCTTCATCAACATCATCGGCGGGTTCATCATCGGCGTGGCCCAGCAGGGGCTTTCCGCCGCCCAGTCGATGCGCACCTTCACCATTTTGTCGGTGGGCGACGGATTGGTGGCGCAAATTCCGGCGCTGTTGATCTCGGTGGCGGCGGCCTTTCTCGTCACCCGGGCCTCCACCGGCGAAAAGGACATGGCCACCCACATGGGGGGGCAACTCGCCTCCCGTCCCCGGGTGATCATGATCAGCGCCGCCGTGCTGGGGTTGTTCGCCATTTTGCCGGGTATGCCCACCGTGGCCTTTTCCGTGCTGGCGTTGCTTTTGGGGGCCATCTCCTACTATCTGTTTCAAAAGCTGGAGGTGGAGAAGACCACCAAGGTGCGGGCGGAGGCGGTCAAGGCCCGGGCCGAGGCGGAAGTGGAAGAGCCCATCGAAAATTACCTCGCCCTGGACCATCTGCGGCTGGATGTGGGATACGGGCTCATTCCCCTGGTGGACGAGGGGCAGCGGGGGGATCTGCTGGACAAAATCCGGGCGATTCGCCGTCAGTTCGCGGTGGACATGGGCTTTGTCGTGCCGCCGATTCACATCAAGGACAACCTGCAACTCAAGCCCGGCGAATACGTTTTCATGATCAAGGGGGTGGAGGTGGGCCGCGGGGAGTTGCGGACCAATCACTACATGGCCATGGACGGCGGATCGGTGAGCGGTCGCATCGAGGGCCAAGCCACCACCGAGCCCGCCTTCGGTCTGCCGGCCATCTGGATCAGCCCAGGCGACCGGGAGCGGGCCGAGATGATGGGCTACACCGTGGTGGATCCCTCCACCGTGCTGGCGACCCACGTCACCGAATTGGTCCACACCCACGCCCACGAGATGATCACCCGCCAAGAGGTGCAAAACCTGCTCAACATCGCGGCCAAAAATCAGCCCAAGCTGGTGGAGGAGCTGGTGCCCGGCGTGATGAGCCTGGGCGGGGTGCAAAAGGTGCTGCAGGGGTTGCTGCGGGAGCGGGTCTCCATTCGCGACATGGTGACGATTTTGGAAGTGCTGGCGGACTACGGCCCGGTGCTCAAACAGCCGCCCCAGTTGGTGGAGTTGGCGCGGCAGGGGTTGTCCCGCTCCATCGTGCGGCGCTATCTCGACGAGGAGGGGCGGTTGCAGGTGCTGATCCTCGCTCCGGATGCGGAGAACGCCGTGGCCGAGGCCATCGTCAGCGGCGAATACGGCTCCTACCTTTCCATGGCCCCCCGGTCCGCCAGCCAGTTGCTGGCTCGCATTCGCGATGCGGTGGAGCGGGTGGCTTCCCAGGTGATGCAGCCGGTGTTGGTCACCGGGGCGCGGGTGCGGCCCTTCGTGCGGCAGTTGACCGAGGCCACCCTGCCCCATCTGGTGGTGCTTTCGCAAAACGAGGTGCCCGCCAACATCGAAGTGTCGTCCTTGGGAACGGTGGGCATGGGGCGTTAGCGACAATTCATGATACGATGTTCAAAAAGAAGGGGGAAACCCTTCCGGGGGGCGGTTTGACCCGGATCGGCTCCCTGGGACGGCTTCGGCCATGGGACGTGGGATTGGGCGGGCGGGCGGCGTGAAAATCAGCACCTTCAGAGCCAGGGAGATGCGGGAAGTCCTTCGGGAGGTCCGGGAGACCTTGGGGGATGACGCCGTCATTCTTTCCACCCGCCGGGTGCGGGAGAAGAGCAAGAGCGGTTTGCCCATCGGTCCGGAGCTGATCGAGGTGACCGCCTGTCCCAGTCCGGCGGCGCCGGAACGCCCCGCCCCGGAGCGCCCCTCCGCCTCCGCCGGTCGCTACGAATCGCGAGAGCCCCCCGCCCCGGAGCGCCCCTCCGCCTCCGCCGGTCGCTACGAATCGCGAGAGCCCC
>JADGAP010000018.1:0-3484 GCA_015231965.1 Magnetococcales bacterium | reverse complement strand
CCCCGCGCCCCTGCGAGAGGAGTCGGGTGGGGCGTCGGGGGGCGGTCGACGCTTTTCCGCCGTGTTGGACGATTCGGTGGACCCCCGGGAGGAGTATCGCGCCCCGGCCCGGGAATCCAGGGAGTCGACCTACAGCCGGGAGAGCGCCTATCGGGAATCCGCCCCCGCCCGGACCGGTACGGCGGCCTATCGGGAGCCCTCTTTCGCCGAGCCCCCCCCTCGGGAACGGGAGCCCGCGCCACGGGAACCCCTGCCGCGAGAGATCGCCCCCCGGGAGATTCCCCGGGAGCCGCCGCAGCGGGAGGCCCCCCCTCGGGAATCCTCCTATCGGGAATCCCCGCGTGAACCGTCCCGCGAGCCGCCCCGTGAATTTCCCCGGGACGCGCCCCCCCGCGAACCCGCCCGGGAGCGCCCGGCGGCTTCGGGCACCGGGGAGGGGGCGCTGGTTTCGGACCTCAGCACCATTCGCAACACCCTGGCCCATCTGGAAGAGCAGGTTTCCATTCTGCCGGAGCTTTTGACCCGGGAGTTGCAAAAACTCCCCGACGTGCCGGGACTGGATTCGGAGGGCAAGCGGCGCTACGGCTGGTTTTTGCTCCACGGGGTGGAGGAGCCGGTGGCCCGCAAATTGGCCCAGGTGGAGCGGGGCTCCAAGGAAAAAGGGTTGGAGACGGCCCTGCGTCGGCTGCTCACCTTCCGCGACCCCTTGATCGGGGGGCGGCGGGATGCGGAGGGACGGGAAACGAGCCAGGTGGTGGCCCTGGTCGGCCCCACCGGGGTGGGCAAGACCACCACCCTGGCCAAAATCGCCGCCGAACTGCTGCTCAATCGCCGCCGCTCGGTGGGGATGATCACCCTGGACACCTTCCGGGTGGGGGCGGTGGCCCAGTTGGAAACCTACGCCCGGCTGCTGCAAGTGCGGCTGGTGGTGGCGCGCACCGCCTCCGAGGTCAAGGCGGGGCTTCATTCCTTGGCCCGTTGCGACTATATTCTCGTGGATACGGTGGGTTCCAGCCCCTACAACAAGCGGCAGGTCAACTCCACAGCGGAGATGCTGCCCATCCTGGGGGAGGGGTGCGAGGTGCTGTTGAGCATGGCGGGCAACGTGCGGGAGACCGAGCAGGCGGCGATTTTCCGGCGCTTTTCCCAACTCAACCCCTCGGGGCTCATCTTTACCAAACTGGATGAAACCGTGACCTACGGCGGGGTGCTGAACGTGGCCTTGCGTTCCCGGCTGCCTCTGACCTTCTACACCAACGGTCAGCGGGTGCCGGAAAATTTGGGCTGGCTCTCGGCGGAGGTGATCGCCCGCTGGTTCGAGCAGCCGCGCAAGGGTGAAAACGGATGAAACGCGGGTCGCGGGGGCGGCGCGCGCGTCGGCTCAAGCCACGGGAGGAGTGAAAGTCAGTGATCATCGAGGATTACGACGACCAGGCCGCCACCTTGAAAAAGTTGGCGCGTCAGGCGGAAGCGGCGGCCTCCTCCCCGGCCCGGGCGGTGGACGCCGACGCGGCGGAGCTTTCCAGCCGTCGCGCCCCCCGGACCATCGCCATCACCAGTGGCAAGGGGGGGGTGGGCAAAACCCTGGTGACGGTCAATCTGGCGGTCAATTTCGCCCGCGCCGGGCTGCGGGTGCTGCTCATCGACGCCGACCTGGGGTTGGCCAACCTGGACGTGGTGTTGGGCCTGACCCCCGAATACACCATTCAGGACGTGTTCGACGGCCACAAGCATCTGTCGGACATCGCCTTGCAAGGCCCCATGGGGATCACCATCCTCCCCGCCGCTTCCGGTGTGGCGGAACTGAGCAATTTGAGCGAATCCCAACGCTTGATGCTGATGGAGCAGATCGACCACTGGGACGTGGATTACGACGTGGTGTTGGTGGACACGGGGGCGGGCATCTCCCCCAATGTGCGCTATTTTGTGTTGGCGGTGGAGCAGATCCTGGTGGTGGCCACCCCCGATCCCGCCAGCATCACCGACGCCTACGCCTTGATGAAGGTGATGTTTCTCAACCACCGCATCGCCCATTTCGACCTGCTGGTCAATCAGGTCAAGGGCGAGCGGGAGGCGTTGGAGGTCTACAAGACGGTGCAGCGGGTGGCGGAAAAATTTCTCAACATCGGGTTGAATTACGCCGGTTTCGTGCCCCATGATCCAGAACTGGTGCGGGCCATTCGGCGGCAGAAGGTGGTGTCGGAGCTGTTGCCCGAGGCCCCGTCGTCGGCGGCCTTTGGGGTGATCGCCCAACGGATGGTCCGGTTGTGGGAGAAAAATCCCCGCAGCGAGGGGCGGATGACCTTTTTCGGGCGGCGCCTGATGACCGCCGACTGAACCGGCGTCGCGGGGAGAGGGATACGGGGTGAGGGGAGAGGGCCTTCCATGTCCAGGGTCGATCAACTGAAGCTGCCGCGCAAGGAGGAGGGGCGTCCCCCGGATCTCTCCCCGGACGAGTGGCGCGCCCTCTCTCGCGAGGAGATTGTGCTGCGCTACTCCCCCATGGTGAAATTCGTGGTGGGGCGCATCGCCCTGCGGCTGCCGTCGTCGGTGGAGTTGGACGACCTGTTCCAGGCGGGCATTTTGGGGTTGATCGACGCCGTGTCGCGGTTTGATCCGGAGCGGGGCTTCAAATTTCAAACCTACGCCGAATTTCGCGTGCGGGGGGCGATTCTCGACGAACTGCGGGCCATGGACTGGGCACCGCGGGCGGTGCGTCACGCCTCGGACCAGATCGAGGAGGCCTATCACACCCTGGAAAACCAGTTGGGGCGTCCCGCCGACGACGACGAGGTGGCCCGCCACCTGGGGCTGTCGCTGGATGATTTTTACGCCCAGTTGGACGCCTCCCGGGGGGTCTCCATCGTCTCCTTCGAGGATCTGCAACCCTCGGACGACGGCGAGGGGCGGGATATTCTGGAGGTGTTGGCCGATCCCAACGTGGTGGATCCGGTGGAGACCATGGGGTTGCGGGAGCTGCGCCGGGCGTTGGCCCAGGCGGTGTCGTCGCTGCCGGAAAAGGAGCGGCTGGTGGTGACGCTCTATTATTATGAGGAGTTGACCATGAGCGAGATCGGGGCGGTGATGAAGCTCACCGAATCCCGCATCTCCCAGTTGCACAGCAAGGCGGCCCTGCGGATGCGGGCCCGTATCAAACGATTTTTGTCCACCGGACGATAATTCCCCCCCGGTGGGTGGATGGGAGAGGAGGACCGGCATGGGGACGTGGACATGATGACCTTCTGGAACCTGCTGGTGATCATCTGCTTTTTTGTGCTGTATCTGGCGGTGACGCTGGTCTACATCCAGGTGCGACGGCTGCGGGAGGAGATCAAATCTCCGACCTCGGAGAACAACGCCCACTCGCCCCATACCGACCCCACCTTGGACGAGGAGGGGGAGGAGGGACCGGCGGCTCCGGTTCGCCCCATCTCCCCGGCCTTGGCCGCCCTGCTCAATCCGCCGCCTTCCGCCGTCGCCTCCG
>JADGAP010000189.1 GCA_015231965.1 Magnetococcales bacterium | reverse complement strand
TGGTTGCACCACCAGGTGCCGTTTGACCTGTTGTGCAATTCTGAACTGGAACTACTAAAATGGTCCATTTTGATCTGAAAATTACATTTCTCATGCTTGATGCGGTCTAATTCTCGTTATAAAAATCCTTGCCTTGTCTTGGCGAACGATTCTAAATGAATGAAACTTTGTGTTTCTCCAATCGACGCAACGTCTTAAAATGTCCCCCGCCGAAACGGGCGGAACGAGGGGGGGTGGGCTATGGGCTGGAAAGATCTCAAGCTGTCGCGCAAGATCGGCATCGCCTTTGGCGCGGTGCTGCTGCTCACCGCCGGTCTGGCGACATGGTCGACCCAGGGCATCGGCCACATCATCCACGACGCCGGACAGGTGATCGGCGGCAACAAGCTGCGGGCGGAAATGCTCCAGCGGGAGGTGGATCACCTCAACTGGGTGTTGCAGCTCAACAAGGATTTGGACAAAAACAGCCTGACGGTGCAGACCGATCCCACCAAGTGCGGCTTTGGCAAATGGTACTACAGCGACGCCCGCAAGGAGGCGGAGGCCTTCCTCCCCGCCCTCAAGGAGACCCTGACCGCCCTCGAAAAACCCCATACCCACCTGCACGAAACCGCCAGCCAGGTCAAAACCTTGCTGGATGGCGGCAAGGCGGCGGAAGCGCGGCAAATCTACGCCACCGCCACCCAGGATCGGCTGAAGGAGGTGAAAGAGTTGCTGGGCCAGGTGCGTAAAACCCTGGACGGAGCCATCATCACCGACGAGCAGATGTTGAAATCGGCGGATCGCACCCGTCAAGGGGTGACCTGGGCGGCGGCGGCGGCGATTGCGCTGGGTCTGCTGCTGGCCACCGCCCTGACCCTGGGCATCGTCAAGGCCGTGCGCAAAGGGGTCTCCTTCGCCCGCATCATCGCCGACGGCGACCTGACCCAGCGCATGAGCCTGGAACAGAAGGATGAAATGGGCCAACTAGCCGATGCCCTCAACAGCATGGCCGACCATCTGACGGAGGTGCTGGGACAGGTCATGGAGGCCTCCCACAACGTCAGCGTGGGAAGCCAGGAGCTTTCGGACTTCGCCCAGCGCATGTCCGATGGGGTCTCGCATCAGGCGGCCAGCATCCAGGAGACCTCCAGCGTCATGGAGCAGATGACCAGCAACATTCAGCGCAACACCGAAAACGCCCACAGCACGGAAAAAATCGCCCTGCAGGCGGCCAGGGACGGCGACTCCGGCGGCCAGGCGGTGCGGGAGGCGGTGGCGGCCATGCGGGAGATCGCGGGCAAGATCACCATCATCGAGGAGATCGCCCGGCAGACCAATCTGCTGGCCCTCAACGCCGCCATCGAGGCCGCCCGGGCCGGCGAACACGGCAAGGGCTTCGCCGTGGTGGCCGCCGAGGTGCGCAAATTGGCGGAACGGAGCCAACTGGCGGCGGGCGAGATTGGCAGACTCTCCTCCTCCAGCGTCCAGGTGGCGGAACGGGCCGGATCGATCATCGGCAAGCTGGCCCCGGACATCCAGCGCACCGCCGCCCTGGTGCAGGAGATCGCCTCCGCCAGTCAGGAGCAAAATCAAGGTGCCGAGCAGATCAACATCAGCATTCAGCAGTTGGATCAGGTGATCCAGGAGAACGCCGGGGCCTCGGAGGAGATGGCCGCCACCGCCCATGAACTCTCCGCCCAGGCCGACAGCCTGGAAAACGCCATCCGCTACTTCAAAACCGACGAAACGCGCCGCGCCCCCTCCCATCGGCGGGAGGTCTTCCACGCCCGACCCCAAACGACCTCCGCGTCCTTCGTCCACCACGCCGCCCCTGCCGGGCTGCTTTCCGCCCCCAACGAGGGGTGATCTTGCCCCTTCTTCACGCCCCTCCGTGAGGCCGCGCGCCTCCCGGGGGCATTCCTCGCCGTCGCTCCTTTCCGACGCCGCGTCATGGATTGACTCCCTCTCCGATCCCGATAACAATGCCGCGTGGACAAGGATTTTCTTCCTGTTGTTGTCCCTCCCCTGATTCCGCCCCAGCTCATTCCGAGACACGTTTGTAAGCACTTGCAAGGCTACAATGTCTTTAAAGTCGCCAAGCGCCCTCCCCGATAGGGTCTCTTGGACGGTTTGTCGTGTGGCGGAGCGCCCGGGCGCGTCCGAAGCCGTCTCTTGGGCAGGGGGAGGGGAATCGGGATGGGAGGTTTCAAGCAATGGAGGGCGCGCGCCCTCCTGGCGGGTCTGGCGGGTCTGGCCATGATCCCGGGGATGAGCCGCGCCGCCGTGAACGATCTTTTTCCAGGGGACTATTATCCCCTGCCCGCCGGAAGCCAATCCGTCGCCTTCTACGTCTACGAGCGGGGTTTCACCGGTCCGTACACCCGGGGGGTGAAAACCGGGAACGCCGAGTTGACCAGCCACGTTCTGGCCCTGCGCTATGTGCGCTTTTTCGAAGCGGGCGGGGTGCGCATGGCCCCCGTCGCGGTGGTCAACTGGGCCTCTACTTCGGCGACCCCGGCGGCCTGGGCGGCGGCCCTGGGCGGACACGCGGCGGGATTGGGCGACCCCCGGCTGGGACTCACCGTCTGGGGACTCAACGACAAGGAGGCGGGGCGCTTTCTCGGTGTGACGGGCATGGTCATCCCCCCCCTGGGGGATTACGACGGGCACCGACTCCTCAACATCGGGGAAAACCGCTGGCGTTACGTGCTCAACGGCGGCTTCATCTCCCGCTTGGGGGACGACGTGTTCCTGGATCTCCTCCCCGAGTTCGTCTGGTACGGCGTCAACGATGACTACGCCGGAGGTCGTCGCCTGGAACAGGAACCCTCCCACGCCCTCACCGGTTATCTGCGCTATCGATGGAATCCCCAGTGGCAGGTCCATCTGGGGGGCCAGTGGAACGGCGGCGGGGCCACCGTCATCAACGGCGTCGGGCAAAACAATCCCCCGGAAAACCAACGCCTGATGCTGGGATTCACCCACCTCACCGACAATAAAAATCAATGGATGCTGCGCCTCGCCGCCGACGCCGCCACGGAAAACGGCTACCGCGCCCAGCGGGAACTGGCCCTGCGCTATGTGATCGCGTTTTGACTCTCCGACTCGGGGGGGGGATCTGGATTCGATTCCGCTTCGTGGCAAGGCAGCCCCATCGATCCCCGGGCCGCGAGGAGAGACGAGACGCGCCCAGCCACGAGGAGAGCGCGGAAACGGCATGGCAACGCATCCCGTCGAAGGCCCGCAAGGATTCCTCGGAGTCCACCCTCTCTCCCCCCGCTCCTCGCTTTCCTCACGCCGTCACAGCGTCCCCTTGGTGCTGGGAATGGCGTCGCGGCACCGGTCGTCGATGCGGCAGGCGTCGGCCAGGGCGAGGGCCAGGGCCTTGAAGCAGGATTCGGCGATGTGGTGGCTGTTTTCGCCGTAAAGATTGGCGACGTGCAGGGTGATGCCAGCGTTGACGGCAAAGGCGGAAAACCACTCCCGCAACAGTTCGGCATCCATGTCGCCAATCTTGGCGCTGGGGAAACGCACCTGCCAGACCAAGGCTCCCCGATTGGAGAGGTCCACCACCACCCGGGAGAGGGCCTCGTCCAGGGGGGCGTGGGCGTGACCGAAGCGGACGATGCCGCGTCGTTCGCCGAGGGCGTTCTTGAAGGTCTGCCCCAGGGTGATGCCCACATCCTCGGCGGTGTGGTGGCCGTCGATGTGCAGATCCCCCACCGCCTGGATGTTCAGATCGAACCGACCATGGCGGGCCAGTTGGTCGAGCATGTGGTCGAGAAAACCAATGCCGGTGGCAATCTCCGAGACCCCGGAGCCGTCCAGGTCGAGTTGCACGGCGACCCGGGTTTCCCGGGTTTCGCGGGAGAGTTGGGCGGTGCGGGGGGGAAGGGCTGACGTCACGAGGGTTCTCCTGGTCGATGCGGGAGGGGGCACCGGGGAGGGGCGGTCAAAGATTCCGTCACCCAGAGAAGGCGAAGCGCCTTTTGCTGGATTCGGGCGATCCCTGGCCCTCTCCCATTCAACCAACGCATCACGAAAAAACCGAGCCCCCCTTCCCTGCGTGGGGGGCTCGGTGATTGGTCGGGTGCCAGAACGTGACCGATCTGAAAGAGAAGGACGCCTAGTTCAGCCCGCGAGCGTCGGGGCCCATTTGGTTGAGGGCCTCGTTCACCATTTGGTCGGCGTCTTCCTGGGTCATGTGCTTGCCGATGAGTTTTTCGGTGGCCAGGATGGCGGCTTCCGCCGCCACCGACTTGAGCTCCACCACCGCCTTGCGCTTGGCTTGTTCGATCTCTTCCATGGCCAGGATCTTCTTTTTGGCCATCTCCTGTTCCAGATCGGCCAACGCCTGTTCGCGAACCCGGGAGGCGTCCCGGGCGGCCTCCTCCACGGTGCGGGCGGCGGACTCCATGGCGGTGTTGAGTTTGATGCGATGTTCGTTGAGCAGCTTTTCCGCCTCCTTGTTACGGGTGGCGGCGCTTTCCAGATCCTCTTGAATCTGTCGGGCCCGGGCGTCGAGAACGTCGGTGATGCCCGGGATCACATACTTCTTGAGCAGCAGAAGCAGGACCACGAACGACACAATCGCCCAAAACCCCTGGGAGGTGAAGGTGGAGCTGTTGAATTGGGGCAGGCCGGAGGAGCTGCCATGCTCCGCCGCCGCAGCGTAGGCCTCGGCGATCATGGACGTGACGTCTCCTTGCTTAGCCAGCCTTGCCCATCAGGATGAAGGCGATGACCAGCCCATAGAGGGCCACCGCTTCCACCAGGGCGAACCCGATCCAGACGTATTTTGAAACCTTGGACTCGGCACCCGGCTGACGAGCGACCGCCTCGATCATCTTGCCGAAGACGTAGCCGATGCCCACGCCGGAACCAGCCATGCCGGCTGCGGCGAGACCCATGCCAATGAAAGCGGCGGCGGCATTTTCCATTCCCATACTCCTCCCAAGATCGAGAAACAGGATTTCCCAAGGTCGATGTTTGTTTTGGTCCCAGCGCTTGAGCGCCTTCGTAACGTCTGGAGCGTTTAGTGCAAGTGCAATGCGTCGTTGATATAGACGCAGGTGAGAATCGAGAAGATGTAAGCCTGGATGAATCCGATGAAGATCTCCACGCCGTAGAGGGCGATGGAGAAACTCAAGGGGGCCCAGGAGACGAACCAGGGCAGGGTGGCGGCGAAGAAGATCAGCACCGCCAACACCGTGTGGCCCGCCGTCATGTTGGCGAACAGACGCACCGACAGGGAGACGGGCCGCGCCAGGAACGAGATGATCTCAATGGGGACCATCAAGGGCAGGAGCAGCGGCGGCAACCCCGAGGGGGCGAAGAATGACAGGAAGTGCAACCCGTGCTTCTTGAACCCCAAGCCCACCGACAGCAGGAACACCCCCACGGCGAAGACGCCGGTGACGATGATCTGGGAGGTGGGGGTGAAGGAGCCGGGGATCAACCCCAGCAGGTTGCAGGACAAGATGAAGAAAAACAGGGTCAGGACGTAGGGGAAAAATCTCTCCCCCTCCTTGCCGATGTTATCCCGCACCATGTCGCGGATGAAGAGGAATCCCAACTCGGCCAGGCTCTGCATCCGGCTGGGAACGATGGACCGACGCTGGGTGGAGAACCAGAAGAAGGCGAAGGCGCCAATCGTCGCCAGCCACATCCAGACCACCGAATTGGAGATGGAAATGTCCAACCCGAAGAGACGGAGATTGACGAAGTTCAGCACCTCGAAATGGTGCATGGGATCCAACTTGGGAGCGGCGTGAGCGGCCTGTTGAGCCGTTTCGGCGGCGACGGCGGATGCGGTCAGCAGCATCATGTTTCCTCCAAGCCTCCCAGGTTCGTTCCATGCGTCGTCTCGGGGCCGGGGCTCCGAGGGGGTGCGTTTCAGGGGTCAAGCCGTCCAGGGCTTGGCAAGCCGCGAACGGGGTTCAAACATCCTTCGGGCGTTGGGGACTGACGGCCCGGTAGAGATTGAGAAACCCCGCCGCCACGCCAAAAAAGAAAAACAATACCATGAACCAGGGGCCGGTTCCCAGCCACTTGTCCAAACCATACCCCATGCCGGCACCGATGACAATTGCCGACGCCAACTCGGTGGCGATGCGAATCGCCCACCCGTATCCATACTCTGGAGGGTTACTTTTTGGCGTGTTCATGCCGTGGTGTCAAGCAACGGCGTGAAGTTGGGGTTTCTTTTTCCAAAAAACGACTTTTGGACACATTTAGCGGTGTTGTTCACGGCGTTACCCCTTGGGCTGAATTTCCAGTTCACGGAGTTTTTTGCGCAGGGTGTTGCGATTGATGCCCAACATCTGGGCGGCGCGAATTTGGTTGCCCCGGGTCTCTTTCAGCACCCGGGTGAAGAGGGCTTCCTCCACCTGCCGCAACACCAGTTCGTGGAGGCCTGCGGGCTCCACCCCGTTCAGGGCGGTAAAGTAGCGATCCAGCATGCGCAGCACCGCTTCCCGCAGGTCTTCCTCGCCGTCGAGGGGGGAATCCTGGCGGGAGGGGGCGTCGGTGGGG
>JADGAP010000188.1 GCA_015231965.1 Magnetococcales bacterium | reverse complement strand
GTGAAAGCACCACACGGCAGGAGTATATCATATCACTCTTTGGTTAACACTCCCCTCAATCGGTGTTGGGGGATGCAACCAACTTTTCAAACACGTAGACGTCATTCCCGCGAAGGCGGGAATCCAGCCGTTGTGTCTTTGGAACTCCTCGCTTTGCGTCCAAGATGAAATGGACAGAATTCTATTCAAGCGTTGAGAGTTTGTCCATAGAATAGTAATTTATAATCAATAGGTTGCGTTTAATTTTGTTTCAGAGTTCCCCTGTGTTATGGGGACTATTTTGTCGTGGTGATGGGGTACGGCGCATGGAAACAACGGCTGGATTCCCGCTTTCGCGGGAATGACGTTCTATTTTTGGAATAAGTTTCTCACTCCCTTCAAGTTCCGGATGTGCCAATCTTAAACGCAACGACTATAATATCCCCTTTTCGTCCCGAGGTGCCCCGGGCGGGGATGGTCCGCAACCTCCTCGTCGCGTTTCCCCACCCGGCCCCTTTTTCGCGGCCTTCGAGCGACTTCCATGAATCTTCCCGGCTGGTCTCGACTTTTCCCGCGTCCGCCTCGGGAAAATCCTCACGATGTGAGCCAACTCAAGGCGCTGCTGACGGAATGGCTGGAGCGGGGGGAGAGCTTCATTCCCCGCATCGTGCAGGTGGAGACCCGCTCCCGCTGCAACGGCTCCTGCGCTTTTTGCCTGGCCTCCCACCAGAACGATCCCCGCCCCGACGAACTGATGGAGATGGCGGTTTACGATCGCATCCTGGATGAGTTGGTCGCCATCGACTATCCCAATCGGCTGTCGCTGCTCAACAACAACGAGCCGCTGCTGGATCACCGTATTTACGATCTGCTGGCCAAGGCGCGGGGTCGGCTGCCCCGGGCCTATCTCGAACTCAAGACCAACGGCCTCAACCTGACCACCGAGCGGGTGGTTCGTTTGTTCGACAGCGGCCTGGATCAACTGTACGTCAACGATTATCGTCCGGACGCGGAGTACGAGGCCGGGCGGCACAGCCCCAGCGTGACCAAGGTGATGGCGGAATTGCAGGCCATGCGCCGGTTCAAGGGGCATTGCGACGGCAACCGCTTCATCGGGACGCGGATCATCGTCACCCGGCGTCGCATGACCGAGGTGTTGGGGCCGCGGGCCGGAACCTCCCCCAACAAGCAGCGCCCGGAGCCCCTGACCACCCCCTGTTTTCGTCCCTTTGAGATGTTCATTCTCAGTGGCAAGGGGAAGGTGGCGTTGTGCAGCGAGGATTTGCTGTTTCAGGTTCCCATGGGGGACATCACCCAGCAATCCTTGATGGCCATCTGGCGCGGACCGGCTTACGAGGAGGCCCGCCGGGCCTTGCTGGAGGGGATGCGGAGCCGCTATTCCACCTGTTCCCACTGCGAGTTTCGCGGCTATACCCGGGAAATTTTCGTCGAACTGGGGTTGATATAGTCGTTCCAATTGAGTTATGCACATCACGAGATGGTCGTAAAAGTAGAGTTTCGTGAAAATCTGGTCGCCTCCGGCGACGATTGGGCGCGCTGCGCCCGTTGCGGAAAACGCAACGGGCTTGTTTTGAAAGCGCGCCAAAAAAGCGAAAATCAAAAGCAAAGTCAAAGGCGAAACCTTGGGGGACAGGGAACTGTCCCCCAAACCCCCTTCACCTTTTTTCACTCGCAAGAGCAGTGGACAGCGCTAATGGATAATCCGGGTTGAACACAACTTGATCTGACGTCTTGCCATGACCTTGCGCTACGCCCTCATCGGGGTTTCGGGGATCGCCCCGTATTATGTCAAACGGCTCGCCCGACTGCCGGGGGCGGAATTGGTCGTGGTGCAAAGCCGCTCCCCCGAACGAGCCCGGACCTTCGCCGAAAACCATGGCATTCCCGCCCACACCGCCGATCTGGAGTCGATCTTGAACGACCCCGGGGTGGACGCCCTGTTGATCCTCACCGAACCGGCGCGACACGGGGAGATCGCCTTGCGGGGGGCGGCGGCGGGCAAGCATCTGTTGTTGGAAAAGCCGGTGGATTTGGATCCGGCGCCGGTGGAGGCGTTGTTGGCGGCGGTGCGGAATACTTCGTTGGTGGTGGGGGTGGTTTCGCCCTGGCGATTTGATCCGGTGATGCGGGAGATGCGCGAGGCGTTGCGCGCTCCCGAGGCGCAGGGGGCGCGTTTGGCGCAGCTCATGATCATGAGTTGGCGGGATCGATCCTATTACGAGAGGGGTTCGGGCTGGCGTTTGACCGGCAGTCCGGTGATGGTCAATCAGGCGATTCATGGGTTGGATCTGTTGCACTGGTTTTTTGGGGCACCGGTTGGGGTTCATGCGGCGTCGCGGATTTCCCGGCCGTTTCTCGGGTGTTCGGACCAGTCGGCGGCGTTGCTGGAATATGCCGATGGAACCTTGGCGTTGGTGGGGGCGGGGACGTTCAGTCGGGGGCGTCATGGGCCAAGATTCACGGTTTGGCATCCTGGCGGGGTGTTGGATTATGACGCATTGATGGGGCCATCGCCGCCTTCTGGTTGGCGGGAGCGGTTGGGGCGTTGGGTGGCGGGTCAGCCTCGTTGGGGGCGTCCGGTGGTGGATGGCATGGCCCGAGTGTTGGAGGATTTTACCGCTGCGGTGCGGGAGGGCAGGCCTCCCGCGGCGGGGTTGGAGGATGGTCTGGCGGCGTTGCAACTGGCGTTGAGGATAAGCGAGGCGAGAAAATAAAAGGGACTACAGGTCCAGGAGGATTATCCTCCTGGCAGGGTGTGGGACAGCGTCCCACGGTTTTGACCTTAAGCCCTTGCGGGCCGATGCGCCCCATCAAGGCAACCAACGTCCCCAACAACTCCAGACGAGATCCATCCGCATCGGCCCGCCGGGGGTACGGGGGGCATCATCCCCCGCAATCCCTCCGAGGCTACTTTTCCTCCCAACCAAAACCCAGCGCCGGGGGTCCGGGGGGCATCATCCCCCGCAATCCCTCCGAGCCCACTTTTCCTCTCCACCCAAACCCAACGCCGGGAAGGATGGAAGGCTGAATAACCTCTTTCCATCCTCCCAAAGTTTTGTTAGCCTCACCTGATTATTCCTCGTTCGACATAGCGATTTCATTTGAAAATGGTGCCTATCGTCAGGCGGTGCCTGGGTTATGCAACCAAATCCCCAACCGCGAAAACGTCATTCCCGCGAAGGCGGGAATCCAGTGACTTTGAGAATTGGACGGCGCGTAAAATGTTTGTATCACCATGATTTCGTAGTTGATTGATGCGCCATTGCGCGTGTCCCCGACATCTTTAAAGCCGCTGGATTCCCGCCTTCGCGGGAATGACGATGGTGGGTTTGAAATAGTTAGTTGCATCCCCTAACGCCGTTTGAGGCATGCGCCGTTTTCAATTGAAACGACAATAACAGGCCCCGCCCATGCCCGATTCCTATGAGTACGACGTTTTCCTGAGCCACAGCAGCGAGGATAAGCCTCGGGTGAAGGTGTTGGCCGAGAAGCTGCGCGACGCGGGCGTAAAGGTCTGGTTGGATGAGTGGTGCATTGAACCGGGGGATCATATCTCGTGGCAGGTCAACGAGGGGCTGAAGAAATCGCGCAAGATTGTGGTTTGTTTGTCCAAGGATGCCGTGGAATCGGGCTGGGTTTGGCGAGAGTGCGAGAGCCGGTTATTCAAGGATCCCCTCAACAAGAATAAACAGTTTATCCCCGTGTTGCTGGAGACGTGCGAGATTCCGGACATCCTGAACGGTTATTTATACGTTGATTATCGGCAGAGCGATGAATCCTCCCTCCTGAAGTTGATCAAGGCCGTTCGCGGGGCTTCCCCGGCTTCCCCGAAGGCGGAAACCGCCTCTTTCCCTCCTGAAAATGTCTCCCTCTCGCGGCTGCCCAACACCGACGCCCAGCTTTTTGGCCGGGATGAAGAGTTGCAACAATTGGATGAGGCCTGGACCAACCCCAGCATCAAGATGGTGACGTTGGTGGCGGCGGGGGGGGTGGGCAAGACGGCGTTGGTCAATGGTTGGCTCAACCGGATGGAGGCGAAACATTACGGCGGCGCCCAGCGGGTTTACGGCTGGAGTTTTTACAGCCAGGGGACCAGCGAGGCGCGGCAGGCGTCTTCGGACCTATTCATGGATGAAACCTTGCGGGAGTTCGGCGATGCCGACCCCAAGCTGGGGAGCGCCTGGGAGCGGGGCAAGCGGCTGGCCAACCTGATCCGCCGACAGCGGACCCTGTTGATTCTGGACGGGCTGGAGCCGTTGCAATATCCCGAGGCCATCCATCAGGGGAAGCTGAAGGATCAAGGGATGGAGTCCCTGCTCAAGGAGTTGGGGCGTTCCAATCCAGGGTTGTGCGTGGTCACCACCCGGGCGGCGGTGAGGGATTTGTCCACCTTGGAGAGCGGGCCGCTGCGGCGCATCGATCTGGGGTTTTTGACGCCGGAGGCGGGGGCGGATTTTCTCGCCTCGTTCAAGCTCAAGGGGACGCGCAGGGAGATGATGGATGCCTCCCGGGAGTACCACGGTCACGCCTTGTCCCTGCGATTATTGGGGAATTATCTGGCTGCGGTGTGCGACGGGGAGATTCGCCAAAGGGACTCGATTCCTGCCCTGACCGACGACGAAGCCCAGGGCAACCACGCCCGGCGGGTGCTGGACTCCTACGACACGTGGCTTGAGGGAACTCCAGAGCTTGAAATACTCCACCTGATGGGGCTCTTCGACCGCCCCGCCGAGCCGGGGGCGATCCAGGCCCTGCTGGCCGAGCCGGTGATTTCGGACCTGACCGAGAAGCTTGCGGGGCTGACCAAAGCCCAGTGGAAATTCGCTCTTCAGCGATTGCGCAAATTGGGCCTGCTCATCCAGGCCGATCACGACCCAGAGGTTCTCGACGCCCACCCGCTGATCCGGGAGCATTTTGCCGAGCATCTCAAGGCCCACCATGCCGAGGCGTGGCAGGCGGCCCACCTCCGTCTTTACGACTATTTCAAGGCCCTGCCCGAGAAGCTTCACGGCAAATTTCTCCCCGACACCCTGGAGGAGATGGAGCCCCTGTTCCGGGCCGTCACTCATGGCTGTCTGGCGGGCAAGCCTCAAGAGACGCTGGATGAGGTTTTCTGGCTGCGCATCAGAAGGGAGGCTGAGCATTATTCCACAAGGAAACTCGGGGCGTTTGCCTCGGATTTGGCGGCGGGGTCGGCCTTCTTCACCCAACCATGGCGGGAACTGGCGGCGGGGTTGCGTGAGGATGATAAGGCTTATGTATTGATCGCGGCCGCCTTCGGCTTGCGTGCTCAAGGACGGATAAGGGAAGCAGTGGAGACGTTTGAGGTTGCGGAGGCGTTTTATATAGAGCAGAGATCTCGGGTTACAGCAGCAAGAGTCTCCGGGAATCTCAGCGAATTGCGGCTGACCCTCGGTGAGGTCACACGGGCGGCGGAGGCGGGGGGGCGGAGTGTCCGTCTTGCCGACGACAGCGAAGACTTTTTTTGGCGAAGTTCCAACCGTGCCACCTATGCCGACGCCCTGCATCAGGCCGGAGAGTTGAAGAATGCGGAAGTGCTTTTTCAGCAAGCCGAAGCCATACAGCGGGAACGACAGCCCGAGTATCCTTACCTCTATTCTTGCCAGGGTTATCGCTATTGTAACCTGCTGCTCTCCAAGGGGCGTTGGGAGGAGGTGCTGGATCGAGTGGCTCAGACATTGGAATGGGGAAGAAAGTTTAAGTTGTCGATGATGACTCTTGCCCTGGAGCAACTCACCTTGGGGCGCACCCATTTGCACAAGGCTGTGGCGGAAAACGCCCCCCTCACCGACGCCCGATGTTGGCTGAATCACGCGGTGGACGGGTTGCGCAAGGCGGGGGCGAGGCACGAAATTCCCCGTGGTCTCATCGCCCGGGCGGGGCTGTGGCGGGTGATGCAGGATTGGGACAAAGCCCGCGACGACCTGGACGAAGCCACGGAAATCGCCCAACGGGGGGAGATGGCGCTGTTTTACGTGGATATCGCCCTGGAAGAGGCCCGGCTGGCCAAGGATTTGGGGGACAGTACAACATTTGACTGTCAGAAGACAAAGGCTGCGGAACTGATTCAAGAAACCGGCTACAAACGGCGGCTGAAGGACTTGGCGGAACTGTAACGCGCGCCGCCCGTCCTTCCCGCTAACCCTCTCTCATCCGTCATTCCTGCGAAAGCAGGAATCCAGGCTTGTACGCCTTTTTTGCAGTGTCGCCCATGAAGAACCAAGCCATGGCCTTCGCCTCCATGCCCCCCGACACGCCTTGCCGTTCTTTCCGCGAACTCCCCAGCCGTCCTTTCCTCCCGGCGTTGGGTTTGAGTTGGGAGGACAAGTGGGCTCGGAGGGATTGCGGGGGAAAAAGCCCCCCGGACCCCCGGCGGCCCGATGCGACTGGATCGGGTTGGGCGGGGGGAATGACCTTGGTTGCTTTGTTGGGGCGCATCGGGCCGCAAAAGCGAAGGGAGTGTTAACCAAAGAGCGATACCACATCCTCAATGTCTCCGTTCACATGGAA
>JADGAP010000187.1 GCA_015231965.1 Magnetococcales bacterium | reverse complement strand
GGGGGGGGGCGGGGGGGAGCGGCGGAAGCTGGCCCCGTTGGTTTGTTCGGGAGTGGCGGATGTTGGGGCTGTTCTCCTGGGGATTTCTCGCGGCGGGGATGCTCCTGACCTGCTTCCTGACCCCCATCGACGCCCGCTATTTGATGACCTACGCCCTCTTCGCGCCGATTCCCTTGCTGCTGACCCTGGACGCCCTGTGGCGTTTTCCCGCCCGGACGGCACCGCGCCAACCGCCCGCCGCCGTTTCGCCGGACGCGGGGGTTTCTCCAGCGGATCGTGGTCGATGAGCCGGGACGTTCGTAGGAGGGGCTTTTTCCTTTCCGGGGACGGCGCACCATGGCAGGATGACCTATGGTCGTCGGAACCGGAAAGAAATCCGACGACGCCCTTGCGTGGACACAGGATCCTCATGCCCCCCGACGCCCCCCCCTGGCGCGCCGCCCTCGCCCTGGCGCTGCTCGCGGCGCTGACGCCCCTCGGGCTGTATCTCCACTTTCGCCCCTCCATCGGGTCGGACGCCCTCGCTTTCATCCTCCCCCTCCACAATTTCATCACGGGTCACGACTATATCCATCAAGGGGTGCGCAACGCCGTCGCCTCCCCCGGCTTCGCCCTGATCGAATGGCCCCTGAACCTCCTGTTGCGGGATCCGGAACATTCGGTGGCCGCCGTCTCCGGCATCGCCTTCACCCTCGTCGTCCCCCTGGTGTTCCTGGCGGCCCGCCCCTACTCCCGGGGAGGGGCCTGGATCGCCGCCCTGCTGCTGCTCACCCAACCCCTCTTCGTCTCCCTCTCCATCGCCGGATTGACCGAAGCCCTCTTCACCCTGCTGCTCCTCGCCGCCTTCTTCCTGACTTGGCGCGCCCTCCACACCGGCCTCGCCCTGCGCCAACACCTGCTGCTGGGCGGACTCTTCGGTTTCGGCTACCTGGCGCGCCCGGAGATGCTTCCCACCGCCCTCCTCTCTTATGGACTGCTGCTCCTCGCCCACCATCGGCGCTCCGCCACCCGCGCCCTGATCCCCCCCCTGGCGGGATTGGGAATCTTCCTGCTCTTGGCCGCAGGGTATGTCTCGTTCCTGGTCTGGGCCCACGGTCACGCCTCCTTTTCCGGAAAAGAGCTGCGCATGATGGAAAAGGTGGAGCGCACCGTCGACAAGGCTTACAGCCCCGCCTTCACCACCCACTACGCCATGTCCACCCTGGACTATTTCCTCACCCTGGACCGGGAGGTGTTGCAACGCCGCATCGTGCGCAATCTGCACCGAGAATACGCCTTCCTGAACCGGGAGTTGACCGCCCCCATCCACTTCGCCGCGCTCGCCTTGCTGGCCGTCGGGCTGATTTGGGCCCTCCGACGCCGCATCGCCACCCTCCCGGAGTGGCGGCCCTGGGTCGCCTCCCTCCCCCTGATCGCCTTTTTCTGCTTTCCCCTGCCGGTCTACCTGTTCTACATGGTCAGCGACCGGCGATTGATCCCCTACATCCTGCTCCTGGGGGTGATGATCCTGCTGTTCACCGCCCGCCTGCTGGAACACGCCCTCGCCCACCCCCGCGCCCCCCTCGCGGCGGCGCTCCTGGGGGTGGCCGTCCTCGCGGTGGACCACGGTCCCCGACTCCAGGCCCTCGCCGCCCGCCCGGAGTTGGACGACAGCCCCCGACAAGCCGGCCTCTGGTTGGCCCGGAGCGGCCTGCCCCCCACCCGCACCGCCGCCTCCCATCGTCACGAATTGATCCTCTACTACGGGCTGCACCAACGCACCGATCTCCCCCCCCCGGTCAACCTGCCCGTGGATATTCCCTTGGAGCAAGTCGCCGAGGAGATGCGGCGGCGGAACGTGACCTATCTGCTGATCCCCTGGCAGGGGCTCAAATATCAGCAGGGATTGATCCCCTTGTGGCATCGACCGGAGTTGGCCCCCGGGGCGGGATTGCGGTCGCTTCACGACGGCTCCCGCTTCAAGGTGTTCGCCCTGGCGGGAAGACCTTGAAACGTCGCCTCGCCGCCCTGACGCTCAACCTGGGCTGCCTGTCCGGGCTGCTGTTTTACCTCACCTGGAACGTGGGCTGGGAGGCCATCCTCCAGGCCCTGGGCCGGGCCGACGGCTTGACCGTGGGCGCGGCCTATCTCCTCTTTCTCGGCTCCTTTCCGATCAGCGCCGGTAAAATGACCCTGGCCCTGAACCCGCTGCGTCGCATCCCCTTTTTCACCCTGCTGGCGGTGGTCGCCCTCTCCTTCGCCGCCAGCGTCGTCACCCCCGGCGTGCTGGGAACCTTTCTCGTCAGCGGCTATTTGTTGGGCCGGAAGCCGGGGCTCCTGAGGCGGCTGATGGCCGCTCTCGCCATCGAAAAGTTGATCACCCTCGGCGTCGCCCTGACCCTGGCGTTGGGGGGGCTGCTTGCCTTGCCCGGCGTGGCGGAGCGGCTCTCCTTCCGGAATCCGACGGGGCGGGAGGCGCTCTGGGTGCTGGCGCTGGCGGGAGCGGCGGCGTTGGGGGGCGTTTTCGCCTGGCGTCGGCTGCGGATTCCCGCCCTGAACCTGTGGCGGGAGGTGCGCGACGCCTACGCCCTCCATCCCCGCATCCTGCCCGGCACCGCCCTGTGCGCCCTCCTGCTCTTCATGACCAACAGCGGCATCTGGTGGGCGCTGCTGGCGGCGTTCCACGTTCCCACGCCCTACACGACCCTGCTGTTCCTGGTCCCCATGTTTTCCATCCTGGCGGCCATCCCGTTGCTGGTGATGGGCCTCGGGGTCGTGGATGGGGCCGCCCTGGTGTTGCTGGCCCTGTACGGCGTTCCCGCCGAAGTGGTGGCGGGAATCCTACTCGTGCAACGACTTTACATGCTGGCAACCGGCGTCCTCATCTTTTGGGCGAGACGCTTCCTGGCGGGGGTCGCCACCGGCGAAACCACGGCGGCGGCGTGGGCCGACGACGGCCCGAACTCCGACGGGTTCCCTCCCCTGCCTCCATCCTCCTCAAGGATCGCCCACCCCCCCGAACCGGGGGAACGAAAAGGATGAGGGACTGAACGATCTTATGGAATCTGGCGATCCAAAAATGGTAACGTGGGAGAATTGGTGTACCATTTCGACGGCTCGTTCCCCCACAAGGGCGACGCCGCAGGCCGGTGCCGCAGCGGTTCCCCGGCCCCCGGACCTCGCCGTTTCCCCACAGGCCGAACGGCGTCGGGACGACGGCTTCGTCGGGCTCCAGCCCACCCTCGAAGTATCGCCCTGAGGGATTTGCGGCTGGAAGATCCCCGACGTTCTCACCCTCGAACCGCTTATGGCGCAATTCGGCGCCCCCCTGACCCCACCCCCTCAACGAACCGCCGAGTGGGTGGTGGGCGCGGGAGATGCGGCACCATTTGGATCGACGGATCCGCTCCGTCACATCGATTGGCCAGAAAAGGTTCTTGACGCCATGAATCGATCTCCTCCGCCAAACCGGCGACGGTCTCCTCGCCTGGGTTGGGGCATCGTCCTGGGCGTGGCGTGGCTCCTCCTTTGCGGCCTCGCTTCCGCCTGGGCGGAGGAGCCGTTGTCGCTGGTGATTTCCGATGCCAACCCCATCCTGGCCAACGCCGACCACACCGGCATCCTGGATCAACTGGTGCTGGAAACCTTCCGCCGCGCCAGAATCCCCATCACCATCACCCCCCTGCCTTCGGAACGCGCCCTCACCAACGCCAATGCGGGCATTGACGACGGCGACCTGCTGCGCATCGTCGGACTGGAGAAAAACTATCCCAACCTGATTCCCCTCGGGGAAAAATGGATGGACATGGAATTTTCCGTCTTCACCCGCGACCCCCGGCTGACCATCGACGGGTGGGAGGCGTTGCGCCCCCACGCCATCGGGCTGATCCGGGGCTGGAAGGTGTTCGAGCGAGCCACGGAAGGTTTTCCCCACCTCAGCCTGGCGGTCAATGCCGACAGCCTGTTCACCCTGCTGCTGAAAAACCGGGTGGATCTCATTCTCTACGACCGCTTGCAGGGGATGATCGCCATCAAACGGCGGGGACTGACGGAGGTGCGGGAGGTCGGCCGCCCCTTGACCGTGGAACCCCTGTTTCTCTACCTGAACAAACAGCGCGCCGATCTGATTCCCCGGATCGAGGCGACCTTGCGCGGGATGAAACAGGACGGCAGCCACGCCCGATTGATGAACGACGCCATCGCGGCAGCGCTGCGACAAGGGCCTTGACGGGGAAATGGGAGATCCCATGGCCGAAGCCGAACCGACGATCTCGCGACTCCTCCGCCCCGGCATCGGTCGCCACATGGCGATTTGGATCCTGATCTTCAGCTCCCTCATCACCCTGCTGATCACCGCCATCCAGTTGCGCATGGACTACGAGCGGGACGTCTCCCTCATCCACGCCCGCCTGAGCGAGATTCGGTCGATCCATCTGGAGTCCATCCTCAACAGCCTCTGGCTGGCCAACCATGACCTGGTCAGAATTCATCTGGAAGGCTTGATGCGCCTGCCGGACATGCAATATATCGCGGTGGACCTGGAGGACGGGGGACGCATCGCGGCGGGGCGGCCGTCGGAGGAACATCTCATCCGCCTGGAAATCCCCCTGCATTACCACTATCGCCAGGAGGAGGTTCCCCTGGGGACGCTGCGAGCCGCCGCCACCCTGGAGGGGGTTTACCATCGGCTGATGGACAAGGTGTCGGTGATTCTGGTCTCCCAGGGGATCAAAACCTTCCTGGTCTCGCTGTTCATTCTGGCGCTGTTTTATCGACTGGTGGGCGGGCGGTTGCAGGCCTTCGCCGCCCACACCCGCTCCCTGACCCTGAAGGACGATCCGCTCCCCTTCCATTTTACCGGTCGGGCGAAGCACCTGGAGTCCCTGGATGAGTTGGATCAACTGGCGGCGGCGTTCAACGAATCCTGGTCCCGGCAGCGCGCCGATTTTCAAAAGCTGCGGGAGACCGAACAGGAGCTGCTCCACCTGCGCAACTTGTTGGCCAACGTCATCGACTCCATGCCCTCGGTCCTGATCGGGGTGGACCTGGAGGGGCGGGTCATCCAGTGGAACCGCAAGGCGGCGGAAAACGTCGGCCTTCCCTCGACCGAAGCCTTGGGCCGCCCCCTGTCGGAGGTCTATCCCCTGTTGAGCGGGCAGATGGAGCGGATCCAACAAGCCCTCGTGAAACGGACAGGACTCAGGGAGGAAAAAATCGTTTGGCGGGTCAACGACGAAATTCGCTTCTCCGACGTGACCATCTACCCCCTGGTCACCAACGGAACGGAAGGAGCGGTGATCCGGGTGGATGACATCACCGAGCGGGTGCGGATCGAGGAGATGATGATCCAGGCGGAAAAGATGCTCTCCGTGGGGGGGCTCGCCGCCGGCATGGCCCACGAAATCAACAATCCCCTGGCCGGCATCCTGGTCAACGTTCAAGTGATCAATCAACGGTTGATGGACGGGTCGCCGAAAAATCGCCGCATCGCCGAGCAGTGCGGTCTTCCCTTCGAGGCCCTGAGCCGCTATCTGGAACAGCGGGGCGTCGTTCCCCTCATCCAGGCCGTGGCGGACTCCTGCGGGCGGGCGGCGCGGATTGTGGAAAACATGCTCAATTTCAGCCGCAAGGGCGGCGTGGACGCCGCGCCCCAGAATTTGGCCCACCTGCTGGACCAAACCCTGGAGCTGGCGGCCAACGATTACGACCTGAAAAAACACTATGATTTCCGCCACATTCGCATCGTGCGAGAGTACGATCCCGCCACCCCCCCGGCGCTGTGCGTGGGAAACAACATTCAACAAGTGTTTCTCAACATTCTCAAAAACGGCGCCCAGGCCATGGCCCACTCCGACGCGGGAATCCTGGACCCCTGTTTCACCTTGCGAGTGCGCCCCGATGGGCGGATGGTGAGAGTGGAGATCGCGGACAACGGACCCGGCATGGACGAGGCCGTGCGCAAGCGGGTGTTCGAACCGTTTTTCACCACCAAGGAGGTGGGAAGCGGTACGGGATTGGGTCTGTCCATCTCCTATTTTATTATCACTGAAAATCACATGGGAACCCTGGAAGTGGATTCCAAACCCGGCCAGGGAGCCACGCTCATCTTGTGTTTGCCGATGGAGGAAAAAATTCCGTGACCCATTCCAACGCCCCCGTGCGCGTCCTGGTGGTGGACGACGACGCGGTGATCCGGGAAGGGCTGAAGGCCTTTCTGGAAGATCTGGACTACGAGGTGACGGCCCTGGAGAGCGGCGAGGCCGCCATGCGGGAGATCACGGAAGCCCCCCCGCCCCGGGTGGCGGTGATCGACCTCCGCCTGCCGGGAATGAGCGGCGAGCAACTGATCCTGGCCTTGCGCCAACGATTCCACGCCGCCATGCGTTTCGTGATTTTCACCGGCTCGGTGCGATTTTATCCCGATAAGACGCTGCAACAAATCGGCATCGGACCGGAGGAGGTTTTTCGCAAGCCGCTGTACGACGCCCATCGCATCGGTCGAAAAATCGCCCAACTCGCCCAACTCGCCCCGTGATGCCACTGCCATGAACCCCTCGACGCCCTCGCCCACCCCCCCGCCCACCATTCTCGTCATCGACGACGAGTCGGCCATCGTCTCCGGCAT
>JADGAP010000186.1 GCA_015231965.1 Magnetococcales bacterium | reverse complement strand
CCGACAAGCGGCGAGGTGGCGCGCCGTCTCCTTCCCCTCCTCGAAGAGCTGGCAAACCCCGGCGACCAGATCCGCTCCCGTGCGATGAAAGGCCAGGGCCATGGCGAAGAGCGCCCTGGGGGCGAGGCGGTCATCGCTGTTGAGCCAGGTGAGCAGGGTTCCGGAGGCCAGGGCCATCCCCTTGTTGATGGCGTGCCCCTGGCCCCGGTCGGGTTCGCTGATCACATGGGCCAGGCTCCCCCGATACCGCGCCAACACCTCCCGGGTTTCGTCCGTCGAACCGCCGTCGATGACGATCTGCTCCACCCGGGGATAGTGTTGTTCCAGCACCGAGCGGAGGTTCTCCTCCAGGTAGCGCCCCTGGTTGAACGACGGGGTGACGATGGAGATGAGGGGCCACGGCGAGCCGTCGGGCAGGGCGTCGGGGGGGGCGGGAGGGCGATCACGCGGGCGGCCCCCGGCGTAGCCGTCGCGCCAGCTTGGCGATCAAGCGCAGGGGGGCGGTCAACTCCCACGAAATCGAGGCGTGGACGTTGCGGATGTGCATCAGGGCGTGACGCCAATAGACGGTATGGGGGGTGGGACGCTCCGGCTGCCGCCCCCGCAGCCGGTTGGCCCACTGACGCAACGGTCGGGCGAGGGTCCAGGAGCGGGAGGCGAGGAGTTGCTCGGCGTCGTGTTGCAGCGCCTGGCTCACCGCCGAAAGCTCCTGGCGCAGGGCGAAGCTCTCCCGCTCCCGCCGGACGTGGGCCAGGGCGAAGGCCCGGGCCTGATCGGCGTCCCGCTCCAGGGACTCCCGCTTCATCCGCTCCAACGCCAGCAGCAGCCGGGTCCGCTCCTCCCGCCACCCTTCCGGGTCGGCGGCGCGGGCGACGGAGGGGGTCCATTCGGGAACCTTGGCCTCCACCGACCCGGCGGCGGCGGCGACAAACCCCTCGTAACGGGCCAGCGCCTCCTCCCCCCGCCGAGGAGAGCCGGGAACCACCCCCCGCTCCGCCGCCTCCGCCAGGGCGGTTTCATAGCCCAGGGCGGAAAAGGTCGCCCCTCCCAGGGCGTCGAGGAGGATTTGCAGGGTTTCCGGGGCGAATTCGTCGCGCCAGCGGTGGACCGAAAGGGGATGGGGCCGGGTGGAGCGCAACACCTTGCGGTCGCCGAACCGACTGGCGGCGAAGGGGGCCAGGGTCTCGCCGAAGGCGACGGGGGGAAGGGGGCCAGGAAGATCGAGAAAGCGGAAAATCGCCGCCAGCTCCGCCTCCGGGCGGGCGGTCAAATCCTCGTAGCGCAAGGGGTGAATCCGCTCGGGATGGCGACGCCAGAACGCCAGCAGACGATGGTGGCCCAGGATCCAATCCATGCCGTCGCGGTTTTCGCCGCCGGGTTGCAGGGCGGCGACGGGATCCCAGTGGTTGGCCTCCCGCAGCGAGGCGGCCACATCCAGCGGATTGCGCCGCAACCACAGATAACGGGCGTTGGGAAAAACCTTTTCGATAAACTCCAGGGCCAGATAGTTGCGCGGGGTTTTTTCCACGAAAAGGGATTTTCCGGCGGCGGCCAGCTTGGCCCCGATCACCGCCCGAACATAGGCCCGGACCCCGGCGGCGTGGCTCTCGTCGTCGACGAAGGTGCCCACCGCCTGATTGATCAGGCGGCCATCGGCGGGAAGATCCGGATCCAGCGCCCCCCGGGCCGCCCCGGCCAGCATCAGCCAGGATTCCGGGGGAACCAGCAGCGCCGGATGCCCCGCCAGCAGCACCGACAAGAGCGTGGTTCCGGAACGGGGCGCCCCCAGCAGAAAGACGATGGAACGGTCGTCCAACGGTTCGGAGGGGGGGAAGGGCGGAGAGTTCAAGACGTTCTCCCGAAGAGGACGGGAAGGAGGGGAATCCGGGGCGGCGGCGACTTCGCCCGTCAACGACGGCGACGTTCCGGGAGGTCCGCGAAACGACATCAGCACCCCCCGGGCGGGGCCGTCGCTCCCGGCGCGAATCGGCCGATGACGCCCCCCGGCCTGCAACATCCCCCCGAAGGCGTCGAGGGTGCCCAACCCCTCCACCGTCGCCCGCCCCGCGAACAGCACCGCCAGGCGCTCCTCTCCCGGAGGGGGGGAGGGCAGTGCGTCGCCGGGGGCGAGATGCCACGCCTCCGCTCGCAGTTCGGCCAGAGCGGCGGTGGGGGTGGTCAGCAGGGTCCGCCGCGATCCGGCGGGGAGGTCGTCCCATCCCCCCAGGCGGCCCGAGAGGGGCGACCCGGGGCGACCCTCCCCCGCCCCGGTCCATTTCACCGTCAGATAGAGCAGCGGCGCGGTTCCGGGGTTGCGCAGGGTGTGGCGCGCCCGGGCGGGGAGGAAAAGGAGGGATCCGGCGTCGAGAACAAGGCGACGGGGATCCTCCTCCCCCGCCCCGGAGGGCAGAAGGAATTCCCCCCGCCCCTCCAGCACCAGCATCAACTCCTCCGCCGCGTCGTGGGCGTGGGGAGGATGGGGGGAGGCCCCGGGGCCCAGTTGGGAGAGGTGGGCCTTCCACTCCGGAAAAAGTCCAGAACTCCCGCGCCACAAGGCCCGCCGACCGAAGGGGAGGGCGGCATCCCGCGTCAGCGGCCAGTCCAGGGGAACGGCGTCGGCCTCCAGGGGGGCGAAGGGAATGGCGTCGTAGGGATCCCGCAAGGGCGGGGCGGTTCGGGGCGCGTCCCGGGGAAAGGACTCCCGGGGAGACGGCTCGTCAACCTCGACGGACGAGCCGGAAGCGTCGGAAGCGCCGACCCGGCGGGGGTCGGGAAGGGCGAAGGGGACCAGACGCTCCGGGCACAGGGCGCAGACCGGCTCCTCCTCCCGAGCGAAAAAGCGTCGCATCGCCTCGGCGTCGGCGGAAGGTTCCAGGGGACGGTAGGCGGCGATCACCCCCTTGGGCCAGGCATCCCCTTCCCACTCCTGAACCATGCGGGCCGCCGAGGCGAGGGGGCCGCATTTCCAGATTTGGTTTTGCCAAAGCTGGGGTGCCGCCTTGGCGATGCAGACCTCCCAGGCGCGCCGGGGATCGGAGTGAAAAAAGATCGGTCGCCCCTCGAATCGATGATAACGACGGGTCCAGCGCCGATGGGCCGAAATCACCTCCACCGACAGCCCGCGCCGCCGCCACGCCTCGGCCAACGCCAGCGCGGGGGCCATGGCCTCGCGAAAGGCCGCCCCGTCGTGATGCGCCGAAAGGATCAACTCCCCCCCGGTTTCCAGGAGGGCCTCCAACAGTTGGGGATGACGCGGGAGCCGCAAGCCGTTGCTCCCCACCACCACCCGCCCCCCCTCCCACGTCGCGGCGGCGGCCCGAATCAGGGCGGGGGCGTCGGGATTGAGCAGCGGCTCCCCTCCCACCAGTTTGAAGCGGGCGGGGCGCACTTTTTTCGCCCAGGTCTCCATCCAGGTCCGGCATGCCGCCAGATCGACCCGGGGATCCCCCTGGTGGGGGGCGAAATGGGAACAACTTTCGCAGCCCAGATTGCACCCGTGCCAGGCGTGCATCTCCAGCAGATCCAGCGGCCTCGGCATCGGCCCTCCGGAATCCGCCGCCGCCCCTCCCCCGTCCCCCCCGTCGGGGATCGGACCCCGGCTTCGGCCCCGCCCCGCCTCGCGCCAGGACGCCCACCGCCGCATCCAACGTCGCCAGGGCGAATCCGGCGTGTAATCCGGGGACAGGATTTGGGACAGCGCCGGATTTTCCCCCACGGAGGAGGAGGCCGCGCCATGAAATTCCAGCGCCAGATATCGGGCCGGTCGAGGGCCGGGATTGGCCAGTCCGTGCGGGCGATGCGCGGGATAAAAGAGGAACGCCGGGGCGGTCGCGGACTCCCCCAGGCTCTCCACCTGGCCTTCCAGGAGGATCAGGGCCACGTCGTGGTCGTCGGCGTGGGGGGCGTAGCCGGCCCCCGCATCCATCTCGCTATAATGGGCGTGAAATTTGGCGAGGAAACGGCTGCTCCCCTCCCACGCCAGCCGCGCCCGATATCCCCCGTGATCCCGCGTTTCGCCCCCCTCGTCGGCGGGGGAGCAACGGCGGGACGGCAGGGGGGCGCGCCGCGCCTCGGCGGGGGCGCGCCACGCCAGCAGGAGGAAGCTCGCCCCGTCGTCGTGGTCGTTGTGCAGCGTGCAGCGGACCCCGGGGGGGACGAGGAGGAGATCCCCCGCCGTCAGGCGATGTTCCACGGCGGGGCGGTCCGCCTCGGCCAGGGTCGCCCGGGCGACGCCGTGGAGCAGCACCACCGCCTGCTCCCGGGGCTCCTCCCGGGGAAAACGCGGGGCCTGACCCAACCCGAGAACCACCCGCCAAACCTCCAGCCGTCCCAACACCGGCGTGGTCCCGGACCAGACGGCGCGGGCGCTCCAGCTTCCCGACGGGACGGCGGCGGGGGGCGGGGGCAAGGGGACGATCCCCCCGTCGGGACGCGCCGTGGTGTGGGACGCGCCGAGGAGACCGGAAAGGGCGGGGGCGTCAGGGGTCACGCAGTCCATAATCCTCGATCAACGACACCAGTTCGGCGCGCAACGGCGCGGGGTGAAAACGGGAAAACCGGGGCAGGGTCTCCGGATGGGAGGCGGCGAGCTGCCGCGTCGCGCGGTCAAACAGCGCCAGGGGCAACGCCGGGGAGAGCCGCCCCCCCGCCAACTCTGGAAGACGGGAGGCCAGGTGCAACAGGGCGACCTCCTGGCTGGAAACGCCCCCGGTCAGGTCGTAAAGAATAAAATTATGGGTGGGGTCCAGGGGATGGACCGGCTCATGGGCCAGGACCAGGGCCAGGGCGGTTTGGTCGCTGTCGGCCATGTCCCGGGCCGCCGCCGCGTCGCCGCAGGCCCGGGCGGCCTCGGGGACGAGGCGGCGCAAATCGTCGTGCATCTCCCCCCAACGCTCCATGGTTTCGTGAAACCTTCCCGCCGGAAAGGCGACCACCCCGCCGTTGAAATAGCGAAACCGCCGCAGATAGCGATCGGAGGCGATGGCCTCGGGGGCCTCGCCGTGGAGCGCCGCCCCGCCCAACGCCCCCAGGGCCAGATTAAACCCCAGGGGGGGATGGAATCGATCGACGATCCACTGTTGCAAGGGCCGGGGCAGACGCAACATGGTGGCCGGGGCGGCGGCGAAACGGTCCCGGGGCAGGGCGCGCAACTGCCAGGGGTCGCCGGTGAACAGCACGTCCCAATCCACCAGAATCACCCGCGCCGCACCAAAATCCACCCCGGCGGCCAGCCGTTTGTTGACGTTGGGCCGCTCTCCCGCCTGGGGATGGGGGGGGCGATGGTGGAGCGTCGCCCCCAGAGCGGCGGCGCGACGCTCCAGGGCGGGGTCCGCCCCGGTCAGCACCAGATGGAGGGCGGAAAAGTCCCGGCAGCGGCGATGCCAGGAGGCGACCAGGGCGTGGGCCAGAATCGCCTTGGGGACGGCGGGATCGATCACCGCGCAAAAGGCCGTTCCGGGAGCGGGAGCGGGCGGGGGCGCGGCGAGGGGCGAGGCCGCGACGGCGGGGAATCCCTCCCCATCGGGCGGCGGCGGCGGAGGGGGGGACAGGGCGAGGGGAGGTGCCGCCCCTTCCGCCGGGCGCAGCGGATCGGGGTGGAGGGCGAGACGGACCACGCGCCACCCCGTCGTCTCGGCCCGCAGGCGAAATTCCAACACCCCCGGGGGACGGGGGGCCAGCTCGCCCCGCCAGCGGCCCGGGGCGTCGCATCCCCCCACCCGTTGCAGGGGCAGGGTTTGACCGTCCAGGGTGACGTTCAGACTGGAAGGGAGGCCCTCCAGTTCCAGGGTCACGACGGCGGGACCGCCCCGCAGCCAGGGCAGGAAAATCCGCGCCTCTCCCGTCATCACCCGGTTGGTCCGCCGCTCCAGGCCGAAAATCGCCCCCCGCTCCTGCCAGACCGGGGGGGCCGCCAGGGCCAGCAGTCGGGCGGCGAGACGCCATCCCCCCTCGGCCAGGGGGCGTCCCCCGGCGTGGGCGAGAAAATGGGCGTGGCCGATCCGGGCGCGCAGCCGCTCCGACCAGGGGGCTCCGCGCTGCAAAATCTCCCCGATCTCCCGCCGCCGCGCCGCCCCTCCGGCCAGGGTCTTGGAGTCCGGCGGCAGGCGCACCGCCGCCAGGGGATGATCCAGCCGACGAAAGCGCCGCCCGGCCTGGCGCAGTTGCAGCCACAGATCCCAATCCATGGTGTAATGCCGTCGGGGATCCAGGCCGGAAATCCCCGCCAGCGCCCGCCGCCGGACGAAGGCCGCCGGCTGACAAATGACGCACGAGAGCGTCAGGGCTTCCAGGGAGTCGGAGATGCTGGGAAAATAGCCGATAAAGGCCCCCTCGGCGTCGACGAAGGCGGCATGACCGTAAACCACGTCCAACTCGGGGTCGGCGCGAAAGGCCTCCAGCACCCGGGCCAGCGCCCCGGGGTAGAGCAGATCGTCGGCGTTGAGCCACCCCACGAACTCCCCCGGCAGGGCGTCCCACCCCTCCAGGATGGCGGCGCTCTGCCCCCCGTCGGCGGCGGCGTGGCGGCGGTGGACGAGGAGGTCGGGATAGGCCTCGGCCAGGGCGGCAACCCGGGGGTCGCCGCTGGCGTCCAGCAGCGCCGCCGCCGCCAGACCGTCCTGCCACCGCAGACTGGCCAGGGCCGAGGGCAGGGCCTCGACGCCGTTCTTGACCGGAATGGCGAGGGCGAAGGGCGGCGC
>JADGAP010000185.1 GCA_015231965.1 Magnetococcales bacterium | reverse complement strand
AAAACCGAGGAGGGAAAAAAGCCCCCCGCCCGCCCGCCGGAGCCCGCCCCGCTGGTCAAGCCGGAACCCAAGCCCGAGCCCAAGCCCGAACCCAGGCCCGAACCCAAGCCCGAACCGAAGAAAATCGAGCCCAAGCCCGAGCCCAAAAAACCCAAGCCGCCGGAACCCAAGCCGCCGGAACCCAAGCCCGAGCCCAAGCCCGAGCCGAAAAAGCCCGAGCCCAAACCCGAGCCCAAGAAGGATGAGAAAAAGCCCGAGCCCAAGAAGGATGAGAAAAAGCCCGAGCCCAAGAAGGACGAGAAAAAGCCCGAGCCCAAGAAGGATGAGAAAAAGCCCGAGCCCAAGAAAGAAGAACCCAAAAAGGACGACAAGCAAGAAAAGCCCCTGGATTTCAGCGACGCCATCAAAAAGCACGCGGCCAAGGAGGCGGAGAAGCCCGTTGATTTCACCGACTCCATCAACAAGCTGGCGGCCAACCGCGCTACCCCCACCCCTCCTCAAAAGGGGACGCCAGGGCCGAAGGTGGAGCATCAAGGGCCGCCCCAAACCACGCCGGGCGTCAGTCAGGCGCAGTTGAGCCAGTTCGCCCTTTCGGTGCAGAGCAAGGTGCGGGACAATTGGACCAATCCTGGGGGGCTGAAGGATGAGGCCCACCTGGTGGTGGAGGTGCGGGTCACCCTCTCTCCCGACGGACGACTGATTTCCCCCCAGATCCTTCGTCCCTCGGGAGTCGCGGTGTTTGACCGGTCGGTGCTGACCGCCATCAGCAAAACCGCCGATCTGCCCCCTCCCCCCGCCAACTGCGCGGAATGCAAGACGTTGACCCTGGTCTTCCGGGCGCAAGAGTGATTCACCCGAACCCCGCATGCGACCTCGCCCCTTGACCAACCGGGGGGCGTCGCCGGATGCTTAGTCAAGCCGTTGCGTCTGGATTGGATCGAAAATCCGCCGGGCGACTGCGGAAAACCACAACGCGCCTTCCTCCTCAACCATCCGTCGTGGGGATTCCCGTGATTCGTATCCTGACCCTGTTGTTCGTTTTCATGCTGGGGATGGCCCCCCCGCCGGGCCACGCCGCCGAATTGCGCATCGACATCACCAAGGGCGGGCTCAACCCCATGCCCATCGCCGTGCCGGATTTCGTCACCTTGAGCGGCGACAGTCCCAGCGCCCCCACCGAACACGGCATCCGCATCGCCGAGGTGGTCAACGCCGACCTGGAGCGCTCCGGCCTCTTCCGTCCCCTGGATCCCAAGGCCTTCCTGCAAGACAGCGTCGGCCTGTGGAAAGCCCCGGACTTCCGCAACTGGCGGCTGTTGAGCGCCGACGCGGTGGTGGCGGGGGGAACCACCCTCGCCGGGGACAAACTGTCGGTGGATTTCGTCCTCTACGACGTCAACCAGGGGGGCAAGCTGGGCGAGAGCAAGCGCATCTCCGCCCCCACCAAGGATTGGCGCCATCTGGCCCACCGGGTGGCGGATGAGATCTACTCCCGCCTCACCGGCGAGGGGGGATACTTCACCAGCCGCATCGGCTTCGTCGCCCAGAAAAACATCGACGCCCGCCGTTTTCGCAAGTGGCTTTCGGTGATGGACCAGGACGGGGCCAACCGGGTGGACCTCAACCCCAATGAACTGCTGGTCCTCACCCCCCGCTTTTCACCCAACGGCGAACATCTTTACTATCTTTCCTACGAAACCGGCTTTCCCCGCATCTTCCGTTGGGGGCTGTACGAGCGGCAAAAGGCGATGCTCACCGAGTTTCCCGGTCTCAACGCCTGCCCCTCCCTCTCTCCCGACGGAACCCGCATGGCCATGACCCTGACCAAGGACGGCAACGCCGAAATTTACGTCAAGGATCTGCGCGGCGGCGGCTTGAAACGGTTGACCGAATCCAGCGCCATCGACACCTCCCCCTCCTGGTCGCCGGACGGGAACTCCATCGTCTTCACCTCCAGCCGGGGCGGATCGCCGCAAATTTACGTCATGGACGCCAACGGCGGCGGCGTCAAGCGCCTCTCCTTCGAGGGCAAGAACAACTCCGCCCCCGCCTGGTCGCCGCGGGGGGACAACATCGCCTATGTCCAAGGCGGCGGGGGGAAATTCCGCATCGCCGTGCTGAACCCCAAGACCGGAAAATCCCGCACCCTCACCGACTCGTGGATGGACGAATCCCCCACTTGGTCGCCCAACGGACGGGTGATTCTCTTTTCTCGTCAGAACAACAGTCAAACCAAGCTTTACACCATTGATCTGACCGGACATAATGAGAGAATGGCACCCGTGGGGGATCTGGGCGGTTCCGATCCCACCTGGTCTCCCCTGATTCGTTGACCCGGCAAAGTGTTTTGTTCGTCATGGGCGACGAAAACGACAAGGGAACCAACGTTGGGCGAGGGTGGACTTCCCCCTCCCCCGTTCAACCCATCACCCCAATCAATCCAGCAAGGCCGGACCTTGAAGCAGAAGCGAGGAGAGCGATGAAGAAGCAGATATTGATGACGATGGCGGCCATGGCCCTGACCATTCTCACCGGTTGCTCCAGCACCGATGACGCCAACAAGAAGATCGACGGAGGCGGCGACCCGGGCAGCATGGGTCTCAACGGCGGCATGGGCGGCGGCGGGCAAGGCCAAGGCGGATTCGCGCCCGGCGGATCCCTCTCCGGCGGCGGCGTGATGGACCCTTCGGCCAACGAAAATCAGCGGGTCTACTTCGACTACGACTCCTCCATCGTCCGCGATGACGCTCGGCCCAAGTTGATGAGCCTCGCCCGCATGGTCAACAAAGGCCAGGGTGTGGTCATCGAGGGCCACTGCGACGAACGCGGCACCCGGGAGTACAACCTCGCCCTCGGGCAAAAGCGCGCCGACGCGGTGAAGGATTTCCTGGTCAGTCAGGGCGTCAGCGCCGGTCAGATCCAAACCATCTCCTTTGGTAAGGAGCGTCCCCTGGCAGTGGGCCACGAGGATGGCTCCTGGGCTCAAAATCGTCGGGCCGAGGTTCTCTCCCGCTAACCCTCACGCCCGCCCCTCCCCCCGGCGTCGTTCGCGGGTTGGGAGGGGCCGCCTGCTCGGGACTCCTCGGGGGGGAATGGGCTCCCCGTTCCCCTCCCCCGAGTCTCCCCCTTGGGAAATTGCCGCCGCCCCCATGGTTCCGGCGACGGGGGGGCGACGGGGTAGATACTATAATTCATTAATCCAACCGATCCGCCCTGGGGGAGGGTTCTTCGCCAAGGGGCCATCTCGTCAAAGGCATGGCGAAAATGGCGCGGTCCGTGTATGCTCTCGACAGGAGGGTGTTAAACACATGGCTACCGTCACCTTTGATACTTTGGAACTTGTGGATCGTCTCAAAGCAGCGGGCTTCGAGTCCAGACAGACGGAAGCCATGGTCCGGGTCGTATCCAAAGCTCAAGATGAACTGGTAACCAAACGCGATTTGCAAGTCGAGTTGGCCCCGATCCGGGCGGATTTGATGCTTCTGAAATGGATGAAGGGCCTGTTGCTCGGCGGCGTCGCGGCCCTGGTCTTGAAAACATTTTTTCCCCATTGATGGCCTTCGGGGTTCTATCTCCACCTCAACGGACGTAAACCGCCATGATCCCCCACATCACCCCCTCCCCCGAAACGGGCCGCGCCACTGGCGGAACCGGGCATTCCACCGCGCAACCCGCCGCGTTGCCGCGTTGCGGGCGACTGTTGCGCTGGTCGGCGCTGTTGCTGCTTTTGAGCGGCTGCGGCGGCATCGGTGCCTCGCCCCCGACGGAGCCCACCCCCCCGGCGGTGGATAAAAAAGGCGGCTCGGCCTCCGCGGCCCAGGCGGCCCAAGTGGAGAAATCGCCGGAGGATCGGCAACGGGAAGCCGTGGCCGACATGCACAAAAAACTCGGCCTCATGGAAAAGGAGATGAGTTCGCTACGGGGCGAGGTGGAGGTTTTGCGCAACGCCAATCAGCGGCTCAACGAGCAATTGGCCCAGAGCCAACCGGCGTCTCCCGGCGCGGGGTCTGCGGCGGCCTACGGTGCCCCGGCGGCACCCGGCGGCTATCCCACGACCTATCCCCCCTCCGGGGCCTCGGCTTATCCCTCGACGAGCGCCCCCGCGCCCTATCCAGCGGCGGGTGCCCCCGCGCCCTATCCCACGGCGGCCACGCCGTATCCCGCCGCCGGAACCGCTCCCGCCGCGACGTCGCCCTATCCTCAGTCGGTGCCGACCGCCGCGCCGACGCCTGCGGAGAAACCCGTCGCCGTGGCCTCTCTCCCGCCAACCAAGACGCCGCCCCCCGCCCCCCCCAAGGCCGTCGACGAACCCGCCGCCACGCCAAAGGAGGCCTACGACGCCGCCTTCCTGCTGCTCAAGAGCAGTCAATACGAACAGGCGCTGGAGGCCTTCTCCCACTTTGTCAAGACCTATCCCAGCGACCCCCTGGCGGGCAACGCCCACTGGTGGCTGGGAGACATTCTCTACGTGCAAAAACGCTACGCCGATTCATTGCAGGCGTTGAATCAGGTCATCACCAAATGGCCCGCCAGCCCCAAGGTTCCCAACGCCTTGTTCAAAATGGGGCTCTGCTTCGACGAACTGGGGGACAAGGACAACGCCCGCTTGAGTCTGGAGCGGCTGGTCAAGGATTATCCCAAGTTCAGCAACGTGGACCTCGCCAAGGACAAGCTGAAAAAGCTTGACGCCGCAGGCAAAAAACGCTGACCGACGATGGATCGGTGCCGCCCTTGCGGCGGCTCCGCCCTTCCGCCGCCTCCGACTGGTTTCACCCTCCCCGCCGTTGAACCGGCGGGGTTTGTTTTCGAGATTGCGCCATGCCCTCTTCCCTTCCCAAGACGCCTCCCAAGGCGGTTTTGCTCCTGTCGGGCGGTTTGGATTCCGCCACCTGCCTAGCCCTCGCCCGTCGGGAGGGATTCGAGGTCCATGCCCTGAGTTTTCGTTACGGCCAGCGCCACGCCGTGGAGCTGGAGGCCGCCCGCCGCATCGCCGCCCTCCAGGGGGCCGCCCGTCACGTCATTCTGGACCTCGATCTGCGGGCTTTCGGCGGCTCGTCCCTCACCAGCGACGCCCTCGACGTTCCCAAGACGGGGCTGACCCCGGGCATCCCCTCGACCTACGTCCCGGCCCGCAACACCGTCTTTCTCTCCCTCGCCCTGGCCTGGGCGGAGACCCTGGAGGCCCGGGATCTTTTCATCGGCGTCAACGCGGTGGATTTTTCCGGCTATCCAGATTGCCGTCCGGCCTTCATTCAATCCTTTGAGTCCCTGGCCAATGTCGCCACCAAGGCCGGGGTGGAAGGGCACCCCTTTCGCATTCACGCCCCGTTGCTTCATTGGAGCAAGGAGGAGATTATTCGTCAGGGGTTGGCGCTTGGGGTGGATTTTGCCCTCACCCGATCCTGTTACGATCCTGATTCCGACGGAATACCTTGCGGTTTGTGCGATTCGTGCCGATTGCGTCGGGAGGGGTTTGCCAGGGTGGGGGTCGAGGATCCGGCGTCTCCCCTTCACCGCCGCGTCGAATTCGGCAAGAGTCTGGGACTCGATGTTGGGCTCCCTGGGATCTTCCGGCCAAGCGGCGATGGATGAACTGGAATACGACGTGGTGATCGTCGGGGCCGGTCCGGCGGGATTGGCGGCGGCGGTGCGCCTGAAACGGTTGCGCCCCGCCTGCACCGTGGCGGTGCTGGAAAAGGCCCGGCGGCCCGGCGGACATCTGCTCTCCGGGGCGCTGGTTCCCGCCGATCTGCTCCATCCCCTCTTCTCCCCGGAAGAACAGGCCGACGCCCCGCTGGGGGCTCCGATCCATCGAGAATCCCTGGAATACCTCTCCGAGCGACGCGCCCTTCCCCTCCCCGTTCCGCCGTTTTTCGCCCAACACGAGGCGACGCCGCGCCGCGCCGCGTCGCTCTCCCGGCTGGGGCGGTGGATGGCCGAAAAGGCCGAGGAGCTGGGGGTGGATCTGCTGCCGGGATTCGCCGCCGTCGAGCTGCTATGGGACGATCACGGCGCGGTGATGGGGGTGCGCACGGGAGACAAGGGGCGGGATCGGGAGGGGCGGCCCAAGCCCCACTTCGAGCCGGGGATGGCGCTGCGGGCGCGGGTGACGATCCTGGCCGAGGGGTGTCGGGGCTATTTGGCGCAACAGGCGATTCAACGATTTGGGCTGGGTCGGGGGCGCGCCCCCCAAACCTACGCCCTGGGGCTGAAGGAGGTGTGGCAACTCCCCGGGCCCCCCGGACTGAACCACATCGCCCTCCACACCCTCGGCTGGCCCCTCCCCGGCGACGTTTACGGCGGGGGATTCGTCTATCCTGAGGGGGAGAACCGCCTGGCCCTGGGGCTGGTCATGGGGTTGGACTACCGCCGCCCGGCGTGGGATCCCTGGCTGGCCTTTCGCCGCTGGCTGGACCATCCCCGCCTCCGTTCGCTGTTGCAGGGCGGACAACGCATCGGCTTCGGGGCGCGGACCATCGCCGACGGCGGAGGGCAAGCCCGCCCCCGCCTGGTCTTCGATGGCGGTCTGCTGGTGGGCGATGCGGCGGGGGTGTTCGATCCGGCGCGGCGGCAGGGCGTCGCCCCGGCCATCGCGTCCGGCGTTCTGGCCGCCGAAACCCTGAACACGGTGTGGGACGCCGGGGATTTTTCCCAACGGGGATTGGAAGACTATCAACGCGCCCAGGAAGCGTCGCCAGAGGATCGGCGGTTGCGCGCCGGGCGCAACGTCCGGCCCGGATTTCGCGTCGGGCGGCTCCCTGGGCTGCTCAACGCCGCCTGGGAAGGGGGGACGCACGGGCGCTCCCCCTGGACCCTGGGGTGGAGGATCGAGGATCGGGGGCGCATGACCCCCCTCCCCA
>JADGAP010000184.1 GCA_015231965.1 Magnetococcales bacterium | reverse complement strand
TCATCATCAAGGAGATCGACGGCCAGCGCACCGAACCCTACGAAATGCTCACCGTCGATGTGGAGGAGAACGCCCAGGGGGCCGTGATGCAGGCCCTGGGCGAACGCAAGGGCGAACTCACCGGCATGGAACCCGACGGCAAGGGACGGGTCCGCCTGGACTACATGATCCCCGCCCGGGGGCTCATCGGCTTCCAGACCGAATTCCGCACCATCACCTCCGGTTCCGGCGTCATGCACCACGTTTTCGACCACTACGGCCCCTATCTCCCCATTTCCATCGGCCAGCGGAAAAACGGCGTCCTCATCGCCATGGAGGCGGGCAAGGCCCTGGGATACGCCCTGTTCAACCTCCAGGAGCGGGGACGCATGTTCATCTCGCCAGGGGATGTGATCTACGAAGGCATGGTGGTCGGCATCCACGTCCGCGACAACGACCTGGTAGTCAACCCCCTCAAGGCCAAGCAGCTCACCAACATGCGCGCCGCCGGATCCGACGAAAACATCATCCTTACCCCCGCCATCAAGTTTTCGCTTGAACAGGCCCTGGAGTTCATCGATGATGACGAGTTGGTGGAGGTGACCCCCAAAACCATCCGCCTGCGGAAAAAGTTGCTCAAGGAACACGAACGCAAGCGGGCCAGCAAGACGCCCAAGACGGGAACCTGATCCTTCCCCCGGGGGGGGCCTCCCTTCGCGGCCTCCCCCCGTTGGGTTCGGATCATCCGACCGGTTCGCGGGCGTCGCGGCGTCGGTGCCTCATCCGCTCCGGCGTCTCTCGGGGCCTTCGGCGCGCCTCCCCCACCCATGGGAATCCACGCATGAGCGGTCTGGAAGACAAAGTGCGCATGGCCGGACTCTCCGACACCGGTCGGGTGCGCGACCATAACGAGGATCGACTCTTTTTCGACGCCGCCCTGGGCCTCGCCCTGGTGGCCGACGGCGTGGGCGGGCATCAATCCGGCGAGGTGGCCAGCTCCATGGCCGCCAACATTCTGGCCGACCGGGTGCGCCAGCAAAACCACCGATGGAAGGAGCTCCCCTCCGGCATCGACGCCTGGATGCGTGGCCAAATCAGCGAAACCAGCCTGATCATCCATCAAACCGGACGCAGCCAACCCCAATACCACGGCATGGGGGCCACCCTGGTGGCCGCCCTCTTTTTCGACAACCGCGTCACCATCGGTCACGTCGGCGACAGCCGCCTTTACCGCCTGCGCGGCTCCCAGTTCACCCGCCTGACCACCGATCACACCCTGTTGCAACAGTTGCTGGATCAAGGACGCGATCCCGACGAGGTGCGATCCATCGTCAATCCCCACATGCTCTACCAAGCCATGGGAACCCAGGACGAGGTGAACCCGGACAGTCAAACCCTCCCCGTCGAACTCCAGGACCGCTACCTCCTCTGCTCCGACGGTCTGACCGACATGGTGGAGGAAAAAGAGATGAGCCAACTCCTCGCATCCGCCAAGGAGCCCGAGGAGGCGGTTCAAACCCTGGTGGAGAGAGCCAACCTCAACGGCGGACGGGACAACGTGACCGTGGTGTCGGTGTGGATCGACCACCCCTTTCCGGCCCGCTCGGGGTGGCTGGGAAAATTTTTCCGCTAGAACCCGGCGCGGAGGCGACGATGGCCATTGGGAATGGATTCTCGGGGAAAAACAGCGGTGCCCCCATGCCCGTAGGGCGACGCAAATGGGATCGCCATACCTACGCCCAACGGCTGGAACTCCACTTGGGCCCGGAGGTCATCCTGACCGGAAAAACCCGGGATGTCAGCCTCAACGGCGTCTTTCTCCTTACCGAGAAAACCCCCTCCATGGCTGCCGTGGGCGATCATGGGGTGTTGAAACTCCACCTCCCCGACGGCGAAGTCCTGGACTTTCCCTGCCGCCTCACCCGCGTCACTCAGGAAGGGGTGGCCCTCAACCTGGGCGAACGCGCCGCCGCCTTCGGCATGGCCCTCACCCGGGAAATTTTCTCCGACATGGGCGGGAAGAAACCCTAGGCACGCTGGTGCGCCTTTACCAGAGGGGCGCGCCTGCTCGATCAAACAATGGCTAGCAGCCTGTCGGATTATCCATATCAATATGTTTCAACATATTGATATGGCATTGAATATATTTAGATCATACATCAAAAAATTAAAATTTATTGATGTATGATCAATGAGTTGCATGAAGGATGGAGTCTGAATCCGACAGGCTGCTAGGAACCCTCCCCCTCGCCGCTCGGCTTGCGCGGACGGGCCGGACGGGCCGGACGCTCCCCTTCCCCCCGCGCTCCCGAGGCTCCCTCGTTCCGTCGAACCCCCAGGCGTCGCCGGGGGGCAGTTTCGTCGAGGGACGCGCCCTCCGCGTTCACCAGCCGGGCCACGGGAGGAGGAACCGCCTCCCGCAGGCCGCACTCCCGCATCACCGCCAGCAGCCGCTCGTGGGTTCGCGGCGAGGCCGCCACCACATCCCCCGTCGTCAAAAAATTTTCGTTCCCCCCCACGCTCGTGACGAATCCCCCCGCCTCCCGCACCAGCAACGCCCCCGCCGCCACATCCCAGGGGTGCAGATTCAACTCGAAGTAGCCGTCGTAGCGCCCGGCGGCGGTGTAGGCCAGATCCAACGCCGCGCTGCCGTCCCGACGCAGGTCGGCGCACTCCGGCAACAGCGTCGTGAAAACCTTCAGGTAGGGTTCCAAACGATCCCGTCGCCGCAGCGGAAAACCCGTGGCCAGCAGTGCCTGGCCCAACTCCTTGGGATCGTTGACCCGCAACCGCTGATTGTTGAGAAACGCCCCCCGGCCCCGCTCGGCGAAAAACAGCTCGTCCAAAACCGGCTGATAGACCACCCCGGAAACCACCTCCCCATCCAACGCCAACGCCACCGAAAGGGCGAAGTGGGGGATCCCCCGCAAAAAATTGGCGGTCCCGTCAATGGGATCGATAATCCACTGCCATCCTTCCGCCGCCAACCGACCCCCCTTCTCCTCCAGCAGGAATCCGTACTCCCGGTTGGCCCGCTTGAGCTGATAGACCAGCTCCTTCTCAACCTCCGTGTCGGCGTTGGAGACAAAATCTCCCGGGCTCTTCTCCCGCACTTGCAGTTGGTGGCGATTGTCAAAATGGCGCACCGCCAAGGCGCCCGCCTTGCGAACGGCCTGAATGGCGATGTTGAGCACCGGAGATGGAATCATGGAGGCAACCCTGGAAGTGACGCGGCGAAGGGAGGAGGGACGAGGGGATTTTTCCCGCCGCAAGGCAAGTTTTGCCCCCCCCAGGCGGACAAAAACGGTGGAACCTTTGGTAAAATCCCTTGATTATTAGGGGCGATGCGGCATTGGCACGTCTTCTGCATACCTCAATGGCGACCAGGCAATGCGGATAGCATCCCAACCGGCGCCCACTATATAAGATTTAGGAGGAACTCACCATGGCCATGTACATCAACACCAACGTGGCTTCGATCAACGCCCGGCGAAACTTGGACAAGTCCACGCTGATCCTGGGCAAAACCTTCAACAAACTGGCGTCCGGTCTGAGAATCAACTCGGCGGCGGATGATGCGGCGGGCTTGGCCATCAGCACTCGCATGACGGCCCAGATCAAGGGCCTCAACATGGCCTCCCGCAACGCCAACGACGCCATCTCCCTGGCGCAGGTGTCGGAAGGGGCCATGGATGAAACCACCAACGCCATGCAGCGCATCCGCGAACTGGCGGTGCAGGCCTCCAACGATACTCTGACCACCGGGGATCGCAACAGCCTGCAAAAAGAGGTCGACCAACTGTTGAGCGAAATCGACCGCATCGCCAACAACACCCGGTTCAACAACATCGACCTGCTAACCGGCGACTTCTCCAACAAACAGTTTCAGATCGGGGCTCTCTCCGGTCAAAACATCACTTTCTCCATCCGCAGCGCCCGCATTTCGAGCCTGGGGGTGTCGAGCATCAGCATCACCACCGTCAGTTTGGCCAACTCGGTCATCACCACCATCGACACGGCCCTCAACAGCATCGCCGACATCCGGGCCAACCTGGGCGCGGTGCAAAACCGCTTCGAGTCGGTGATCGCCAACCTCAATAACGTGGTGGAAAACCTCTCCGGCGCTCGCTCCCGCATCATGGACGCGGACCTGGCCGAGGAAACCGCCAAGTTGACGAAAAACTCCATCTTGCAACAGGCCGGCACCGCCGTCTTGTCGCAGGCGAACCAACAGCCCCAATTGGCCCTCCAGCTTCTGGGCGGCTAAGCTCCGCAAGGAGGCTTCACCAACCGTTCGCTCTCCTCCGGCCGGACGGTTGTCGAACTGGCGAATGCGGCGGCGATCCCTCCGCGATTCGCGCCCCGGCTCTCCTCGGACCGGTCCCCCAGCGGGGGACCTCCCCGGAATAGCCGGGATTTTTTATCGCATTGTCGCGCCCCCTTCGCGATGGACGCCCCAGCGGCTCCCCATCCCCCGAAGCGGTGCCGGCGACCCCCTCCCCGCCCGATCCGCAACGGCCCGCGGCGGGGCGAAAGGTCGCCCTTGGGGACGGCTCCAGGGTCATTCCACGAAGGAGCCCGGGGGAGGCAGGACGAGGGGCGGCGGGAATTTTCCTCCCGACCGGGTGGGCAACCGGCTCCTCGCCTGAGGCAAGACGGGTGGAACTCAATTGCGCCAAATGGCGGAAGGACGGGAAGGGCCATGGGACGGATCCGGCGGCTGGCCTTGGTGACGGGGCTTTCGGGGGCGGGAAAATCCAGCGCCCTGCACTATCTGGAGGATCTGGGATTTTTCTGGGTGGACAACCTGCCCGGAGGGATTATCCCGGTCTTTCTCGACTATTTTTCCCATCAGCCCGGGGACGACTGGCGGGTGGCCATCGGCCTGCACCTGCGGGGTCCGGAGGACTGGCGAGAGTTCGAGGCGGTGCGGCCGCTGCTGCCCCTCAAGGTCGACCAGACCGACATGATTTTCTTCGAAGCCGCCTTTAAGGTGCTGGTGACCCGCTACAGCGAAACCCGCCGTCGCCACCCCGCCGCCCGGGATCACCAAACCGTGGCCGAGGCCATTCAGGAAGAGGCCTCCTACCTCGCCCCGATGCGCGCCCTGGCGGAAATGGTCATCGACACCAGCAGCCTCACCGTGCCCCAACTCAAGGAGCGGCTCCACCAGATCTTTCACGAGGATGACTCCTCGGACCTGCTGGTGTTCCTCCGCTCCTTCGGCTTCAAGTACGGGGCCAACACCGACGCCGACATGGTGCTGGACGCCCGCTTTCTCGACAATCCCCACTACGACCCCGCCCTGCGCCCCCTCACCGGCATGGACCAGCCGATCAAGGATTTCCTCGAACGCACCGGCGAGGCCGTCGGCTTCGTCGACCGGATGCAGGGGCTGTTCGACTATCTCATTCCCCGCTATCGACAGGAGAAAAAACGCTACTTCACGGTGGACATCGGATGCACCGGCGGACGGCATCGCTCGGTCTATCTGGTGGAAACCCTGGCGGATCGACTGCGGGATCTGGGATACAAAGTGCTGGTGCGCCACCGCGACGTGGGCAAAATGCTCTCCGCCCGGGGCGACGGCGAACGGGATTGAACCCTGCCGCTCCTTTCAAACAAAGCGAGTCACTTCTTCTTCTTCTTGACGGGCACCGCCTTGCCCTTGCCCCCCGCCGCCTTGGTCGGGGCCTTGCTCGGGGCCTGGGACGCCTTGACGGGACGCTCCACCTCCTTCGCAATCTTCGCCACCTTGCCGCCCTGCGCCGCCTTGCCCTTGGCGACGGGACGGGGCGTGCGCTCCTCTTCCTCCACCGGTTCCTCCCAAACCTGGGGAATCTCCCGGGGTCTGGCGGGGGGCTCCGGGGCGAGTTCCTGCTCCTCCGGCGGCGCGTCGCCGGTGAGTTGCAGCCGCAGCATCGCCAGTTGCGACTCCCGCCGCTGCAATAACGAAAACGCCGCTCGCACCATCTCCGTCACCCCGATGCGCATCGGTCGCCCCTTGCGCACCACCGCGTTGCTCTCCTCCAAAAATCGCACAAAGGCCTCCGGCGTCACCCCCGCCAGCCAGGAGCCCTCCTCCACCGTGAGTTGGGGAAGTTCCGGTACATCGTGGGGGTTGCGGTAATCGCTCATCGTGGCGCTCCGGTCCATGGTCTTGTCACCCCGCGCCCGGGTGGGCGGCGGCGATGGTTTCGAGCTTTGCTTGCGTGCAGGTTATGCCATCGCGCCGCAAGAGACAAGCCATGGAAAATCAATCCCCAAAACAGCAGGGACGTTTTGGGGGCTTTTTCGGGGGGGTGTGAATCGGCATTTTTACACCCCGGAAAAATTTTTTATCTATAGGATTTTAAAAGCAAATTCTGAACCTCGCAAATTTTTTCGCTTGATCCCTCGCCAAAGCCTTCTATAAATCCCCCCCATGTGGAGGCGATGCCCAGCCGGTGACTTGCGGCGGAAATTCGCGAAGGCTGATTCAGGGCGAACCGGGGAACTCCCGCCGCCCCGCCTCCCTCACAAACACGCCCCAGCGTTTCACCCTCCCCGGTTCGCCCCGGATACCCGTCGGCGAACCGCGCTCGCGTTGCGTCCCCCGTTTGGGGAGGCCTCTCCATCCGCCATTTCCCGACCGTTGGGATCGAACCCCGGAGCCTTTGAGGCGACGGGGCGCCTCCTCGTTGTCCGTCACGCGCCCTGGTCGTGGCGCGCCCATCCACCCCCTGATCTTGCCATGAGGAGAAAATTCATGGGATACGTCACCCTGCTCAAACAGAAAAATAATTGGCTCAACCCGGAAAGCGCCGAACCGCCCAATCTGCCCGACGATTTGGAAAAACAAGGCAATCCGGTCACCGGCCACTTCGCCAAAAAGCTGGAGGTTTGGCGCA
>JADGAP010000183.1 GCA_015231965.1 Magnetococcales bacterium | reverse complement strand
ACGTTTTCGTGGGGGAAAGTTGGTTGCATCTCCTGGCTTCGTTTGACGTCATGTGCAAATTTGAGATGGAACGACTATAAGAACGAATCGCGTCGTTCCCCATCCACAAACCGTGATTGTAGCTACAATCGCCCAAGCCGTCAACCGAATCCCTCGCCCCCTCAAAGGTCGGACGGGCCGTCGATGCATTTCCCATTCTCCCTGCAAAGTCAAAGATGATACCCTGTTCTCCGCCGTAGCCCCTCTTTTCGACTCCCTGACTGCCCCCTCTTGGATGGCCTCAAATCATGGCGCGCACCTTTTCCAGCCAGTTGGAGAAAATGCTGGGTCTGCTGAACCGGGACAAACCGGACCCGGCGCGGGCCCTTTCGCTGGTCAAGGAGTGGCTGGTCAAGGAGCCTTGGGTCTGGGAAAAAGAGCAGGTGTTCGCGCTGCTGGCGGCGGTGTTGGAGCAGGTGGTGAAACCGCCCCTGGCGGGGGAGTTGGACAAGCAGTCCCAGGTGGATCGCTTCTATTATCGGGCCTTGGAACTCGCCCCGCCCTATCTGCCGGCGTTGGAGGGGGAGTTGCGGGAGATGGGGGGATGGTTTTTGTCCGCCCCCCGGGACGCCGCCTCTTCCGGAAGCGCGGTTCGGGCGACGGAGGCGGCCTCGACCGGCTCCGAGGGAACGCCGGAGGCGTTGTGGCTGCGGGTGCTGGCGGCGTTGCGCAGCCTGGGGAGCGGCGAGCCCTGGCTGACGGAGGCGGTGGATCGCTTTCAAGCCACCTACCAGGAACCCACCCCCGCCGGGTGGGAGGTGTTGTCGACGCTGCTCGGTCAAGTGGTGTTGCGGGCGGACCTGGATCAGACGGCGCGGCGCAACGAGCGGGGGGAGATGCGGGAGTTGCTGCAAGTCATGGCCTCCCAGTTCGCCCAAACCCTGGAAGGGATCGGCCAGATGGGCGGAGCCCTGGGCGAGGCGGCCCAACGCCTGTCCGCCAGCCACGCCATGACCGACATGACCGCCCTGCGGGATCTGCTGCTCCAGGAGAGCGCCCTGATGCAGCAACAGGCGCGGTCGATGGGAGAGCAATTGCAGGCCAGTCGGCAAGCCCTGGAAAAAAGCCGCAAACGGATGGAGGCGGCGGAAAAGGAGTTGCTCCGCTCCCGAGAGGACAATCTCCAGGATCCCGCCACCGGCCTGCCCAACCGTTTTGCCTTCGCCGGGCACCTGCAACGGGTGGGGGATCGGCGGCGCGCCCTGGGGGAGGGGTACGGATTGCTCGCCCTCCGCTTGAAGATCATCGCCGGGCCCCCGGGGGTGGAGCGGGAGGGAGGCCGTTTGATGGCCGCCCTGGTCAAGCGGGTGCAGGCGGAGTTGCCGGAAGGGGCGCTGCTGGCCCGCCTGGAGGAGATGTTCCTGGGGATCATCCTCCCCGCCGCCGCCGCCGAGGCCGCAGTTCCGACGGCGGAGCGGTTGCGCAAACTGATCGGGCAGTTGCGCTTCAAATTGTCCGGCGAGATGGTGGCGTTTCGCGGCGGGGCGGGGGTCGCGGCGGGCGGCGACGACGGCCCCGGCGAGGCGTGGCGACGGGCCCGGGAGGCGGCGCGACTGTCGCTGGAGGGGCCTTGAACTCCCCCCCGACCCGACCCGGCGAAGCCCCGGCGACGCCCCGCCCCGCTTGGGGATTTTATGAGTTTTTCGCTGGCGGGGGCATGGCCCGGCTGGGGTTGGGGAAGGCGTGGCGGCCGCTGCTGGTCAACGAGTGGGACGAAAAAAAAATCTCCTGCTACCAAGGATGGTTCGGCCAGGAGCCGACCCTGGCGGCGGGGGACGTGGCGGCCTTGACCCCCGCCCGCCTGCCGGGACGGGCCGACCTGGCCTGGGCCTCCTTTCCCTGTCAGGATCTCTCCCTGGCCGGGGCGGGAGCGGGATTGCGGGGGGCACGTTCCGGAACCTTTTGGCCCTTTTGGGCGTTGATGCGCGGGTTGCGCCGGGAGGGACGCGCCCCCCGCCTGATCGTCCTGGAAAACGTCCGGGGGGCCATCACCTCCCATGGCGGGGAGGATTTGGCGGCCATTGTTCGGGCGGTGGGCAAGGCGGGATACGTCGTCGGGGCGCTGGTCATCGACGCGGTCCACTTTCTTCCCCAAAGCCGCCCCCGACTGTTCATCGTCGCGGTGGATCGGGCGATCCCCCTTCCCCCCGCCCTGCGGTCCGACGCCCCCCAGGCCCCCTGGCATCCGGCGTCGTTGGAGAGGGTGTTGGCGCGGCTCACGGCAGCGGAACGGGAAGCGTGGGTGTGGTGGCGCCTGCCCTCTCCCCCGCCCCGCCCCGGCCAACTCCTCGATCTGCTGGAAGCCCATCCCCAGGAGACGCCGTGGCATGGACCGGAAGAGACCGCTCGCCTGCTGGCCCTGATGACCCCCGTGCAACGGGCCAAGGTGGCGGCAATGCAGGCCGCCGGAGAGCGCCAGGCGGGGGGATTGTTCAAACGGACCCGCAAGGAGGCCGATGGGGGGCGGCGGCAGCGGGCGGAGGTGCGATTCGATGGCGTCGCCGGCTGTTTGCGAACCCCGGCGGGGGGATCAAGCCGCCAGACGGTGGTGCTGGTCGAGGGGGGGGAGGTGCGCTCCCGCCTGTTGTCCCCCCGGGAGGCGGCGCGACTCATGGGCCTGCCGGAGGCCTACCCCCTGCCCGCCTCCCGCTCCGACGCCTATCATTTGACCGGAGACGGAGTGGCGGTTCCCGTGGTGCGATTCCTCGCGTCCCATCTGCTGGAGCCATTGTTGGAAACATGAGGAGAACGACATGACCCCCGCGCCGCGCCTTGTCTACGCCGATGTCATTCGGGCTTGGGCCATCGTGGGGGTGGTGGTGTTGCACACCGTCGCGCCGCTGGCGTCTCGGCTGGGGGAAATTCCCGCCTCCCACTGGTGGGCCGCCAACCTCATCGACAGCCTGACCCGCACCTCGGTCCCCCTCTTCGTGATGATCAGCGGCCTGCTGCTGCTGGACCCCGCCCGCCAGGAATCCCCCCTGACCTTCATGAGGCGGCGGGTGGTCAAGGTGATCTGGCCCTTGATCGTCTGGTCCCTGATCTATCTGGCGTGGAAGCTGGCGCGAGGGGGGGAGATTTCGCTCCCCAACGCCTTGGTGAAGGCGTTGACCCAACCCGCCCATTTTCACCTGTGGTTTTTGTACATGCTGGTGGGGCTCTACCTCATCACCCCGGCCCTGCGCCTCTTCACCCGCCACGCCAACCGCGCCGAATGGATCTGGATTTTGAGCCTCTGGTTTGTGCTGGTGGGGCTGCTCAAGGTCGTCCTCTGGCTGTTCAACCTCAAGGGGTTGGGATCGACGAAGTTCACCTTCGACCTGGTGACGCAATTTGTCGGCTACTTCTTGTTGGGACGTTTTCTGGCGGCAACGGTTCTGGACGCCGCCGGTAAACGCCTCGCCTGGGCGGGACTGGGACTGGCTTGGGGGTTCACCGCCGGGGCGACCTACGTCACCTTGTCAATCAACAAGGAGTGGGCGAAGCTCTTTCACACCTATACCCCGGTGTTCTACGTGATCCTTTTGTCGGTGTGCGCCTTTCTGCTGCTGAAAAGCGCCCACGAGCCGACCGACGCCTGCCGCGCCCCCTCCCTGGGGACGCGCCTGTTGTCCCGCCACGCCTTCGCCATCTATTTGATTCATGCCATGGTATTGGAATCCCTGGACCAGGATTGGGGCCTGGCGGCGGGTCGATGGATCCATCCCTGGATCGACATTCCCCTGGTCGCCGGGCTGGCCCTGGCGGTGAGTCTGCTGGCGTCGGCGGTCCTGCAACGGATCCCCGGGGTGCGAACCATCGTCCCATGACGGGCATGGCGGTCAACGCCACTTCGGAAAAGGAACCCGACGAACGGGCTTCCAGCGCGCCCCGACTCCCCTCACCCCGCCCTCTCCGGGGGGAGAGGGGCGGTCTCGGAGTTGTTTCACGGTAAACTTCCCGCTGGCGAGGTTCCCATGGGCGATTTTCCCAAGATCGAGGACTCTACGGCGACCTGCCCGCTGTGCGGCGGCGGCGATGGGGTGAGGATCCATCCCGGCAACGCCGCCCCCCCCTCGCCGGAGGGGTTGCGCATCACCGACGCCCACTACGGAACCGTGGGGCCCCTCTTTCGCTGCCCCGCCTGCGACTTCCGCTTCACCCCCATGAAAGGGTCGCGCCTGGACGACCTCTACGCCGAGATGGAGGATCCGGAGTACGAACGCACCCGCCCCCAGCGGCTGCTCCAGGCGGCCAAAACCCTGGAGACGCTCCGTCCCTGGAAAACCTCCGGGCGATTGCTGGACATCGGCGCGGGCAGCGGCATCCTGGTGGAGGCCGCAGTTCAGGCGGGGTATCAGGCGGAGGGGATCGATCCTTCCGCCTGGCTGTGCCAACAGGCCGCCCGGCGGGGCTGGCGGGTCCATGCGGGGGTCTTGCCCCATCCGGAGGTGGTCGGCCCGTTTGACGTGGTCGTCCTGATGGATGTCCTCGAACACGTGGCCGATCCGTTGGCGTTGCTGGATCAAGCCGCCGCCCTGCTCCCTCCTGGGGGGGTGGGGTTGATCCTCACCCCGGATGTGCGCTCCCTGGCGGCGCGGCTGCTGGGGTTCCGCTGGTGGCACTACCGCCTGGCCCACGTGGGCTACTTTTCCCGCGCCAATCTCGCCCTCGCCCTGGGCCGCGCCGGGCTGGAACCGCTGCTTTGGCGACGCCCGGGATGGTATTTTCCCGCCGATTATCTCTTCAAACGGGTCATGGGCTATCTCCCGCCGCCGATACGTCAGGAATCCCCGGCGCTGCTGCGACGCTTCACCGTGCCGTTGAATCTGGGGGATTCGCTGCTCTGTCTGTTTCGCAAACCCCCCGCCCGAGCGTGAGCCAACGGTCCGCCATGTCCCCTTCTCCCCCCCCCGCCGAGTTCCCCGCGCCGCCCGCGCCGCCCCCGTGGCGACGCTACCTCGGCATCGCCCGGCTGGACCACTGGATCAAAAATATTTTCGTCCTCCCCGGCATTCTGGTGGCGGGGTTGATCCTGGGGTCGTGGCGCGACCTCTCCCTCCCCACGACGCTCCTCGCCCTGCTGGCCGTCGGACTGGCCGCCTCCGCCAACTACACCATCAACGAATTCCTCGACGCCCCCAGCGACCGTTTTCATCCCGTCAAAAAGTTCCGCCCCGGGGCCCTCGGCCTGCTGGACGGGCGGATCGTCTTCCTGCAATACCTCGCCCTGGCCGCCGCCGCCCTGGCCCTGGGGGAGTGGGCCGTCAACCCCCCCTTCACCCTCACCCTGGGGGCGCTGCTGATCATGGGGGGGCTCTACAACGTTCGCCCCTTCCGCCTGAAGGATCGGGTGTTTCTCGATGTGCTGAGCGAATCGATCAACAATCCGCTGCGCCTGCTGCTGGGCTGGTTTATTCTGGTGGACGATCTGCTTCCCCCCTCCAGCGTGGTCATCGCCTATTGGATGGGGGGGGCCTTCCTCATGGCGGTCAAGCGCCACGCCGAATATCAACAGATCGGCGACCCGGCCCGGGCCGGCGACTATCGCCTCTCCTTTCGCCGCTACACCCTCAACAGCTTGCTGCTCTCCGCCTTTTTTTACGCCATCTCCTCCTCCTTTTTCCTGGCGGTGTTTTTGATCAAGTACCGCATCGAGTACATTCTGGTCTTTCCCCTCTTTTCCGCCCTTTTCACCTGGTATCTCGCCTTGAGCGTGAATGGGATTCCGTCCGGGGCCGAGCCACCGGAGGATCTGCACCGGCAAAAGGGTTTCATGGCCTTCACCATCGCCCTGGGGCTGCTGTGCGTCCTGCTGCTGTTCGTGGATCTCCCCTGGCTGCGGGTACTGCTGGAACCGGTGCGGCGATGACTCCCCCCCCGCCCCTGGTGCTGTTCGATCTCGACGGAACCCTGACCCGTCGGGACACCCAACCCGGATTTCTGCTCGGTTTTCTCGCCCGTCATCCCCAACGGCTGGGGCGCTGCCTGGGGGCGTCGCGGGCCGCCTTGGCCTTCTTCCTGGGGCGGCTGCCCCGGGGGGAGATGAAGGAGCGGGCGACGGCGGCCTGCCTGGGCGGGGTCGGGCGCCCCCTCCTCGAAGCCTGGGGCGAACAGTTCGCCGCCCGAACCCTCCAGAACGGATTGCGGCCCCGGACGCTCCGCGCCCTGCGGGAACATCAGCGGCGGGGGGAGACGACGGTCCTCTCCTCCGCCAGTCTGGAACTCTACGTTCGTCCCATCGCCCGCCTGTTGGGCTTCGACCATTGCCACGCCACCCCCTGCGCCTGGACGGCGGACAACGCCCTGGCCTCCCATCTGGGCGGACCGCCGCTTTACGGCGGGGAAAAGCTGGCCGCCCTCGCCCCCCTTTGGCATGAGGGCGAGGGGGCCGGACGGCGTCTCATCGTCTACACCGATCACCACGGGGACATCCCGTTGCTGGAAAAGGCGGCGCGCGCCGTGTTGGTCCATCCCACCCCCGCCTTGCGGCGGTGGGCTCGCGCCGCGTCCATGGAGATCGACATTTGGGACTAGACGGCCCCCTCAAGTTGCGTTCCGTTGGCCACTTGTGCAGGGGCCTGGGGACCGTCACGGTCCCCAGCGGTGGTTTGGAGGCAGCGCCTCCAAGGTCTTGTTCTTGACTTTAGCGCGCTCTACAAAACAAGCGGCTTCCGCACGCTTTATCGCGGAAGCCGCGCCGCGCGCCGCCCATGCGCCTGTCGATCATCGCTTTGGATGATCGACAGGCGCACTTTGCCAAAATCAGGGTGTTCGCAGCTATATAGTAGTTCCATTTTAAAATTGCACATTTCGTCAAACGGAGCCTGGGTTATGCCACCAACTCCTCAACCACGAAAACGTCATTCCCGCGAAGGCGG
>JADGAP010000182.1 GCA_015231965.1 Magnetococcales bacterium | reverse complement strand
AAAGCAAAGTCAAAAGCAAAGTCAAAAGCAAAGTCAAAACCCTAGGGCTCTGCCCCCCGCCTTCGCGGGGGCAGGCTCTAGAACCCGCCAGGAGGATAATCCTCCTGGACCTGTACTCACAAAAGCAACTACTTCAGCAACGTCGTGATGTACTTGTGCAACCCCACCGGATCAATGGACTCACGATTGCAGACAATCTGAACATCCAACGCCGCCGCCACACTGCCCACAAACAACGCCGTCTCCGCATCCAACCCACCCGCCAGACAGAGGCTGGAAAGGGCCAAAAAAGCATCCCCCGCGCCAATCCGATCCACCACCCGCGTGGACAACGCCGGAACCTCATGCACCAAACCTTGCGACCGATCCAACATGATCGCCCCCTTGGTGCCCAAAGTAACCGCCAAATGGATGGCCTTCACCTGATCGGCAATCCGCCCCGCTACCTCCTCCAACGGCGCATGACGATCATGCGCCGCCAACCGAATCTCCGGCTCGTTGAGCGAAACGAAATCCGCCCGCGGATACCGGGTAACGACATGGTACCCCCGATTACCACTGTTCAACTGCGTGTTCACCGCCAAATACCGCGCCGAGGAACACAAGGAGTCCACCATGCCGGAGGTGATGAAACCATTGCCATAATCCGGAACCAAAACCAGATCGAACCCGGGAGCCATGCCCTCGATCCAACGACGAATATCCCCCTCCACCCGCTGCGTGACCGGCGTGTGATCGTGGAAATAAACCTCGAAGAGCTTGTTCATGTCCTGATCGACAAAACGCCGCTTGACCAGCGTCGGAGCATCCTCGAAATAAAAAAAGACCGGTTTGACGTTGGGAGCCAACTTTTTGCGAAAAAAAGCCTCGTGATTCGGCCCCCGACCCGGACCAGGGCGCCCCAACCCCGCCAACAACGTCACCTCGGAGACAAATCCCGCCAGATGATTGGCCACCGCCAACGTCCCCCCGGCGAACTGCTCCGTGTAATTGTACTGCACCGCCAAGATGTTGCCACTCTTTCCCGTCTGCCCCTGGGGCGTGGAATAGCAATATTCATCGAGAATCGCCTCCCCCACCACCAACGCCTTGAGCGGCTGCAACCCCTTGAGCGATTGAATCATCGCCGCCGCAGGACGATCAGATTTCAAACGACGCAAATAGCTGTCGGTGGCCGGCGGAAACAGATTGAAATTTTCGTTGAGCAGACTGCTGGAACTGAAGGTGATCTCCTCGGTGTAGAAAATCCGCCCCCCCCCCGCCTCCACGGCGTTTTTTTCCAGGGTGATGTTGCCGGTCAAATCCTGCTCGGCGTCCTTGTAGTCCTGCCCCTTGACGAACACCGTGGGCTGAATTTTTTGCAACACCGGCACAGCGGTGAGATCGTGATTGATCGCCACATAATCGACGCACTGCAACGACGCCAAGGTCTCGGCCCGCAACCCCTCGGGAAACACCGGCCGCCCCGGCCCCTTGTTGACGAAACGATCCCCCGTCACCGTCACCAGCAACACATCCCCCTCCTCCCTGGCCCGAGTCAGGTGACGAATATGCCCCGGATGCATCAGATCAAACGCCCCATGGCACAACACCACCGAGCGCCCCTCGGCTTTGATCCGCCGGGCGATTTCGGCCATCTGGTCGAGGGTGACTATTTTGGATTCGGTCATGGTCGTCCGCAGCTTGTCCTTGCAAAAAGGGCCTTTTAATTTCAGAGGGTCCGGATCATCTTCCCGCAACATCGAAATCACTTCCACCAGATTTCTCTGGAGCTCCTCCAAGCTTTCCCCCTGGGAATGGGCACCGGGAATCCCTGGAATCCAACCCACAAACCTTCCCGTATCGGGACATCGCTCCACGACAATCTCGCCATCCGCCATGGACGCGCCCCCTTACTCTAGGCGGTTGATCAAACCGGCGCTGAAACCGGCACCGAAGCCATTGTCGATGTTGACCACGGAGACGTTGGCGGCGCAACTGTTGAGCATGCCCAACAAGGCCGTCACCCCACCGAAGGCGGCACCGTACCCCTTGGAGGTGGGAACGGCAATGACCGGGCAACTGACCAGCCCCCCCACCACCGTGGGCAAGGCCCCCTCCATGCCCGCCGCGACCACCAACACCCGGGCCTGACGCAACAACTCCCCCGCCGCCAGCAGCCGATGCAACCCCGCCACCCCGGCGTCGTAATGGGTCTGCACCCGCGCCCCCAACAGACGAGCGGTGAGGGCCGCCTCCTCCGCCACCCCAATGTCGCTGGCCCCGGCGCACAACACCCCCACCAACCCCTGGGGAGACAATCCCGGCGGTTCTCGATACATGCAAGAAGCCTGCCTGTTGACCTGAAGCTGGGGCAAGGCCTCCCCCAGCCGGTCCATGCGCTTGGACGACAGACGGGTGATGAGCAATCCCCCATCGTGGAGCAGCGCCTGTTCGACAATCGCCCGCAAATGGGAATATTTTTTCCCTTCCGCGAGAATCACCTCGGGAAAACCTTGCCGCAGGGCGCGATGGGTGTCCAGCCGGGCCGTCACCGCTCCCCCCTCGCCATCGCCCAGCGCCACCTCCCGCACCGGGAAATGTTTGAGCCGGCGCAGCGCCTCGGGGATCGTCAACGCCCCCCGCGCCACCCCTTGCAGCAGCAATTCCAAGGATTCCGGCGTCACGGCCCGCTCCTTTCCCTCCCGCGCAAAAAGGGGGGGCGTTGGCGTCGCCCCCCCAAACCTTGCCCCCGCGCTGCGCCGTCCTGGCGGGCGAAAAACTCAGAAGTGACGCCATCCCTCCTGGGAAAAGCGCAACAACTCGCCCCCCCGACGGATGCGCACCCGGGGTTCCCCCGTCGCCGCCTCGATAAAACGCCCCACCACCGTCACCGGGGTTTTGGTCTCCTCGCACAACGGGGTCAGAAACTCCATCGCCCCCTCGGTCATGGCGAAAATCAGCTCGTAATCCTCGCCGCCGGAGAGCAGGGTGGACTCCCACTCCGGCCCATGGCGGGTCAACTGCCGCCGCGCCGCCGGAGAATACGGCATGCGGTCCGCGTCCACCTCCGCCGCCACCCCCGAGGCCTCGCACAAATGGCCCAAATCCGCCGCGAAACCGTCGGAGACATCAATGCAGGCGCGGACGATGGCGGCGTCCAACAATTTGACCCCCAAGGCGACCCGGGGCGAGGGCAGTTGATGGCGGTCGGTGAGAAAAACCGCGTCATCCCCCTCCGCCTTCAAACGCCCCTGCCGAACCGCCAGCCCCAGGGCGGAATCGCCGATGGTTCCGGTGACGCAGATCAAATCCCCTGGGGTCGCCCCCTTGCGGGTCATGGCCCGTCCCTGCCCCGCCATGCCCATCAGGGTCAGGGTGATCACCGTGCCGCCGTGGGTGGTGGAGACCGTGTCTCCCCCCACCAGGGCGACGGAAAAGGTCCGACACGCCTCCCCCAACCCCCGGGCGAACTCCTTGGCCCAGTGCAGGGCGGTGGCCGGAGGCAAGGCCAGGGAGAGCAGCGCCCAGTGGGGCGTCGCCCCCATGGCCGCCAGATCCGAAAGATTCACCAGCAGCGTCTTGCGCCCCAAAAGATAGGGGTCCATGTCCGCCGCGAAGTGCATCCCCTCCACCAACGTATCGGTGGTGATGACAAGTTCCTGGGTGCGGGCGGGGGTCAACACCGCCGCGTCATCCCCGATGCCCAGCACCACGCCGGGAACCCCGGGGGTTTGCAGCGGGGCGAACAGTTCCCGAATCAATCCGAACTCCCCCAGGGAGGCGATGCTCTCTTGCCGCGCGGTCATTCAATCCTCCCGCCGGGGGCCGGGGGAGCGCGCCTCCAGGGAACGCAACTCCTTGCCCAGCCGATCCAGAATGCCGTTGACGAAACGTCCAGAATCTTCGCCGCCGAACCGTTTGGCCAGTTCGATGGCCTCGCTGATCAACACCCGCAGGGGGGTCGAATCCTCCTGCATCATTTCATACAGGCCGATGCGCAAAATGTTGCGGTCGATTACCGCCATCTGCCCCAGCGACCAGTTGTCCAGCACCCGCTTCAACCGCTCGTCCAGATCCTCGCGTTGCGACGCGATGCCCCGCGTCAAGGCGCGGAAAAATTCCAAATCCGCCGGACCGGAGTCATCGGCCAAGCCGTTCTCCATCTGGGTCGCCGCGTCCCCCACCTCGCAGCCGTTCATCTCGCTCAGATAAAGGGCCTGGAGGGCCATCTCCCGGGCGATGCGGCGCCCGCCGCGGGGGGCCGCAGGGCGCTCGGCGCCGGCGGGGTGGGCGGGGCGATTCCCGCTGGAAAATTCGGTCCTGCGTTTGGCATCCGTCACGGCGAAGATTACACCTGCTTGAAAAGGTTGACCATCTCGATCACCGTCTGGGCGGCTTCCCAGCCCTTGTTGCCGGCCTTGCTGCCCGCCCGTTCGATGGCCTGTTCCAGATTGTCGGTGGTCAGCACCCCGAAGGCGATGGGAACCCCCGAATCCAGACCCACCGAGGCCACCCCCTTGGTCACTTCGGAGGCCACATAGTCGAAGTGGGGCGTCGAGCCCCGGATCACCGCCCCCAGACAGATCACCCCGTGAAACTGCCCGGTCTCCACCACTTTCTTGGCCGCCAGGGGAATTTCAAAGGCCCCGGGAACCCGCATCACGGTCAGCGCCCCCGGGTCCGCCCCGTTGCGCACCAGACAATCCAGCGCCCCCTCCAACAGCCGCTCGGTGATGAAGCTGTTGAACCGGGAGACGATGAGGCAAAACCGCCCGCCGGTGGCATCCAGTTTGCCTTCCAATAAACGCATGTCGCTCATGAGCCGCTACCCGCCTTTTTTTTGGAGGACTCCTTCCGCGAATCCTTGGACGACGGAAGGTCGGGAAACTGATGCAACAGATGGCCCAGCTTGTGTTTTTTCGCCGCCAAATACTTGGCGTTGCCGGGCCGGGCGGGAATTTCGATGGGAACCCGCTCCACCACTTCCAGCCCGTAGCCTTCCAGGCCGATGATCTTCTTGGGGTTGTTGGTCATCAGCTTCATCCGCGAGACCCCCAGATCCCGCAGCATTTGCGCCCCGATGCCGTAATCCCGCAGGTCGGCGGGGAAGCCCAACTCCTCGTTGGCTTCCACCGTGTCCCGCCCCTGATCTTGCAGATTGTAGGCGTGCATCTTGTTGATCAGGCCGATGCCCCGCCCCTCCTGCCGCAGGTAGAGGATCACCCCCCGCCCCTCCCGCCCGATCTGCTCCATGGCAGCGTGGAGTTGGGGACCGCAGTCGCAACGCTGGCTGCCGAAAATGTCTCCGGTCAAACATTCGGAGTGAACCCGCACCAGCACCGGCTGCTCGGGGTCGATCTCCCCCTTGACCAGGGCCACGTGCTGAAAATCGTCCACGTCGTTGAGGTAGACGATAAGCCGCCATTCGCCACCGAAATTGCTGGGCAGGAGGGTCTCCACCGCCCGGTGGACCATCCGTTCATGGTGGGTGCGGTAGGCGATGAGGTCGGCGATGGTGGCGATTTTCAGCCCCATCTCCCGGGCGAAGGGGAGCAGGTCCGGCACCCGGGCCATGCTGCCGTCGTCCTTGAGAATTTCGCAGATCACCCCCGCCGGCTTGAGCCCCGCCATCCGCGCCAGATCCACCGACGCCTCGGTGTGGCCCGCCCGCACCAACACCCCGCCGTTGCGGGCGATGAGGGGGAAGATGTGGCCGGGACGCACCAAATCGCAGGGCGAACTGCGGTCGTCGATGGCCACTTCGATGGTGCGGGCCCGGTCCTGGGCGGAGATGCCGGTGGTCACGCCGGTCTTGGCTTCCACCGAGACGGTGAAGGCGGTTTTGAACTTGGCGTCGTTGTTCACCACCATCAGCGGCAGTTGAAGATAACGCACCCGCTCCTCGGTCAAGGCCAGGCAGACGAGGCCGCGACCGTGGCGGGCCATGAAGTTCACCGCCTCCGGGGTGCATTTTTCGGCGGCGACGACCAGATCGCCCTCGTTTTCCCGGCCCGGATCGTCCACCAGAATGACGATCTCCCCTTGGCGAAACGCGGTGATCACCTCGTCGATGGGGTCGAAGCGCAATTCCATGATTTACATGAACCCCTTTTCCAACAAAAACAGTTCATCGATCCCCCCGCTCCGGCGGGAGGCGGCGTCACGCTCCCCGGACTCCTCCGGGGTCCGCCCCTCGTCGGGGGCGACGGCGCAGGGGGCGCGGCGCAGCAGTCGCTCGACGTAGCGCCCCAGAATGTCGGTCTCCAGATTGACCTCGCCCCCCGGGGCCAGCCCGGCCAGGGTGGTGCGTTGCTGGGTGTGGGGGATCAGCAGCACGGAAAAATGGGTGGACTCCCCCTCGTCCCGCGCCTGGTTGACGGTCAGGCTCACGCCGTCCAGGGCGACCGATCCCTTGGGGACAATATAGCGTCCCGCGTCCCGGGGAACACGGAACCAAATTTCCACCCCTCGTCCCCGGGGGGCGAGGTTTTCCACCTGGGCGACGGCGTCCACGTGGCCTTGGACGATGTGGCCATCCAGCCGCGCCCCCACTTGCAGGGCCCTTTCCAGGTTGACCGGCGCGCCGGGGCGAAGGTTCCCCAGGGTGGTGCGGCCCAGGGTCTCCTCCGACGCCTGCACCGTGAATGCGCTCTCGCTCTTGCGCACCACGGTCAGACATGCCCCGTTGATCGCGATGGAGTCCCCCAGCTTCACCGACTCCAGGGAAAAACCGCAACGGACGGTGAGCCGCCCCTCCCGCCCCTCCCGGGTGAGGGATTGGACGCTCCCCACCTCCTCCACCAGACCGGTGAACATGGTTCCATGACTCCTCATTCCGCCTAGCGGTCTGTCGGATCATTGGGATCAATATGCGGCAACCTATGGATCATGCAATAGATTTTATAGCAATTCCATTTGAAAGTTGCACACATCGTCAAGCGGCGCCTGGGTTATGCAACCAACTCCCCAACCACGAAAACGTCAT
>JADGAP010000181.1 GCA_015231965.1 Magnetococcales bacterium | reverse complement strand
GTGAAAGCACCACACGGCAGGAGTATATCATATCACTCTTTGGTTAACACTCCCTAAAATTTCACACTAAGAATGACCTCTCGTTAGGGAGGTCCATGAGTTCGCCAAGCATGCGTTCCTCCGTCACACGTCCAGGTTGGCGACGTTGAGGGCGTTGTTTTGGATAAACTCGCGGCGGGGTTCGACGACGTCGCCCATGAGGGTGGTAAAGACCTCGTCGGCGGCGACGGCGTCCTGCACCCGGACTTGCAACAGGGTGCGGACGGTGGGGTCCATGGTGGTCTCCCAGAGTTGGGAGGGGTTCATTTCGCCCAGACCCTTGTAGCGTTGGATGCCCTGACCGCGCCGTCCTTCCGCCAGCACCCACTCCACCAGATGTTCCAGGCTGGTCACGGGGATGTTGCGTTCGCCCTTGCGCAGGGTGGGGGCGTCGCCCAGGCGGGCGTGGATGCGGGCCGCCGTCTCCTGCATTTCGCGATATTCGGGGGCGCGCATCAGGGCCAGGGTGAGGCGCAGACCGCTCTTCACCCCGTGGACGTACCGTCCGGCGTCGATCATCCACCGTCCCGACTCGGGGTCGGCGTGGACCTCGGCCCAGGGGCGCTCCCCGGCCACGCCGCGCCGCGCCAACTCCCCCGCCAGGCGGGCGGCGGCCTCGCGGGCGCGGCCCTCGTCGCTCAAAAGGTCGCTCTCCAGCCGCAACATTCCCGCCGCCGAGGTGAGGGTCAGGCGGTCGACGCGGCGGCTCATCCGCTCCAACAGGGAGAGGTAGCGCCGCGCCGACTTGAAGGTCTGTTCCAGCTCGGGGCCCTTCACCGGCTCCCCGGAGGGCGCGCTGTCGATCAGGGCGGGGCGCAGTTCCAGACCGTCGAGGGCGTTTTCCATCAGGTATTGAGAGAGGGCCTCCTCATCCTTGACGTAGCGTTCGCTCTTGCCCCGGGTGACGCGATAAAGCGGCGGCTGGGCGATGTACAAATGGCCCCGCTCGATGAAATCGGGAAACTGGCGATAGAAGAAGGTGAGCAGCAGGGTGCGGATGTGCGCCCCGTCCACGTCGGCGTCGGTCATGATGATGATGCGGTGGTAGCGGAGTTTGTTGATATCATACTCCTCCTTCCCCACCCCGGCACCCAGGGCCGTGATCAGGGTGCCGATTTCCGCCGAGGAGATGATCTTGTCGAAACGGGCCTTCTCCACGTTGAGAATCTTGCCCTTGAGCGGCAGCACCGCCTGATGGCGGCGATCCCGGGCCTGCTTGGCCGAACCGCCCGCCGAATCCCCTTCCACGAGGTAGAGTTCACTCTTGGCGGGGTCGCGTTCCTGGCAGTCGGCCAACTTGCCGGGCAAGGAGGAGATCTCCAGGGCGCTCTTGCGCCGGGTGAGTTCCCGGGCCTTGCGGGCCGCCTCGCGGGCCGCCGCCGCCTCCACCGTCTTGGCCACGATGGAGCGGGCCTCGGCGGGATGCTCCTCGAAAAATTGCCCCAGTTTGTCCGAGACGATGTTCTCCACCGCCGTCCGCACTTCCGACGAGACCAGCTTTTCCTTGGTCTGGGAGGAAAATTTGGGGTCGGCCACCTTGACCGAGAGGACCGCCGTCAGCCCTTCCCGGCAGTCGTCGCCGGAGAGTTCCACCTTCTCTTTTTTCAGCAGGCCGGAGTCGGTGGCGTAGCGGTTGACGGTGCGGGTCAGCGCCCCCTTGAGTCCGGCCAGGTGGGTGCCGCCGTCCCGCTGGGGAATGTTGTTGGTGAAGCAGAAAATGTTCTCCTGGTAGGAGTCGTTCCATTGCAGGGCGACCTCCACCAGCACGCCGTCCCGGCTGTCGGAGATGTGGACCGGCGCGGCGTTGAGGGGGGTGCGAGCCCGGTTGAGATGTTCGACAAAGGAGCGGATCCCCCCTTCGTAGCGAAAATCGTGTTCCTTCTCGCTACGCCGGTCGACAATGCGAATGTGGACCCCGGAGTTGAGGAAGGACAACTCCCGCAGCCGCTGGGAGAGAATGTCGAAGGAGTATTCGGTCTGGGTAAAGATGACCGGGCTGGGGAGAAACGTCACCTGGGTGCCGGTGAGGCTGGTTTCGCCGATGGCCCGCATGGGGGCCACAGGTTCGCCCAGGCGGTACTCCTGATGCCACACCCGCCCGTCCCGCTGGATGAGCAGTTCCAGCTTTTCCGACAGGGCGTTGACCACCGAAACCCCCACGCCGTGGAGACCGCCGGAGACCTTGTAGGAGTTTTGATCGAACTTGCCGCCGGAGTGCAGCACGGTCATGATCACTTCCGCCGCCGAGCGCCCCTCCTCCTGGTGAATGCCCACCGGGATGCCGCGTCCGTTGTCCCGCACCGTGACCGAATTGTCGGTGTGGATCTCCACCTCGATTTTGTCGCAATAGCCGCCCAGGGCTTCGTCGATGGCGTTGTCCACCACCTCGAAAACCATGTGGTGCAGTCCGGTGCCGTCGTCGGTGTCGCCGATGTACATCCCCGGACGTTTGCGCACCGCGTCCAACCCCTTCAGCACCTTGATGCTGTCGGCGTCGTAGGTTTCGGGGGCGGTTTTGCCGTGGCCGTTTTCGCTCATCAATCCAGACTCCGGAAGAAAAAGTCCCGCCATGCGCGCCCTTCGTCCACGGGACGGGGGCGATCCATCTCAGGAGGCGCTGGCCCCCCCTCGAAAACAGGGGGTCATCCCCCGGCGGCGGGCTCCACGGGGAGAAACGCCCCCTCCGTCACCCGCCAGACCCTCCGCTCGCCGGACCAGGGGATCTCCCCTTCGGCGCAAGCGGCCGCCAACACCTGCCGCCCCACCCGGGACAGGAGGTCCAAGAATCGCTCCACCCCCTCCCGATCCAACTCGGAGGCGGGATCGTCGAGAATATAGAGGGGCGGTTCGCCCCGGCGTTCGAGGTTCAGCGCCCCTTCCGCCAGCTTGAGGGCCAGGGCCAGCCGTTTTTGCTGTCCTTGCGATCCCACCTGGACCAGGGGGCGTCCGCCCATGGTCAGGGCCACGTCGTCCCGATGGGGCCCCAGGCTGGTGGAACCCTCCCGCCGGTCCCGGTCGCGGTTTTCCCGCAGGCGGCGGGCGTAGCGTTCGCTCAGGGCCGCCGCGTCGAGTTCATCCGCCCCGCCGTCCTCGCCCCCGACGCGCAGCAGGCCGGAATCCAGGCGAGCGGTCAGCTCCAGTCCGCCCAGCCCCAGTTCCGTCAGCAGCGGCCCCAAATGATGGGTCACCGCCGCCAGGGCGGAGCGTCGGGCCGCAGTGGCTTCCGCCCCCAGGGGGGCCAGGCGGGATTCCCAGGCGTCCAGTTCGGCGGCGGAGCCCCCGCCCCGTTGCAGCAGACGATTGCGCGACGCCAGGGCCTTTTGAAAATCCCGCATCAGGGCGGCGTAACGGGGGTCCAGGGCGAAGGCGGTCCAATCCAGCCAGCGCCGCCGCTCCCCCGGCTCCCCCTGCACCAGTCGCAGCGAGGCGGGGGTGAAGATCACCGCCCCCATCCACGCCCCCAGACCCGCCGCCGAGGTCAGGGGCTTGCCATCGAGTCGCGCCGCCTGACGCCGCCCCTCGGCGAAAAATTCCAGCCGATGCTCCATGCCCAGGGCGTGGATCCGAGCTGCCAGCTTGTACCAGGGCTGGCCGTGGCGACGCATCACCGTCGGCGTCGCCCGCCGAAACGACCGCCCCGAGGCCAGCAAGCCCACCGCCTCCAGCAGATTGCTCTTGCCCTGGCCGTTGCCTCCCACGACCAGATTCAACCCCGGGCCGAAGGCCAAGCGGGCGTTGGCGATGTTGCGAAAATCGTGAAGCGCGAGCTGTTCCAGAACCATGCCGGGGAGGCGCGCCAACCGTGGGAGGGGAAGAGATCATCCGCCGGAAAGCCGCGCCGGGTAACGGGATGGACCGAATGGCCGGTTGGGATTTCCCAAAACGGGTCATTCTACCACGCCGCCACCGTCGAATCCACGGAATGCGCCCGGCCCCCTCCCGCTCCGGCGTCGGTCGGTCGGACAGTGGAGCAAAAAAAAGGAGGCCGGGGGGACCTCCTGGGAATGAAACATGGGGAGCGGCCTGGAGGGCGCCCCGTGGCTCCGGGGTGGAACCGCGCCGCCCGAAGAGCCCCTGGGAACAAGGATCGGACGACCTCCCGGCATCACCCGGCTACCATGGAACCCATCCCCGGAGCCAGGCGACGAAACGGACCAGCGGCTGGATCAACATCTGATACGCCTCGAAAGCCCAGCCGAAAATCCAGAGCAGGAAAAGGACTTTAATCACGCCGCGAAAATGGCGAACGATCCACTTGAGGGCGACCCAAAGCCAAAATCCCCCGGCGCGGGGGAGGGAGGATTGCGTCGGAAGAGGGCGCGTCGGCTGTTCCCAGGGACCGGGAGGGCGGGGCGAGGGGTCGGACGAACCCTCGTCCGCTTGGTCCTCCCGAGGCGGCGGGACGCTCCCCCCGCCCGGACGCTGAGGAATGCGGGTTTGCCGCCCGGGAAAACGAGGCTCGTTGGGAACGCGCCAGGGTGTCGTCATGGGTCGTCGCCTGAAAGGGGGCGGCGCGGATCCGAAGGGCTGCCTCTCCGCAACGGGCCGTTGGGCGTCGGTGCCCTACTGTTGTTTGAGAAAGCTGAGAACGTCCCCCTTCTCCTGCGGGGTGCATTCCCGCCCTACCACCTCCCGACAGTTGCGGCGGAACCATTTTTCCACCTTTTCGGCGTCGGCGTAGCGGTCCGGCTTGACGCTGGGGGCCATGGGCTCGATGGGCTTGCCGGTGTGGCAGTGAGTTCCGGAGCGGGTGAGGTCCGTGGTGTGGCAGGCGGTGCAGGAGGTTTCGCACTTGTCCTTGGCGTCGCCGCGAATGGTGCGCCAAAAACCCTCCCCGGCGATACTGCTGAACACCGGCCCGCCCCCCTGTTGCTTGTAATCCTCCATCAGATCCTCGAACGCTCCGGCTCGCCCCTCCGAGGTCCACGACAGCAGGAAAACGGCGCCCAGCGCCAGGATCCGAATGCCCCGATGTTTCATGATGCGACTCCCATGTCAGTCGTCCATTCGCTTCAACACCTTGAAAAGGGAAACCGGCTGGCCCGTTTCATGAATTCCCTTGGGGGATCCTCACCCGTCGCCCGTCAAAGCGGGCCTCCCGGGCGTCGGGATGGCAGGCCTCGCAACGGGCGCGACTCATCACCGGCTTGCGTTTCCACGTCTCCGGGGGAATCTCCCGATGCCGACGCTTCCACAAGGCGGTTTCGGTGATGCGCAAGGCGGCGCGGTCCGAGGCCAGAGAACGCCCCACCCGATGGGCCTTGCCCCCCGGACGCCCCTCCGCCGCCCCCGCCTCGGCGAACGCCCGCAGCGGGGGAATTTCGGCGGGGGCGAGATCCAGGGGGGTGCCGAAATGGTCCGCTCCCGGTTGCAGCATGGCCCGCCACGAGCGAACGGGCAGCAGCGCCGGATCATAGGCCAGGTGGCAATCGCCGCACGCCTTTTCCCACGCCCCCCCTTTGGCGATGGGCGGTTGGGGCGGCGGAGGCCAGCCATCCCACAACCCCATGCTCAAGGCGAAGGAGCCCGCCAACCCCAGCATCAGCAAGGCCGCCCCGCCCCGCAAGGGAACCTCCTCCGCCACCGGAACCGCCGCCGGGGAGGTCTCCGCGGGCGAAGGGGGGAGGGGTGCCGACTTGCGTCCCGTGATCATGGCGGCGATGAGATTTTGCCGCAGCAGGGCGCTTCCCGCCAGCACGCCCGCCAGATGGAACGCGGCCAACCCCAGCAACCCCCACACCGCCGCGCGATGCAATGTCAGGGCGGTGAATCGGCCCGCCCAGGTTCCTTCTTCCAGCACCAGACGATGGCCCAGGGGCCCCTCGCCGAACTCCTCGCCCAGGGCCGCCACGCCGGTGAAAAAGGCCGCGCCCGCCATCATCATCAACAGCAAGATCACCCATCCCCCGGCGGGATTGTGCCCCGGGTGGGTGATTTCCCCCCCCGAGAACAACCGCTTGAGATAGGCCCACACCGTTCCAGGTCCGTGGATGAAATCGCCGAAGCGGGCGTGGCGGGTTCCGGTGAAGCCCCAGATCAGGCGAAAGATCAGCAAGCCCAGCAGGGCGTATCCCGCCAGGGCGTGACGGAACGCCCCGCCGACTCCTCCCCCGGTCAGCCACGCCAAAAGGCAGCCCCCCGCCAACATCCAGTGAAACAGCCGCACCGGCAAATCCCAAACCCGGCGCGATGCGCGCTTCGCCCTCGCCGTCATGCCCACCCTTTCCCGGAGTTTTGTCGAACTCTCGCTGCTTTGGAACATTCTAGCAAATTTACGCCTTCATCGCATCGGGCAGGCAAAGTTTCCGTTTTGTGGTGAAAAATCCTCCCGACGGGTCGGCTCCGGGGGGCGACGTTCCCCGCCGCATCGCGAAAAATCATTAATCATTATCCGCCGTCGGGTCGGTTAATCCAGCCACAACACCATGGAATCATTGAGCAGCCCCGCCGTAATATACACCTGCCGATTAGATATATTGCAATATGCAGCGCCCGTGTTCCTTTTCTTGAGCAGAAGAATCTGCTAATAAAAGCAACTTCTGTAACTGCGAAATGGCGTCCCGCGGCACCCGGATGCAGGATTCTGGGAAGGGTTGGACCGGGCGCGAAACCTTGAAAGGGCGTCGAGCGTCCTTTCCTTGGAGCGGGACGGCGAATGCATCCTGGGTGGAAAGGGGAGTCGTGGCTATGGGAACGGCGGGGAAGGGAATGGCGGGGAGCCTTCGGCGGGGCTGGATCATCGCCTTGGCTTTGGGGGTGATCGCGGCGGCGGCGTTGGGGGGCGTGGGAGCCGAGGCCGCCGACGTAGCGGCCCAGGGGGCGGCGGACCCGCCCAATGGTCAACACGCCTGGTGGTTCTGGCCCTCCTTGATGTTCAGCGTCACCTTTGTGCTGGGGGTGATCGCGGTGTTGTCCGGGGTGGGGGGCG
>JADGAP010000180.1 GCA_015231965.1 Magnetococcales bacterium | reverse complement strand
CATAAAAACCAAAAAGCCCGATTTCTCGGGCGGTCTATCCCCGCGAGTGCGGGGGAACCCAGGTCGAAATCACTCCACGTCGCCTCGCGCAGGGTCTATCCCCGCGAGTGCGGGGGAACCTAATCGTAGGTTTCGACCAGTTCCGCCGCATTCGGTCTATCCCCGCGAGTGCGGGGGAACCACGACGATCAGGTCAATGCGGCGGGGCGGGGGGGGTCTATCCCCGCGAGTGCGGGGGAACCGCCAACGCGCGTCCTTTTCGTTCTTTTCGTTCAGGTCTATCCCCGCGAGTGCGGGGGAACCGGGCGTCCTCCAGTTGGGTACAATCCATCTGGAGGTCTATCCCCGCGAGTGCGGGGGAACCCCTTTCCACGGGCTCTTGGCGGCACGTCATGGCGGTCTATCCCCGCGAGTGCGGGGGAACCCCTCCCAGCGATGGCTCTCCCTGACGGACCCTGGGTCTATCCCCGCGAGTGCGGGGGAACCATTTTTTTTGCCTGTCGTCTTGGGTGTGCCGGAGGTCTATCCCCGCGAGTGCGGGGGAACCTCCTCCTTCCCGCCGAGCATCTCATCCCACATCGGTCTATCCCCGCGAGTGCGGGGGAACCCGGCGCGGATGGCCCAAGCCCATGCTTCAAAAAGGTCTATCCCCGCGAGTGCGGGGGAACCTACCTGCGGCGGAAGATGGACGGGGAAACCTGTGGTCTATCCCCGCGAGTGCGGGGGAACCTGGATAGAAAGAGCGGATCAAGATTCACGTCAAGGTCTATCCCCGCGAGTGCGGGGGAACCCGGCGCGGATGGCCCAAGCCCATGCGTCAAAAAGGTCTATCCCCGCGAGTGCGGGGGAACCGTTTTGTGGCGCTCGCCACGCTGAGGAATGGGGGGTCTATCCCCGCGAGTGCGGGGGAACCAAACAAAAGTCTCTCAAAGAGTCGGCCAAGCGGGGTCTATCCCCGCGAGTGCGGGGGAACCGGGACGCACCAAGTCTCCAACCCGCACGTCAGGGGTCTATCCCCGCGAGTGCGGGGGAACCTCGTCATCTTCCCTGGGTTTATGCGGGAGCGGAGGTCTATTCCCGCGAGTGCGGGGGAACCCGTCTCCCCCGCGTCCGCCCGCTCTGAAATCAGGGTCTATCCCCGCGAGTGCGGGGGAACCCACTTGGAAACTTTGCAACGTCGTATCTGTGAGGGTCTATCCCCGCGAGTGCGGGGGAACCAAGGGGGGGTGCGCGGGGCGTTCGATTGGTTGCGGTCTATCCCCGCGAGTGCGGGGGAACCCCGCCGGAGACGCGGGAGAAGCTGAATCAAATGGGTCTATCCCCGCGAGTGCGGGGGAACCAATTGATGGGGCTTCAGGGAGTGGTCGCAGAACGGTCTATCCCCGCGAGTGCGGGGGAACCACATTGTGCGCCTGGAAGAACTTTTCAATGGAAGGTCTATCCCCGCGAGTGCGGGGGAACCGCGGGCGCATAGTTCCGCGTTGGTCCCACTGACGGTCTATCCCCGCGAGTGCGGGGGAACCCTCAATGCGGCGCTGGAAGAGGAGATGACACAGGTCTATCCCCGCGAGTGCGGGGGAACCGGGTCGCGCCCCCAGCCAGGGGAAAATGTCCCGGGTCTATCCCCGCGAGTGCGGGGGAACCGGGTGTGGTCCGGTGACGGCAAAGCGCGAAATAGGTCTATCCCCGCGAGTGCGGGGGAACCGGAGGAGATTCGTCTTTCCGGTATGCGCCCTGAGGTCTATCCCCGCGAGTGCGGGGGAACCTGGAGGCTCCAGGATGGGGGGGGAGTCGGGAGGGGTCTATCCCCGCGAGTGCGGGGGAACCTTCGTAGGTGCCCAGGATGACGCCAGCGGTGGAGGTCTATCCCCGCGAGTGCGGGGGAACCCGCGCTCGTCGTCACTGACTGCCTAGACGCTCAGGTCTATCCCCGCGAGTGCGGGGGAACCACGACTTGACAGGATGGGGAAACCTCTGGCAAAGGTCTATCCCCGCGAGTGCGGGGGAACCTTGGGCGGGAGAGTTTAGCCAGAAAGCCAAGAGGGTCTATCCCCGCGAGTGCGGGGGAACCGAATAAGGCGGAGGTGGACGAGGAAGCAAAACGGGTCTATCCCCGCGAGTGCGGGGGAACCCCTCCCATGGCAAAACCTGTGAGGCAAAAAAGGGGTCTATCCCCGCGAGTGCGGGGGAACCGCCATGAATACGTGGCGTATTACGCTGAAATCGGGTCTATCCCCGCGAGTGCGGGGGAACCCCTCAAGTGGCTGGCGGAACTCCCCCTGCAATAGGTCTATCCCCGCGAGTGCGGGGGAACCATGGAAAAAAATGCAAATGTCCCTCAAAGGACGGGTCTATCCCCGCGAGTGCGGGGGAACCTGAGGACGACACAGGATGAGCATCGCGGAAGAGGGTCTATCCCCGCGAGTGCGGGGGAACCTCCCAGGCTTCCCCCCAGGGCCGACGCAAGTCCGGTCTATCCCCGCGAGTGCGGGGGAACCGCAAAGTCATCTCACAGTCGAAAGCCGCCAAGGGGTCTATCCCCGCGAGTGCGGGGGAACCGGGCGACGCGAGGGGTTCCCATCCTCGCCCCGGGGTCTATCCCCGCGAGTGCGGGGGAACCAAAGGCTCCGCGCCAGAACCCTACGTCGTGGAAGGTCTATCCCCGCGAGTGCGGGGGAACCCCGCTGAAGGAAGGAGGCCTCCAGGGCGTCCCAGGTCTATCCCCGCGAGTGCGGGGGAACCCCCCTCCCCTACGGCCCCGCCGTCGCTGACGATGGTCTATCCCCGCGAGTGCGGGGGAACCATGCTCATCTCATATGCTCCTGGTGGCCCCGGCGGTCTATCCCCGCGAGTGCGGGGGAACCCCCAGAAAAAAATGCGCCTCGCCTCTTTTTCTGGGTCTATCCCCGCGAGTGCGGGGGAACCCAACAACCTTCAACATCGCGATTCCCGGTCGCGGTCTATCCCCGCGAGTGCGGGGGAACCTTGGGTTGGGCGATCCTGGCGATCCTGGCGGCGGGTCTATCCCCGCGAGTGCGGGGGAACCATCGGGGACGTGATGGCCAAGGAGGGGGTGAAAGGTCTATCCCCGCGAGTGCGGGGGAACCGATCGTCGCGGGCGGGTGCGGGGTGCTGATCGAGGTCTATCCCCGCGAGTGCGGGGGAACCCACGCTGGAGATCAGCTACACCCCGACGGGGAAGGTCTATCCCCGCGAGTGCGGGGGAACCGCCTGTCCCAGTGTGGCCCGTCCAGACAGTGAGGGTCTATCCCCGCGAGTGCGGGGGAACCGCTGGCCACCGAGTGGGATCGCAAAGGCGGATGGGGTCTATCCCCGCGAGTGCGGGGGAACCGACGCTACCCAACTCCAGAGCGGAATCAAGGAGGGTCTATCCCCGCGAGTGCGGGGGAACCGCGGGCTATGCCATCGGGGCTACGGTCATCACCGGTCTATCCCCGCGAGTGCGGGGGAACCTAACCGGGCCGGTTGAACGCGGAAACTCGGACGGGTCTATCCCCGCGAGTGCGGGGGAACCGAGGTGCGGCGCAATAACCCGGAATTTCTGCCCGGTCTATCCCCGCGAGTGCGGGGGAACCTGATGGCGCTAAACCTTGATCCTGCTGGGATGAGGTCTATCCCCGCGAGTGCGGGGGAACCGCGGCGCAGCCCTGGACACCCCGTCAAACATCCGGTCTATCCCCGCGAGTGCGGGGGAACCGGACAGGTCCATGGAGGCTCTGGGAGGATCGGGGGTCTATCCCCGCGAGTGCGGGGGAACCAAATCCGCGAACAAAACCTTGTTCTGGATGAAGGGTCTATCCCCGCGAGTGCGGGGGAACCCGGAGCCCATCGGAGTGGCGCAAGCGACAAAAAGGTCTATCCCCGCGAGTGCGGGGGAACCCCACAAGGAGGCTCCGCATGATGAACACCAATCGGTCTATCCCCGCGAGTGCGGGGGAACCGCGACGGCGGGATAGTGCTGCGTCAGCTGCCAGGGTCTATCCCCGCGAGTGCGGGGGAACCTCCTCCTTGACAAAAATTCCCGCCCGTGCAACGGTCTATCCCCGCGAGTGCGGGGGAACCGTTCGGGAGGAAACTCCACGATCTGAAAACGGGGGTCTATCCCCGCGAGTGCGGGGGAACCTTGGAAAGGCATCCCCAAAGGTCTTTCCAAGCAGGTCTATCCCCGCGAGTGCGGGGGAACCCACTTGTGGACGCCGTAAACCCGCGCCACCGGCGGTCTATCCCCGCGAGTGCGGGGGAACCAGGCGCAAGTCCCGCTCCCGGTAGTCCAGCGGGGGTCTATCCCCGCGAGTGCGGGGGAACCTCCGCATACGCCGACGTCGTCGGCTCTTCCGGCGGTCTATCCCCGCGAGTGCGGGGGAACCAAACAAAAGTCTCTAAAGGAATCGGCCAAGCGGGGTCTATCCCCGCGAGTGCGGGGGAACCGCCCTCCGGCCCCCGGCCGCCTTCGACAAACGGGGTCTATCCCCGCGAGTGCGGGGGAACCACGAGGACGCGGGTGATCTCCTGGATCATGACGGGTCTATCCCCGCGAGTGCGGGGGAACCGCACTTGTAGCGCGCCTGCCCTTTGTGAAAGACGGTCTATCCCCGCGAGTGCGGGGGAACCCAAATCGAGGCGGATCGGCTCCTCAATCATGGCGGTCTATCCCCGCGAGTGCGGGGGAACCAACCAGAGCGGGAGAGACCCGGTCCAGTCGCCGGGTCTATCCCCGCGAGTGCGGGGGAACCAGCAGCGATGTGATGGCATTGGCGGCGATGGAGGGTCTATCCCCGCGAGTGCGGGGGAACCATACCCTCCCCTTCCGCCGCCCCCCGCTCCATCGGTCTATCCCCGCGAGTGCGGGGGAACCCGGAGGGAGCCGGACAAGGGTCGCCTCCATGGGGGTCTATCCCCGCGAGTGCGGGGGAACCAAGGCGGCATCGGAGTAGCCCCTTACGTCGCTGGGTCTATCCCCGCGAGTGCGGGGGAACCACCGAAGGATGAAACAGAACAAAATCAAGATATGGTCTATCCCCGCGAGTGCGGGGGAACCTGACGACCTCTCGCGCCTCGTCCCTGGCCAGCAGGTCTATCCCCGCGAGTGCGGGGGAACCATGCGCAGGCTGTTTTTGTTGTCAATGAACCACGGTCTATCCCCGCGAGTGCGGGGGAACCGGCGGCGCGGCTGAAGCGGGCGGCGCGGGCGGCTTGGGGTCTATCCCCGCGAGTGCGGGGGAACCCAGATGTGGATATCGGGGCCTGGCGCGCCCCCAGGTCTATCCCCGCGAGTGCGGGGGAACCTTACCGGGAGTTCGTCAACTGCGGGCGCGGGAAGGTCTATCCCCGCGAGTGCGGGGGAACCCAGGGGTCCGGAGCGCGCAAGATCGCCTCCGACGGTCTATCCCCGCGAGTGCGGGGGAACCCGCATTCCGGTTTTCATCGCCTCAGCATTCCACGGTCTATCCCCGCGAGTGCGGGGGAACCCCCAATAACCCGGATTGATGCGCTTGGGATTCGGGTCTATCCCCGCGAGTGCGGGGGAACCTCAGGGGTCATACCCGCAGGGTTGTAGTCCTTGGGTCTATCCCCGCGAGTGCGGGGGAACCAAGCCTGGGGGTTCCAGTACAAGACGAACCTCAGGTCTATCCCCGCGAGTGCGGGGGAACCTCATGGGTGCGCGGTCTGAACCGGCCCGCCGGGGGTCTATCCCCGCGAGTGCGGGGGAACCAGATGGAGCAATGTCTCCTCCTCGTCCACCTCCGGTCTATCCCCGCGAGTGCGGGGGAACCACGCATCTGGCGGGCAAGATCAGCTATGAGGAGGGTCTATCCCCGCGAGTGCGGGGGAACCCTCGGGCTCTGACCAGCGCCGTCCGGGATGGGAGGTCTATCCCCGCGAGTGCGGGGGAACCCGCTGAGATCGGGTCGCAGAATTTGGAGCCGGGGGTCTATCCCCGCGAGTGCGGGGGAACCGACGTAGTGATATCCGATGCCCGTCCAGCCGCGGGTCTATCCCCGCGAGTGCGGGGGAACCACATGGGAGACGATCAGTGGAAAAAGAATCAGAGGTCTATCCCCGCGAGTGCGGGGGAACCCCCAGGGTATGCGCGGCGGCGATGGCCAGAGGGGGTCTATCCCCGCGAGTGCGGGGGAACCCCAGAGTCAGCAGTGACGGCCCCACCGGTCAGGGGTCTATCCCCGCGAGTGCGGGGGAACCTGCCCTACCCCTACCCTTGCCCTACCCCTACCCGGTCTATCCCCGCGAGTGCGGGGGAACCAAGAACCTCGACCGCTACGCTTCCAAACACCAGGGTCTATCCCCGCGAGTGCGGGGGAACCTGCCCCTTACCCCCTTGCCCTACCCCTACCCCCGGTCTATCCCCGCGAGTGCGGGGGAACCAACAACATGGGTATATGGGAGTGACCTGGCACAGGTCTATCCCCGCGAGTGCGGGGGAACCGGTGGTCGTGTCCTTTCGCGTCGACTTAACCAGGGTCTATCCCCGCGAGTGCGGGGGAACCTCCTTAGGTGTCTGTCGGTTGGTGCCCTTACTGGGTCTATCCCCGCGAGTGCGGGGGAACCATCGTGCGGCGGCGCCCGGTGGCGGAGATATTCGGTCTATCCCCGCGAGTGCGGGGGAACCCAAAGTGGGGGGAGAGTTTGTCCATGTCGGGCAGGTCTATCCCCGCGAGTGCGGGGGAACCTGCCCCCTTGCCCCCCTTGCCCTTGCCCTGTTGGGTCTATCCCCGCGAGTGCGGGGGAACCTTGAGGTTGATGGGTAGGTGCCCTATTATAAGGGGTCTATCCCCGCGAGTGCGGGGGAACCTATAGCCATTGCGAGCACCACTTGGCCCCATTCGGTCTATCCCCGCGAGTGCGGGGGAACCTCTCCCATTTAATAGCATGATCGTACTCGATTTTCAAAGATCGATGGATCAGTGGGCGACTGATCGTCCCGTTTCACGCCTCCAGGCGTCCGCCGTGTGAGCGCTCAACCACGAGACTTGGCCAGACGGGTCACCTCGTTTTCATTCAATGGACG
>JADGAP010000017.1 GCA_015231965.1 Magnetococcales bacterium | reverse complement strand
GCATCTGTCGGACATCGCCTTGCAAGGCCCCATGGGGATCACCATCCTCCCCACCCGCCCGTCGTCCCGGAGTTCCGCTTCCGCCCGTTTTGGCTGATCGCGTTGATTCCGGCGTTGCAGGCCGGGTTTTATCTGCTGCTGGGGCGGGACGCCCTGGGCAGCCCGGCCAACCCCCTTTTTTCCCTCACCAACGACAACTACCGCTTCCTCATTCCCAAGCTTCACGCCATCGCTTACGCCTTGCAACACGGCGAAATCCCCTTCTGGAACCCCTTCGAGGGGGGGGGCGGCGAACTGTGGGCGGTGAGCAGCTTTCCCGCCCTGGAATCCTGGCTGACCCTGCTCCTGCCGCCGGAGGATGTGGCGATTTTGGTGGGAACCTTCCACACCTTCCTGGCCATGACCTTTTTTTATCTCTTCGCCCGGGAGGAGCGGCTGTCGGCGGCGGCGGCGACCCTGGGGGCGGTGGTCTGGGCCTACAGCGGCTACCATCTGTGGTATCTCTACGACCTCTCCCTGACCGCCACCACCCTGTGGATCCCCTTTCTGCTGCTGATTTTTCTCAAACTGCGACGGGAAAACAATCCCCCCTTGTGGATGGCCCTGGGGGCGTTGGGATTGGGTTGGATGGCCTTCAACGGCCGCCCCTCGGACATGATCTATAATTTGTTCGTCGTGGCGGGATACGTCTGGTTCGACCTCTCCCGGGATCCCCCCCACCCCCCCTGGCGTCAGCCGGGCCAACTGTTGCGCTGGGCGGCGACCCTGGCCGTTCCCTTCGGCCTGGGGTTGGGCTTGGCCATGGTCCTGCTGCTGCCGGTGGCGGACCATTTGGCCGCCTCGTCGCGCTTTGCCGCGGCGGGACATCTGGCACCCTCCATCTACCAGGGATTCGAGCGGGCACCCCAGTTGCTGTTGGCCGACCTGCACCGCCACTCCCTGCTCTTCATCGGACTGGTCAACCTCCCTTTGCTGGTCGCGGCCCATTGGGGGGATGGACACCTGCGGCGAGTCGCCCTGTGGCTGGGGGGATTCGCCCTGCTGTGCATCTTTCCCTTCGGACTCTTCGACGCCCTGCGACTTCTGCCTGGGCATTCCGGGGCCAACGCCGCCTATCGGCTCCTGCCCATGTTGCTCTTCGCCGTGGCGCTGCTTACCGCCGTGGGCTTCCACGCCCTGTTGAGCGACGCCCTGCCCGAGGAGAAGCCCCGTCAACTGCTGTGGGAGTGGCCCCGCCGATTCGGGGCTCCGGTGCTGTTGATCCTGGCGGGATTTTGGGTGTTCAAGCCCCGACTTCTGCCCACCGTGGCGGTGACGGCCCTGGCCTTGGCCGGCTGGGGCATGGCCTGGCGAATGTGGCGGGACAAGCGCCTGGGGGGGATGTTTCTCGCCTTTTGGCTGGCGCTGGTCGGGGGATTTTTCCTCGCCAACCGGGGGGATCTCTCCGACGACCGGCCCGAGGAGCGGTATCGCAACCTCTTCGATGAATCCCGCCATGGCGAACTCATCGCCTTTTTGCGGGATCGACAACAAGAGCGGGGGGCGTTGCGGATTTTCAGTCTGCCGGGGGGGTTGCCCTATTTCACCCAGCCGGTGCTGTTCGGGCTGGAAACCTTGCAAAGCTACGAGTCCGCCCCGTTGCGGCGTTATCAACTGTTGATGGATGAGATCGCCAAGGGGGCGATGCCCAAGGCGTTTCTCGACGCCGCCGGGGTGGATTATCTCATCGCCGGGGCGGGTGCCCTGCCGGAGTGGGTCGAGGGGGAGTATCCCGTAGCGTTGAAAACGGCGAATGGACGCTTCACCGTGTTGGAAAATCCCGGGGTCGCCCCCCGGGCCTTTTTCGCCGAGGAGGTGGTGGAAATCGCCGCCGAGGAGGATCAGCTCCGTTGGCTGCGGAAGCGGGTGAACGGATTGGAACGAACCGTCCTGGTGGAGCGGACCCCCGCCTGCCTCGCCGGAGGAGCCGCCCCCGCCGGAGGACGGATCGAGAGGAGCGGTCGCACCGCCAACACCCTGCGCCTGCAAGCCTGGGCCGAGGGGACGACCCTGCTGGTGGTGAATGAATCCTGGGCCGAGGGGTGGTCGGCGCGGGTGGATGGCCAACCGGTGCCGCTGGAGCGGGTCAATCTGAATTTTCGCGGCCTCTGCCTGCCGCCGGGGGAGCACGCCGTGGAGATGATCTATCAACCGCCCCTGTTTCCCCTGGGGTTGAAAATCTCCCTGGCCTCCCTGGCCGTGACGTTGGGGTTGCTGGGGTGGGGTCTGATCCGCCGGGGACGCCGGGTTTGAAACGGAATTTTGCATCCGCCGCCAAAGTTTGAAATCATGGGGGGGAAGGATTCCCCCAGCGCCTCTCCTCTCCCTCTCCCTGTGACGGACCTCCCCTGATGAATCCTCCCTCCCCCGCCGAAGCCCCCGCCCAGCCCCTGACCTTTGTTCCGTCGGCGGCGCCCGGACGCAAGAACAGCCCTCGTCGGGTGGCCTTCGTCATCGACCGCATCGGCCACGCCGAGCTTTTTTCCATTCCGCTGCTGGCGGCGATTCTCAAGCGGGACGGCCATTCGGTGATTTTTCAGGAGTATGATCCCGATCCCAAGGGGGCGATGGCGCGGTTGCAATCGTTTCAGCCCGACGCCCTGGCCTACTCCATCACCTCCACCGACTCCAATAAATTTCTCGGGATGAACCGTATTTTGAAGCAGGCCACCGGGGCGTTTTCCATCTTTGGCGGGGCGCATCCCACCTTTTTCCCGGATTTCATCGAAAAGGAGGGGGTGGACGCCATTTGTGTCGGCGAGGGGGATGCGGCGTTTCCCGCCTTGATCGGTTCGTTGGGGAGTTCGGCCATGGCCGACGTCTCCAATTTTCATCTCAAGCTGCCGGGCGGCGAGATCGTGCGCAACCGTCCCGCCCCCCTGGTTCCCGATCTGGACGCCCTCCCCCACCCGGATCGGGACATGCTCTACGAGGCTTCGTGGATTCAGCGGGAGATGCCCATTCGTTCGTTTTTCGCTGGGCGGGGGTGTCCGTACAAGTGTTCCTATTGTTTCAACCATCAATACAACGCCATGTATCGTGGCAAGGAGATGGGCAAGATTGTCCGGGCCAAGAGCGTCTCGCGCTTTCTCGATGAAATTCAGCAGGTGATTCGGAAATATCCGACCCAATTCCTGAAGTTTCATGACGATGTTTTCGGGGTGAACAAGGCGTGGTTGGCGGAGTTCGCCGAGCGGTATCCCAGGGAGATTGGATTGCCGTATCTTTGTTACGCCCGGCCCAACATGGTTCACGCCGAGTATGTGGACGCCTTGCAGCGTTCCGGTTGTCACGCCATCAGCATTGCGGTGGAGTGCGGCAACGAGACCATCCGCAATCAGGTGTTACGGCGCAACATGTCCAGCGACGACGTGCGCACCGCCTATGGTTTGATTCGGGAGCGGGGGATTCGCATCTACTCCCTCAACATGTTGGGGTTGCCGGGGGAGACGGAGGCGGATCTCCAGTTGACGGTGGATCTCAATCGGGAGTGTCGTGCGGATTTTGCCGACGCCTCGATTTTCCAGCCCTATCCCGGCACGGAAATTACCGAATATTGCGTGGCCCATGGTTGGTTGGAGCCGGGGGCGGCGTCGTGGGAGAGTCAGTTCACCCGTTCGTTGCTCAATTTTCCCGAGGCGTTCAAGGAGAAGGTGGAGACCTATCATCGGATGTTCCCCATGTTGGTGGATCATCCCTGGTTGGATCGTTGGTTGCCGGAGGTGGAGCGGTTGCGTCGCACCGAGTTGGGGCGCAAGGCGACGGATTTGGCCTATCGTTTTTATTACGGCTATTTTCTTCAGAGTCGGATTTATCCGGCCAAGGTACCGTTGGCGGTGAAGGCCAAGGCGGCGTTGTCGGTGCTGTTCTCCAGGAACAGGACGTAACAAATCGCGTCCTGCTTTTGCGACTGCGGGTCCAGGGCAATCATTGCCCTGGCGGGTTGTAGGGCAGAGCCCTACGGTTTTGACTTTCGCATTTGATTTTGCAGTTTTTTAGGCGCGCTTTCAAGAGAAGCCAAAGCGTTTTTTGCTTTGGCGCAGCGCGCCCAATCGTCGCCGAAGGCGACCCGATTTTCACCCAAGGATATTCCCAGCGACAACCCCCTCAAGGCTCCCAAACGTGCGCATCTTTCTCACCGGCTCCACGGGATTTGTCGGCTCCTGGCTGTTGGCGCGGCTGCTGGAGAGCGGCCATGAGGTCGCCATTCCGTTGCGTTCCGCGTCGGACCCCTGGCGCATTCGGGCGCTGCTCGAACATCCCCGGCTGCGGGTGATTCCCGGCGGCTGGAACGATGCGGAGCCGTTGCGTCCGTTGTTGGCGACGTTTCGTCCCGAGGCGTTGGCTCATCTGGCGTGGGGCGGGGTGATGAACACCGCCCGCAACGATCCCAGCCAGGCGGACAACGTGGGCCTGACCCTGCGCTTGATCCAACTGGCGGCGGAGAGCGGCGCGACCCGCTTCCTTGGCGTGGGCTCCCAGGCGGAATACGGACCCCACAACGCCCCCCAGGATGAATCCACCCCCACCCGCCCCACCACCCTGTACGGTGCCGCCAAGCTCTCCACCCGTTTGATGAGCGAAATCATCTGCCGGGAGCGGCGGATGGGGTTCGTCTGGGTGCGCATCTTTTCCACCTTCGGCCCCTTGGATCACCCCGGATGGATGATCCCCACCCTGATTCGCGAACTGCTGGCGGGAAAACGTCCGGCCCTCACGCCGGGCGAACAGCTCTGGGACTTCCTCTACGTCGAGGACGCCGCCGACGCCCTGGCCCGACTCCTCGAAACTCCCACGGCGGAAGGGGTCTTCAATCTGGGCTCTGGATCCGCCCCGCCGCTGCGCCAGACCATCGAAGCCCTCCGGGACGCCATCGACCCCGCCCTCCCCCTGGGCTTCGGCGATATTCCCTACCGTCCCGATCAGGTGATGCTGCTCCAGGCCGTCACCACCCGCTTGCAACAGGCCACCGGATGGCAACCCCGCATCCCCCTGGAAGAGGGCCTCGCCCGCACCGTGGCGTGGTTTAGCGCGCCCCCTTGATTGGGGGAATCAATCCGAAAATCGGTGTTGCATAAGTGGTTCCTCGGGCGGTATCATTTGGCCATGACAAGCGACGAAAAGACCCTCCTGCGAATGCGCAACAACCCTCGCGATTGGCGCATTGAGGAGTTGCAAACCGTCGCGGCGAAATTTGGCGTTGAAGTGCGCAATCCTCGGGGAAGTCACGTCGTCTTCTCCCATCCCCTGGTGATGGACATGGTGTGCATTCCCGCCCACAAACCGGTCAAACCGATCTACGTCCGCAAGCTGCTGGAAATGCTTCAGCGCATCGAGGAAGCGAACCATGACTGACCTGGAATACCCATGCTCCATCCGGCGCTTGAGCGCGGAAGAAGGCGGGGGTTACTTCGTCGAATACCCCGACCTTCCGGGCTGCATGTCGGATGGCGAAACCATCGAGGAAGCCATGGCCAACGGTCAAGAGGCGGCGCTTTCCTGGTTGGAAGCCGCCCGCGCCTTGGGACGCCCCATCCCCAAACCCCAGTCCCAGGAAAAATTTAGCGGACAATGGCGGATGCGGGTTCCCAAATCCCTCCACGCCGCCCTCGCCCGTCAGGCCAAACGGGAAGGCGTGAGCCTCAACGCCCTGGCCTCCACCCTCCTGGCCGAAGGATTGGGACGCCACTCCCCCGCCTGATCCCTCCCATGGCCCGCCATGGCGAATGCGGGACAATCAGTCACCTCCCCGCCTGCGCTTTCTGCTCGCTCATATCCTTGATGCCCTTTTTGTCAAGATCGATTTCGCTGCCTCCCGGTAGTCTCAATTTGACGTTAGCCGCGCTGCCCAGCAGCGCCGATGCCAATTGATCCACGGGATGATGAACGGTTTCGGGGCGTTGCGAATCGGTGAACATGTTGGCGGTCAGACGGTCGAACAAATTTTTCGCCACTTCAGTTTCATAAAATCCTTCATGAAACTCTCTTTCCATTTCCACCATCATTTCCGCCACCCAACTGGCGCGATCAATGTCCAACTCCATGCGTTTCAAACGCAACTCTTCTTGGGCAAGCTGTTGAAACCAGCTATTCTGCCATTTTAGATAGTAAATAGCCGTGCCACTGAACGCAAAAGCCAAACCGCCTAACGAAAGATAATGGAATAAATCCAGCACAGACGGGAGACTGCTCATTTTATTCCAAAACAATCCGCCAAAAACCATCAATAACATGATGCACAGGCCATGCACAGCCCATCGATTCCTCATGGTGCCGCTTGTTAATTTAAACACCTCACTTCTAACCTTCAATTCTTTCTTGATGTCCTCCCGGATCTTTCGCCGCTCATGTCTTGCCTCGCCATCTCTTAATTCTTCTGCCTTCTTATTTAGTTCTTCTTCATACTCTTCCAATTGGCGTTTCTTCGCCAAAGCCTCTTCATCTAATTTGCTCTTACGTTCAGCAAACTGTAACTCCAGTTTTCCATCCTTTTCCTCAAAATCTCTGCGGACCTTATCAAATAACTCACTATATTGCCTCTCACGCTCTTTAAGAAAATCCTGCTGATCGACAATTATAGACCTGGAGGCATTAGTAAGCCTCTCAATCTCCGCCTCTCTAGCCTGGAGATACAAATTGTTCTCGTCTCCCAAAAAGGTGGATAGCAACCTACTTGGCTGAACCACTTTAGGAGACTTAGAGAGGGCAACAACAAACTCCATCATCTTATCCTTAACAACAGTTACCGGATTCCCACTAGCAGTTCCGATTGTCACGTTGTCAATATAATTTTCATTATTTCTTTCTGCATTAACCACCACCCTACTACCGCTAGAATCTTCCTTAATAATAAAGAGAAACTCAGTAAAAATAAAGGTGTAATCCTCGGCGATTTTCAGGAATCTATCCTTATCGATCTGCGTCCCATCGTGCCTAAAATTGGAATTTTCCACTGTTAGGCCAATTTCCTGGAAAATCCCCATCAACAGGTCATATATTGCCTTATCACTCATCCTAACGATTGAGATCGCCTTATACGGTACCATCATTCATCTCCATAACTCTTGGAAGTTAGTCCGGAAGCTCATCCAAGAACGAGCCTTGCTCCATCACCCCATGATGGTCAAGATATCATCATCAAATACCCCCAGAAAGCGAAATCACGCCCCATGTGCAAAACCCAATTCGTCATCTGCCTGGACAACGCCGCCTACCCGGCCAGTCTGGAATCACGCAAAATCTATCCCTTGATTCCCGATCCCCAAGCGGCGCAACGAGGAATGGTCCGCCTGAAGGATGAATCCGGTGAGGACTACCTCTTTCCCGCCGAACTCTTCGCCCCCATCGACCTGCCGGAAGGCGTGGCCAAGCGACTCCGCGAACTGGCGGCCTGAGTACTTCCCCTCCCTCGGGCAAATGTCGTTGAGGATCATCCCAAAACGATGATCCTCAACGACAAGGGCGGCGCGCGAGCCCATTCCGCAAAAAACGCGGAATGGGCTTTTTTCGCATTGCGCGCTGAAAGGCAAAAGCTAAGAGCAAAAGCTAGAAGCAAAAGCTAAAGCTAAAAGCAAAAGCTAAAAGCAAAAGCTAAAAGCAAAAGCTAAAAGCCAGGGGGGACAGAGAACTGTCCCCCCTGACCCCCCTTCACCTTTTTTTACTTGTAAAAGCAAAAGATCAAAAGCAATTACTCCCCCTCCGCCGGCGGAACCACCGTCAGACCATAAATCTTCCACGCCTGCATCCCACCCCGATAATAAAATAATTTCTCCCTGGGATACCCCAACTCCACCAACCCCCGAATCGCCGTCGGAGACTGTCCACACCACGAACCATTACACCACAACACCAACGACTTGGCCTTGGAAAAATCCCCGTTCCGGACCCCAAAACGCTCCAACGCCTTCTCAATCACCATCTCATCCGCCCCCAACGACGGATTGACATCGGTGTACGGAACATTGATCGAACCCGGAATCGTCCCCTTGGCATGCCAATCCGGCGTCCGGGCATCCACCAACACACCCGTCCCCGCCTTCAAATGCGTCCGCATGAAATCAATCAACTCCACCTCGCCAATGGTCTGAACCCGCGGCAAAACCACCATCGGCTGCGCACAATACGGCGGACACGGCCGAGAAACCCGGGCAAATACCGGATCAATCACCGCCGAAGGATCCTGCTCCCGCGTCACCGTCACCTGCTTGGTCCCATGAGGCACGGTGATGGATGCAATCTCCTGCGTAATCTTGGCCTCCGCCCAAACCACGCCGGAATAAAGAAACCCGCATAACGCTCCAACCACGAACAATCCCTGGCGTCCCATGTCGGCCCCATCCTCTTCCGCGCTGCCCCCCCAAAAAACCGCCCCACCGGAAAAACCGAACCGCCCGCCGGAAAACTCCGGCGGACGGCGTCCGATTCCATCCTTAATGCATTACGTCAAACCAACCCCGCCGTCAACGACCGGCGCACGCCCGAACCTCTTCCGCCACCCGAGGGGCGTACTGGGCGAAGTTGTCGGCGAACTGACCGGCCAAATGCTTGGCCTTCTCGTCAAACGCCTTGACGTTCTTCCAGGTCTTGCGGGGATCCAAACGCACCGGATCCACATCCGCCACCGCCTTGGGCACGTGCAGACCAAACACGCCGTCCAAGCGGGTCTCGGCCTTGTCCAGAGCCCCGGACAAAATGCCGTTGATGATGGCGCGGGTTTCGAGAATCGGCATCCGATACCCCTCGCCATAGGCCCCGCCGGTCCAACCAGTGTTGACCAACCAACACTTGGCGTGGGTCTTGGCCAACTTGTCCCGCAGCATCTCGCCGTAAACCACCGGATCATGCACCATGAACGGTGCCCCGAAACAGGTGGAGAAGGTGGCCTGGGGATCCTTCACCCCCCGCTCGGTCCCCGCCAACTTGGCGGTGTATCCCGACAGGAAGTGGAACATCGCCTGCTCCGGCGTCAACCGGGAGACCGGCGGCAAAATGCCGAAGGCATCGGCGGTAAGCATGATCACATGCTCGGGATGATTGCCCAACCCGTCCTCCTGCACGTTGTCCAACGACGACAACGGATAGCAGGCCCGGGTATTTTCCGTGATGGCCTCGCTGTCCAGATCCACCCGGCGGGAGACGGGATCCATCACCACGTTTTCCATCACCGTGCCGAACTTGCGGGTGTTGGCCCAAATTTCCGGCTCGGCGGAAGGGGAGAGGCGAATCACCTTGGCGTAGCATCCCCCCTCGAAGTTGAACACCCCGCGATCCGACCAGCCATGCTCGTCGTCGCCGATCATCTTGCGCCGGGAGTCGGTGGAAAGGGTGGTCTTGCCGGTGCCGGACAGACCAAAGAAGATGGCCGTGTCGCCCTTCTCGCCGATGTTGGCGCTGCAATGCATCGGCAGCACCCCCTCCAGGGGCAGGAGGTAGTTCATCACCGTGAAGATGGACTTCTTGATCTCGCCGCCGTAACCGGTGCCGCCAATCAACACCTCCCGCTCCTTGAGGTTGAGGACGATGAAGGCCTCGGAACGGGTGGAATCGATGGAGGGATCCGCCTTGAACCCAGGCGCGGCGATGACCGTGTAGTTGGGCAAATCCACCTTGTCGTTGTCGAAGCCCCGGGGATGGATGAACATGTTGCGGGCGAACAACGACTGCCACGCCCACATGGTGAGGATCCGCACCTTGCGCTGATGCGCCGGATCCGCCCCCACCCGACAATCCTGCACAAAAAGGTCGCGCCCCTGCAAAAAGGCCATCATCCGCTGCTTCAGGCGGGCGTAGTCCCCTTCGTAGGGCCGATTGACCTTGCCCCAGGCCACGTGCTTCTGGCTGGAACCGTCCTTCACCACGAACTTGTCGTTGGCGCTGCGTCCGGTGTAGATGCCAGTCAACACCGCCACCGGCCCGCCGTGGACGATCTGCGCCTCGCCCCGCCGCACGATCTCCTCGTACAGTTGAGCGGTGGTGGCGTCCAGGATCACTTGCCGGGGATTGACGATCCCCTGCTTGGCCAATTGCCTGGTCACCGCAGCGACGCGCTTGGCATGGAAGTTACCTTGGCTCATACGTTTCTCCCTGGCGCGGGCATGATCCCGCCCTCAAAGTGTGGTTCCCCTCGGATCACCACAGAGAACTGAATATAACCTCTTGACCACCTCGGTACATCCTCCAACCGGCAGGCCCCACCCATCGGACATCGCCGGGAAAAGCCTCTACGCCAACCGTTCAAGTCGCGCCGCTGGCCAGCAGTCGACGTTTGGCGCGCTGTTTTCCATCTTCCACCGCCGGTTGGTCGAAGGGATCCACCCCCAAGAGCCGCCCGGCGACCACTGTCTCGGTCTCCAGCAGCACGATCAACTCTCCCAGCGCCGCCACGCCCCCCTCGGGCAGGTGAAAGGTGCGCACCGGGGCACCGCTGACGGCCAAGCTCTCCCGCACCCCCAAAAATTCCGCCTCGAACAGCCGCCCCGTGGTTTGCCCCCGCAAGGGCGCGCAACTGGCCCACAGCGCCGGTTCCTCGACCGCGGAAAAGCCCTCCGGCAGCGGGGGAATCCCGCGCCCCTTCAGGGCCAGCCGGGGATCGTACAAAAAGGTGAACTGCTTGTCCGGGGGGCCGTCCAGGTGGAGTTGCAACTGAGAATGCTGATCCGTCGTCCCTCGGGCGACGATGGGGGTCAACCCCACGCAACGCCCGGTCCCCTCGCCCGCTCCGCCGGTCCGTTTTCCCAGACTTTCCGCGCTCAACTGGGCGTACCACGCCGCCACCTGGGCCAATCGGTCGCCGTAATGCCACCACACCGCCGTGGTGCGGCCCTGCTGCAACCAACGATAGAGGTCCGCCCCCATCGCAGCCCCAGGATTCTCCTCCAGCACGGGACGGGCGCACGCCTCGGCCTGAAGCGCCGCCGCGTGGATCAGTTCATCCACCGCCACGCCCGCCGCCGCCGCCGGCAGCAACCCCACCACCGACAGCGCGGAAAACCGCCCCCCCACCGCCGGATGGGGAATCACCGGAATCCCGTGCCAGGCGGCGATGCGCCCCATGGGGGTCTCTGGATGGTCGGTGATCACCGCCGCATGGTCCGCCAACCGCCGTCCCAACTGATGGTGCAAGTCGGGCAAGGTGGTCAAGAATTGCGCCAGGGTCTCCAGCGTGCCGCCGGATTTGCTGATCACCAGCAGAAAGCTCTCCCGCCAGTCGATGAGGGCCACTTCCGCCATGGCGTCGGGGTCCACATTGTCGACAAAACGCACCGACAGGCCATCCCCTCCCAGGGCGGAGACCAGCATCTCCCCGCCCAGGGAGCTTCCGCCCAGGCCGAACACCACCAGGCGCAGCGCCCGCTCCCGGATCCGTTTGGCCCAGTAGTGGACCTTCTCCAACTCCTCCAGACAAAACGGCAGGCCGAGAAATCCCGTCCGTTGGCGTCGCCACGCCCCCAGTTCCGTCAGGATCGGCTCCATGCGCCGCCGGATCGTCTCCTCGTCGGACGGCTCCGGGGGCGGAGCGGCGAAGGGTTCCAGGAACAGCGCGGGGGAGTGCGGGGGCGATGTCATCGTTTGTCAGCAACCTTCCTCAACCCCTGGCTCCGCATCGCTGGAGGGGGCATGGCGTCCATCATTCCGTTCAATCCCATCGGGCAGGGCTTGCGATGGTTTATTGTGGCGCCGTCGCGGCGAAAGGCAAGGCACCGCAAGCTTCCCCTTGCGCATCGACCATTGACAAATTCCGCCCCTCCAGGCGACAAACCTCCCGTCCCTCTTCCTCTCGCTGTCCCGTGAAAGTCTCCCGCCCCATGAACTCCTCCCTTGCCATCGAGTGGCTGGGTTATCTCGCCGGCGGCCTCACCGCCGCCTCGTTCTTGCCCCAAGTTATACGCACCTGGCGCACCCGCTCGGCGGCGGACCTCTCCCTGGGGATGCTCACCCTTTACCTGTCAAGCACCGTGCTGTGGCTGGTCTATGGCTGGCTCGCCAAAGCGTGGCCGGTGCTGGCGACCAACATCGCCATCTTTTTTCTCGCCGGGATGATCCTGGGAATGAAACTGACGTTTGGGAAATGACCTCCGTCCCTCGAACGGACGGGGTTGCGCCCCGAGCAAACTCCAAGCCCTGGCCAAAGCCCTCCGCATCGCCCAGGAAACCCTGCTCCCGAAAAATTCGGTGGGATGACGCCGACGCACCCTCGAACGCCTCCGCAGCGCCGACGACCCCGTGCGCCATTGCCGGAAGGGGATGAATCTGATAGAGTGGGGGGCTCAATCGCCGCTCTTTAATTCTCATCCCCAGCCCGTGTTTCCGCGAGTCGCCGTGTCCCAGCAGCAAATCCGCAATTTTTCCATCATCGCCCACATCGACCATGGCAAAAGCACCCTGGCCGACCGCCTGATCGAGCGCACCGGAACCCTCTCCCAGCGGGAGATGACCGACCAAGTCCTGGATTCCATGGACATCGAGCGGGAGCGGGGCATCACCATCAAGGCCCAGTCGGTGCGGCTGAACTACACCGCGCCGGATGGCCAAAGCTACATCTACAACCTCATCGACACCCCCGGCCACGTGGACTTCTCCTACGAGGTCTCCCGCTCCCTGGCCGCCTGCGAAGGGGCGCTGCTGGTGGTGGACGCCGCCCAGGGCGTGGAAGCTCAAACCCTGGCCAACGTCTATCTGGCCCTCGAGAACAATCTCGAAATCATCCCGGTCATCAACAAGATCGACCTCCCCTCCGCCGACGTGGAGGGGGTGAAGCGGCAGATCGAGGAGGTCATCGGCCTGGATGCCTCCCAAGCCATCCTCGCCTCGGCCAAGTCCGGCGTCGGGGTGGACGATATCCTGGAGGCGATCCACCAGCGCATTCCTCCCCCCAAGGGGCGGGAAGCGGTCCCCCCCAAGGCGCTCATCGTCGACTCCTGGTACGACAACTACCTGGGCGTGGTCATCCTGGTGCGGGTCTTCGAAGGCAGTCTCAAGGTCGGGCAAAAAGTGCGGTTCATGGCCACCGGGCGGGATTACGAGCTGGTGCGCATCGGCATCTTCTCCCCCAAGATCGTCGACCGGGGGGAGCTGCTCACCGGCGAGGTGGGATGCCTGATGGCCAATATCAAGGAGGTGGCCGACGCCCGGGTGGGCGACACCATCACCGACGCCCGCAAACCCGCCGAGGAGCGCCTGCCCGGCTTCAAGGAGGTCAAGCCCATGGTCTTCGCCGGACTCTATCCGGTAGACACCGGGGCCTACGAGGAGCTCAAGGACGCCCTCGCCAAGCTGACCCTCAACGACTCCGCCGTCTCTTTCGAGGCGGAAAGCTCCCCCGCCCTGGGCTTCGGCTTCCGCTGCGGCTTTTTGGGCATGCTCCACATGGAGATCATCCAGGAGCGGCTGGAGCGGGAGTTCAACCTGGATCTGGTCACCACCGCCCCCACCGTGGTCTACAAAGTGGTGATGACCGACGGCGTGGTGAAGGAGATCCACAACCCCGCCGACCTCCCCCCGCCGACCAAGCGGGCGCACATCGAGGAGCCCTTCATCCTCGCCTCCATCCTCCTGCCCCCCGAATTCATGGGGCCGGTGATGCAGCTTTGCACCGACCGCCGGGGCATCCAGCGAGACGTCACCTACGTCTCCGAATCCCGGGTGCTGCTCAAGTACGAACTCCCCCTCAACGAAGTCGTCACCGACTTCTACGACCGGCTCAAATCCTTCTCCCGGGGCTACGCCTCGCTGGATTACGACTTTCTCGAATACCGCCCCTCCAATCTGGTGCGGCTGGACATGCTGATCAACGGCGACCCGGTGGACGCCCTCTCCATCCTCTGCCACGTGGACAAAAGCCAAACCCGAGGCCGGGATCTGGTCACCCGCATGCGCGAGGTGATCCATCGGCAAATGTTCGACGTCGCCATCCAGTGCGCCGTCGGGGCCAAGATCATCGCCCGGGAAACCGTCAAGGCGATGCGCAAGGACGTCACCGCCAAATGCTACGGCGGCGACATCTCCCGCAAGCGCAAGCTGCTGGACAAACAAAAAGAAGGCAAGAAACGGATGAAGCAGATCGGTCGCGTGGAGATCCCCCAGGAAGCCTTCCTGGCGGTTCTGAAGGTGGACTGAATGAATCAAAACCTCGACGCCCTCCCCTCCTCCTCCCGCGACAGCCACGTCCGTCATCGGCTGCATGGGGTTTTGCTCACCGGAGCGGGCATTTTTCTCCTGGGAACCTACATCACCCCCGGACCCTGGGAAAAATTGCAGCAGGAGACCGCCGCCTACGGCGCCCCCCTGAGCGCCGCCCTGATCCTCTTCGGCCTCTTCATCCTGACCGCCGGACGCAAGCTGCTGCAACCGGGAACCACCTTCCGCGAATACTACGACGCCGTGGTGGTGGCGGTGGGCATCGCCCTGGTCATCCGCACCTTCCTCTTCGAGCCCTTCAAGATCCCCTCTGGATCCATGATCCCCACCCTGCTGGTGGGGGATTATCTCTTTGTGCAAAAATATTCCTACGGCTTCCGCGTCCCCTACACCACCCATCGGATCCTCATGGGCGAAGGCCCCCAACGGGGCGACGTGGCGGTGTTCAAATATCCCGAGGATCCGGGCAAGGACTACATCAAGCGCATCATCGGCCTGCCGGGGGATCGCATCCTCTACGTCAACAAGCAGTTGTTCATCAACGACCAGCCGGTGAGCTACGCCCCCCAGGGCGATTTCACCTATTACAACGAGCGGGACAACAAGCTCGAAGGGCAGCGCTTCACCGAGGAGCTGCCCGGCAAAAGCCACGACATGCTGATTCAATCCACCCCCTTCGCCTATCCGGCGGGGCGCTTTGAATATACCGTTCCCCCCGAACACTATTTCGCCATGGGGGACAACCGGGACAACAGCAACGACAGCCGGATCTGGGGTCCGGTGCCAGCGTGGCGTCTGGTGGGTCGCGCCACCATGCTCTTCTGGTCCTACGACCACCACGAGGCGAGCCTGATGGGCAAAATTCGCTGGGGACGCATCGGTTCGCCGGTGATCTGAACCCTTCGCGTTCTCACAAGGCACCAGCCTCCCCTTTTTTACCCAGGAGACGCCCTCATGTTCCGACTGATCGTGATCTTTACCGCGGTGGCGGTGGTCTTGACCCTGGGGGCGCAACTGTTCCCCGCCCTCTACGAATACAAGCTGTTGAAGGATCTGGCCACCCGCATCGCCCGGGAATACAAGACCGGCAGCATGGCCGAGGTGCAAAAACAGGTGCGCACCGAATACGACATGTCCCGCATCACCGCCCCCGCCGACGCCCTCAAGATTTCCCCCTTGCGCGACGGGGGGTACAAGGTCAAAGTGGAATACACGGTTCCGTTGAAGCTGGGCGTGGGCGAGATCTCCATCCCCCTGGGACGGTTCCAGGAAATTCACTTCTCTTACGAGGTTCAATCCTAAGATCATGGAGAGTCCCGGCAAGGATTGGGACGAAGCCTGTCACGGGCTGGAATCTCGTCTGGCATACCTCTTCGCCGACCGGCGTCTGCTGCAAACCGCATTGACCCACCGCTCCTGGGATCGGATCAAGGGGGAAGTTCCCTTCATGGCCGGTCCGCACAACGAGCGGCTGGAGTTCCTGGGGGACGCGGTGCTGAATCTGGTGATCTCCGAACAACTGTTTCAGCGCCTCCCCGCCGCCGACGAGGGGGTGCTTTCCCATTGGCGAGCCCAGTTGGTCAATACCACCGCCCTGGCGGAGATGGCCCGCTCCCTGGGATTGGGCGAACTGCTGCGGCTGGGCCGGGGCGAGGCCCGTAGCGGCGGCGGCGAAAAACCCACCCTGCTGGCCGACGCCCTGGAAGCGGTGCTGGGGGCCATGCTGCTGGACGGCGGTCTGGACGCCGCCCGAACCTTCATCCTCCGCCAGTTCGACGAGGGCCTCGCCGGGGCCCAGCCGGAACATCTGCGCAAGGATTTCAAATCGTTGCTGCAAGAGCTTCTGCAAGCCGAAAGTCGCCCCCTGCCCCATTATCAAGTCGTGACCCTCTCCGGCGCCCCCCACGAACGCCACTTTACCGTGGAGTGCCGCGTGGAGGGCGTCCCCCCCGCCCTTGGCGAGGGACGCTCCCGCCGCGCCGCCGAACACGAAGCGGCCCGTCTGGTCTTCCTCTCCCTGGATGGCCCTCCCCCTCCCGCCCGTCAGGAACCCAATGTCTGAGGAACTCCCCCATTCCGGCCTCGTCGCCATCGCCGGACGGCCCAACATGGGCAAATCGACCTTTCTCAATCGCGTGCTGGGGCGCAAAGTCTCCATCGTCACCCCCAAGCCCCAAACCACCCGCCGCCGGGTCATGGGGGCGTTGCACCGTCCGGGGGCGCAGATCGTCTTTCTCGACACCCCCGGCATCCACAACCCCAAGGGGGCGCTGCTCAACAAGGCCATGGTGAAAACCGCCTACCAGGCCTGCCGCGACGTGGACCTCATCCTCTATTTCGTCGAAGCCGCCGCCGGGGTGAAGGAAGAAGATTGGGAGATCCTGCGCCGCCTGCGTCAAGGACAGGAGGAGGTTCCCCTCATCCTGGCCCTCAATAAATGCGATCTGGCCACCCCCCCCCAGTTGATCGCCAACCTCGCCAAGGGCGGGGAAGAGAGCGAACAGCGGGGGATCCCGATCCGGGATTTCTTCCCCCTCTCCTCCACCAAGGGGGAAAATATCGAGCGGCTGCTGGCGGTGATCGAGGAACAAATGCCCCCCGGCCCCGCCTACTTCCCCGAGGGCGAGACCACCGATCAACCGGAAGAGCTGCTGGTCGCCGAAATTGTGCGGGAAAAATTGTTCATGCTCCTCGACCGGGAAGTCCCCTACGCCATCACCACCCGCACCGAGTCCATGGAAGAGGACGAATTCGGTTCGCTGAACCTCCACGTGCAGATTCTGGTCTCCCGCGCCTCCCACAAAGCCATCGTCATCGGCAAGGGAGGAAGCCGACTCAAGGAGACGGGCATCGCCGCCCGGGTCGAACTGGAGCGGCTGCTGGGAACCAAAATCTTTCTCCAACTGTGGGTCAAAGTGGTGGACTCCTGGACCAACGACCCCCGCATGTTGCGACGCCTGGGCTATCAGGAAGAGGACCATGGTTCCCCTTGAGGATGACGCGGTGGTGCTGCGGCGCATTCCCTACCGGGAAAGCTCCCTGGTGGTTCACCTGCTCACCCGCCATCACGGCGTGATTCCCGCCATGGCCAAGGGGGTGCGGGCGCAAAACAAGGGAACCGCCCGGGCCGCCCTGGCCGGGTGGCACACCTTGCGCATCCAAGGCCGGGCAAGGGATTGGGGCGACATGGCCCTGCTCACCGGGGCCGAAACGGTCAAAAGCCGCCCTCAGCTTCTCGCCGCCCCTCTGGCCTCCGCCGCCGGCGAAGTGATGCGGGAAGCCCTCCAGCGCCACGCCGCCCCCGGCGACCCCCAACCCTTGCTTTTCCTGCTGTTGGATGAAACCCTGGACCGCCTGGAGAGAGGCGATCCTCCCTTGCCCACCTTGGCCCGCGCCCTGACCCTGCTGCTCCACCGCCTGGGCTATGGCTGGCAATGGGAGCGCTGCGGCGGCTGCGGCGCCCCGGAACCCTCCGCCTTTCTCTCCCTGAAACACGGCCAGGGACTGTGTCGCCGCTGCGGCGAAGGTCGCGCCCGACGCTCCCCCGCCCTCTCCCCCACGCTGGCCCTGGCCATGCGGCGACTGGCGCGGGAGGAAGAAATCACGTTATCATCCGTTCAGGAGTGGATGCTCCTCCTGCGGTTGGCGGCCGCCAGCATCGGTTGGCGCGGCGGAGGTCAACCCCTGGCCTCGGCGGAATGTTTCCGCCGAATGCTGGAACCATCCCACCCATCCACGCCGATGACCTCAAGGAATCTTGTAAGATGATCGACAAGGAGCTGCTGGAAATCCTGGTCTGCCCCGCCTGCAAGGGCGAACTGGAATATCACCGGGAGCAGCAGGAGCTGATCTGCCGCCATGACCACCTGGCCTTCCCCATTCGCGACGGCATTCCGGTGATGCTCACCGATGAAGCCCGCCAAGTGGAGATGGATTGACCCCCTCTCGCCATTCACGCGCCCACCTCGCCTGTTGCAAGGAAACGAGCCACGCCATGAAAGAGCTGAAGTTTCAAGTCAAGACCGCCACGTTTGACGTGCAGAAGGTACTCTTCCGCAAGGCGGGGAACAACCTGACCGCCCTTTGCAGTTGCGCGGCGGGAACCAAAAATCAGTTGTGCAAGCACCGGCTGGCCATTTTGCTGGGGGATGACAGCGCCATCGTCAGCGACAACGTCCAGGATGCCGCCACGGTCCGAAGTTGGTTGATCGGCTCCGATGTGCAGCAGGCGCTGCACGAGATGGCCGACGCCGCCCGCGCCCTGGAAAACGCCCAAGAAGCCTACAACTCCGCCAAGATTCACCTTCTCAAGACCATGCTGGACTGATTCCGCCAACTCGGATGCATAACACTTGTTGTGTTCCGGATAATAATAAAAAATAATCCGCCGATGGGAGAGCGGATTGCAGCGAGGGAAGGATCAAAGGGAAACAAAATGGAAACCGTCTTATGGCTTAAACTGTTGATGATCCTGGTTCTGATCATGGGCAACGCCTACTTCGTGGGCGCGGAAGTGGCCATCACTGGGGCGCGTCGGAGCAAAATTCGGCAGTTGGCGGACCAAGGCAACAAGGCCGCGCTTCGGGTGCAGGAGCTGCACAACGAGCCGGAACGTTTCTACTCCGTCACCCAGATCGGCATCACCCTGGTCTCCCTGGCCTTGGGCGCCGTGGGCATGGACACCCTGGCCCAGATCATGAACCCCTGGTTCGAGGGGCTCTTCTCCATGTTCGGGCAGGGGGAGCGCCTGATGGAGATCGCCCACACCACGGCCTGGTTCATCGCCTTCTGCATCATCTCCTTCCTTCACGTGGTGGCCGGCGAGTTGGCCCCCAAAATTCTCGCCTTCCACAAGGCGGAACCCATCGCCATGGCGGTCTCCTGGTCGGTCAACGCCCAGTACATCGCCTGGACTCCGGTGATCTGGGCCATGAAGCACGCTTCCAACTTCTTGCTGTGGACCTGGGGGCAAAAGGATCTCATCGGCTCCCATGGCGAACACTTCACCATGACCCAGGAGGAGATCCGCACCATCATCTCCGCCAGCGAAGGGGCCGGCGTGTTGAAGCCGGAAGAGACCCAGATGATCCGGGGCGTGTTCGACCTGGACGAGCATACCGTCCGCGACGCCATGATCCCCCGCACCGAGATCCTGGCCCTGGCCAAAGACGCCAGCCTGGGCGAAGCCATGAAGTTATTCAAGGAGACCCCCCACGCCCGCTTCCCGGTCTATGACGGGACCATGGATAACATCATCGGCATCGTGGCGATCAAGGAGTTGCTGAGCATCATGGCCGAAAGCGGCGAAAACATGAGCGAAGTGAGCAAGCGCCCGGTGAGCCAGTTCGTCAATCCGCCGTTCATCGTGCCCAACAGCAAATCGTTGAGCGACCTGCTCAAGGAGTTCAAGCGCACCCGTCAGCAGATGGCCATCGTCATCGACGAGTACGGCGGCACCGAAGGCGTGATCACCCTGGAGGACATCCTGGAGGAGATCGTCGGCGAGTACGAGGACGAGTTCACCCGTCAGGCCCGCCGGGTCAAAAAGCTGGAAGGCAGCCAGTACGACATCGACGCCTCCATGCGGGTTTCCGACCTGGAAGATGTGTTGGCCTACCCCTTCCCCTCGGATCGGGACTACGTCACCCTGGCCGGCATGGTCTACAAACATCTGGGCCGGGTGCCCAAGATGGGCGACGTGGTGGAGCTGGAGTCCGCCCGTCTGGTGGTGATGGAGATGGACAACCATCGCATCACCCGGGTCCGCTTCGAGGATCTCAAGGTGGCGGAGGATGGCTCCATCACCCTGGCCGAATCCCACTCCCCGGCGGACGCCCCCCACGCCGACGACATGAAGGCTCTGGCATCGTAACCCCTCGTCCCCGGGAATGTCCCAACGTTTCGAGAACGGCGCCCTCTGCGGCGCCGTTCTTTTTGGGACGCGCCGCCGCCTCCAGGGAACGGGACTCTTCCTGGGAGTGCGGCTCTCCCCCCGTCCCTACTCCAAACGATTGGCCAGGGCGAGCAGCGGTTCGGTAGGCAGGGTCAGGGGCAGGAGGCGACCGCGGATCCGGGTGAAAAGACCGATGCAATGGGGCAGTCCGCTGAAGACGATGTGATGCTCCGGAATCCCCCCGGCATTGAACCAGATGGAACGATCCCGGGAGAGGGGGTTGTGGGAGACGAGAAAGGGGGTCTCCGGGTTAAGATCGAGGGCGGAGCGCAACCGTTTGACGTCGGAGGCGGTATAACCCGCCGGATGGTTGGGCCGACGCAGACGGTTCCAGGTCAACTCCCGGGCCAGACCGGGATATTGATGGATGTTGATCAGCAGCGGCAACGTCACCCGGGCGATGGGGGGCGCGGCGTGGCAGGCGACAAACTCCCGGGAGAGGACGACGTAGGGAAGCCGGTCGTAAAATTTTTCCATCTCCGCGTAATAATGGGTTCCGCGCCGCGTCACCACTTCCCGCGCCCACAGGATGCCCTGCAACACCCCCCCTTTTTGCACCTCGGGAAAAAATCCGTCGTGATTGCCCCGAACGTAAAACACCTGCCCCGGAAAACGAAGCTTGAGGCGGAAAATCAGATCCATCATCAGCAGCGAGGAGTCCATCCGCGCCATCTGGCCATCCATCTCCGAATGCACGGCGTCGCCCAGAATCACCAAGCGCAAGTCCCGCCGCTCCAACCCCTCCAGCAGCGGCAGTTCGGTGAACAGCTTGAGCAGGTTGTCCACCTGGGCGTGGAGATCCCCCACGATCACCGGCGTGGGCTGATGGGGCAACAGCACCACCCCGCCGGGTTCGCCCAGGGCGTTGCGCGGACGATGGGGCTCCTCCCGCAACAGGGCGTTGACCTCCCGAATCGTCTCCAACGCCCGGACCGGCTCCAGGGGTTCCAGCGGTCCCCCGAAGAGATCCCTCAGCCGTTTCAGCCGCTCCAGCCGCACCTGCTTGCGCCGGGTCAACTCCTTGACCTTGCGCAGCGGTCCCACCTCGGTTCCGCCGTCCTCCCCCAAATCCTTCAGCACCAGGACGTCCCGATCATTGACCAGGGTCAGGTGACGACGCCCCACGGCGGAGGAGTAATGCATCAATCCCTGTTGCACCGCGTCTCCCCGTCCCAGCAACAGGGTTCCCCCATCCTCCAGCCGCAAAAATCCGCTGAGTTCGTCGGAAAGGCGCTCCGGATCCACCACCAGAAAGCAGGAGGAGGAGGCGGCGGAGGCGGAACACGCCTCGTGGTCGAGGGCACCGCTGGGGACGATCAACAACTCTTGCCCTTTTTTCCCCAGTGTCAATTGGATCGGCTGGCCATGGTGACGGATCTGGATCTCCTCCCCCCCCCGCAGCAGGATCTCCTCCTTCAAGTCGAGGCACTCGACGCGGTGGTTTTTGCGAAACAGCTTGGCCAGCTTGCGCAGCAGGCCATCCTCCTCCTCGGGGGTGTGGGGGGCCATGGACGCCTACTCCCGTACCGAAACGATGCGCTTCGGAACGCCCGCGAAATCGTCCCGAATGTAGAGATTGATCCCGCGGCGATGGAGATGCAACGCCGCCTCCCGGTAGAGGTCCGCCTGCCGTTCCACTTGCTCAAAGGTCAGGGCGCGATCCAGGGGATGACTCCCCACGGCGGCGCGAATCCGCCGCAACTCGAACAGACGGGTCGGCGATTGAAGCAAAAATTCAAAAACATACCGTCGCGACCAGTCGGGAGAAAAAAAATGATGTTTGGGGGGCGGCAGTTGAATCCGCTCCCAGTCGGGCTCCAGGGGGTTGGGGGCGTCCAGCCAGTCGGGATCGAACACCGTCAGGGAGCGGGCGACGCCCCGCCAGGGAAATCCCAGATGGACTTCCCGGGGGCGCAAGCTCAAGGACTCCATTTTCCACCATCCCGGTTGGGCCAAATCCACCCACCCTTCCTGGGGCCAACCGCCGAGTTGACGAATCAAGGAACTTTTGCCCGAACCGGGCGGGCCGGTGAGCAGCAGTTGCCGGAAGTTCATCCCCGCGGGGAAGGGAACCCCCTTGATCCATTGGAGATCCGTGATCGCTTCCGTGGGAAAAAGGGCCATGCCGTCGGATCATCCGATGCCGAAAGGGAAAGGTGGGACGAACAGGACTATAGCCGAGAAAAATCAGGCGCAAAACCCCGTGGGGCTTGCGCCTGATAAAAAGTCGCTCCGCGTCCTCCAACCGAGAAATCAGGGCGTCATTCCGGTCTCGTCGGGGATGTCCAGCCCCGCCTCCTTGAGCAGCCGCACCAGTTTGCTGGTGGACTGCTCCATCAGCTTGACCCCGGATTCCGGATCGCCTTGCACCGAGGCGTTTTCCGCCGATTGGCGCAAGGTCATGGCGCTCTGGAACAGGGGATCCCCCTGGGAAATCCGATTGGGAAAGTCCGGGATGCTCCGCACCAACATTTCATACATGCCGTTGCGGTTGCGCTCGTAGGTCAGTTCATCCAGCTTGTTCTGGAAACGCAGGGGGTTGATCAGGGTTTCGCCCCCCCGCAATTTTTGCAACTCCTGCTTGACCGTCCGATAGGCTTCGTTCAACAACGACCGCCCCTCGTCCATACGATAAAGACGCAACAACTCCTGGGCCTGGCTCAGCATCAGGGCCACGTGCTGGGAGAGCTTTTCCGCCTCGGCACCGGCGTTTTTCTCCAGGCGAATGCGGTCGTAGGCCTCCAACAGCGAACGGGCGCTTTCCAGACGCACCGCGGCGTCGTGGGTGTGACCCAGGGCCACCGGCGGGGCGGTGGGGCCATAGCCGGGCATTCCCCCCCGCTGCACGGGTGCCGCCGAGACGCCGGGAGCGCCGCCCTTTTCCTCCGGCGGAGAAATCGGGGCTTGGGGCGCAAAGCGGCGGGCCCCATCCTCCAACTTGGTTTTCAACTCCAACTTTTGACCGGCGCGCATCACCGACAGGGTCGCCTCGCTCCCCGCCGGGGCGGCGGCGAGCAACCGTTCCATCTGCCACGGATCGGTCAATTCAATGCCGTTGAGGGTCAGGATGACATCCCCCCGCAGCAGGCCCAGGCGGTCCGCCGGGCTCTCCTTGTAAATTTCCCGAACCTCCACCCCCTTGGCCGGCCCCACGTTGCACCCCAGCCATCCCGCCGCCTGGGCGGAAGCCCCCCACGACAGGAACAGCGCCGCCGCCATCGCCAGCGGATATCCCGCCGCCAGCGTCCCAGAATTGTTTCCAGCCATGTTTTCTCCTCCGGAAAAGGTCATCTCGTCCTGCCGACGGCTTCTCGGCGCTTGCCGACCGCCATCGTCCATGGACCCCAGAATAAATCATCTCGACGGGAAGATTCGACCCCCGCACGTCATGCCCACCCCGACGACGGCAAGCCGAACGACTCCGCCCGCTCAGTCGCAACAACCGAACACCGCCTGGGCGGTCCTCCCCCCATCGGAAAAGCTCAACTCCCGGCACATCCCCCGCACCCGCGCCAGTCCGACCCCCTCTCGCCACGTCTCGGGCTCCCCCGCCGCGCCGCTGTTTTGCACCCACAAAATCACCTCGCCCCGCCCCGATCCGCTCAGGGGAACCCGGTGTTCCACATGAATCCGGATCATCCCCTCCCCCAGGACCGACAGCGCGTGTTGCACCATCCCTTCCCAAGCCTCCGGATCCACGCCGCGCCGGGGCGGCAGATGGAGCAAACCGTGTTGCAAGGCGTTTTCCACCAACTCCTTGAGAATGACGTACAACGACGAGCGGCACGCATGTAATTGAGGATGCCCCCCCACCCGCTCCCCCAGTTGCGGCAACCAGTCGGAACTTTGCAACAACGAAGCCCGCACCGTCTCCGTCAACTCCCAATCCAAACGCAACGGCTCCTCCGCACCGGATCGACGCAACGGCGGAGGGGGCGGCGGCGGAGGCGGATCGCAACGAAACAAGGCCATGGAAAGATCGTCGTGGGGAGCCAACGCCCCTCGCCAATCGTTCAGCCCGGCGTAAACCCGCTCCAACCCCTCCCCCCGGCGAAAAGACTCGCTCAACAGCGCCTCCAGACGCTCCTCCCCGAACATCTCCCCCTCGGGATTGGTCAATTCGGTCACGCCGTCGGAACAGAGAAAGAGGTGATCCCCCGGTTCCACCGGATAAATGGCGCAAGAGGCGTCAAAAACCGTCTCATCCACCACGCTCACCGGCAGACGGCGGGAGCCGATGCGCTCCCGCAATCGACCCTCGTGGAACAGCAACAACTCCGGCATGCCACCGTTCCACAGTTTGAGCAGCCCCCGCCAGGGATCATGGGAGACCATCACCGCCGCCAGATACATCATGGTGGGCAGCCGCCCGTACAGGCGATGGTTCATCTGGCGCAAGATCTCCTCCACGCCGAAGCCGCGCCGGGTCATGGTGAAAAAAACGTCGGAGGCCTGGGGCGTCCCCATGGCCGCTGCCAAACCATGACCGGTGAAATCCCCCAGCAACAGATGACGCACCCCATCGGGACGGCTGGCGGAGAGCAGCAGATCACCGGTGGAGTTCTCCACCGAGGTCATGCGAAAGCTCAACCCCGCCTCCTCGAACACGTCGGAACGGCGAATCCCTTCCAACAACGTGGCGATGAAATCCCGCTCGAAGACCAGTTGATCCCGATGGGCCTTGACGCTGGAGGCCAGCCGCACGTTGCGCAGCCACGCATTGAGCCTCGCCCGCAACACCCGCTTATGCACCGGCTTGACCAGATAATCATCCCCGCCGTGCTGGAGGCAATCCGCCTCCTCCTGCCGACCCTCCAGGGCGGTGAGAAAGATCACCGGCGTCAACTGCTCGCCGGAACGGGCCTTGATCGCCTCCGCCGCCCGCAGGCCGTCCATCCCCGGCATCATCACGTCCATGAACACCAGCGCCGGGTGATGGGCCTCGAACTGTTCCACCGCCTCCTGACCGTGGGAGGCCCGCACCACCGCCAACCCTTCTTGTTGGAGCAACCGCTCCAACAACGTCAGGCTTTCCTCGTCGTCATCCACGATCAGCACGACGACCGCCTCTTCCCGCGCCCACAACGCCGCCGCCCCGTCCATGTCGCGCCCCTTTCCCGCCCCCCGCCGGGGGATCCATCCACCGCGCCGGGGAGCGTGGCCCCCTCCCCCCGTGGCCCCCCTCCCCGGGGATGAATGGAAAACGGGGAGGACCGTGGAAACCCTCGCCCGTTTTTCACGCCGCCCGCGCCTCCCCCCGGCCGTCAAGCGCCTGGTCGCGCTGAACGGACCACGTCACGCGGCTTGATCCTTCTTGCCGCCCCGCTTCGCCGACGGCGGCTCGGCACCCCGCCGGGCGTGGCGCTCCATGGCGTAGCGAATGGCCAGGATCAAATGGCGGCTGTCGGTCTCGTGCTTGACCAGATAATCCTCCGCCCCATCCTCCACCGCCTTGAGGGCGATATTTTCATTGTCCATCCCCGACAGCACCAGGTAGGGAGCCCCCGGGTAGGCTTGATGCAGCCGGTTGAAGGTGGACAACCCCTGGCTGTCGGGCAAGTTGAGGTCCAACAGCACGGCGGAGAACCGACCCCCCTTCAATTGCTCCTCCGACTCTTGCAGGGTGGCGGCCCGCACCATCTCCACCCGGCTGGGCAGCAGGGGGTTGCGCTGGGAACGGGCGGCGCTCTCGATCCATCCCCGCACCAGTTCAAAATAGTCCCCGTCGTCCTCCACCACCAACAACCGCAGGCCCGCGTGGCTGGAGATGAAGGCCATCAGGCTGGCCTCCGACCGGCGCGGCTCCATCAGATAATCCCCATCCGCCTCCGCAACCGCCACCACCTCCCGGCTGGTCGGGCTCTCCATCAGCGCCCGCTCTTGCAGGATGTCCTGGCGGATGTGGGAGGCCATGTGGCGCAACACCCGGAACGCCAGGGAAGGATCGGAATGGAGCCGGGCCACGAACAACTTTTCATCCACCGACAACATCCGGCAGTCCGTCACCGCCCGGGCACTGTAGAGTTGCTGCTTATCCTGGGTGAACAGAGAGACCACCCCCAAAATCTCCCCGGATTCCAGCACCCCCACCCGTTGCGGTTCGCCGTTGATCCGGGCGGTCAACTCCACCTGACCTTCCTGGATGACGAAAAATCGATCCGCCGTGGTCCCTTCCTCAAAGATCACCTCACCGGGGGCGTAGTGCAGCCCGGAATCCCGAATCGACGTTGCGTGCCACACCGCCGTTCCTCCGGGGTTGTTCTCCAACTTTTCCGGACCGATCTCCTGAAGCACCGTGTCGGGCAGCTTGAACCCCTTGCGATGCATGGCCCGCAACACCAGCCGCACCGCCTGGGGGACGGTGAAGAAGTCGGTGTTGATCACCATGTCGTAAAAGGTCCGTCCCGCCCCGTACCATTTGTAGATGGAACGCACGAACCGGTTGCGCTCGTTGTTTTTCTCCTCGATCAACGCCAGCGCCTTCTCCTCGGAGACCCCGGTGCGCTCCATCACTCGTCGGGCGCACACCGTCCTCGATCCCTCCACCCGCAGACGGAACAACGGCTTCTTGCCGGTCAACAGGTGAGCCCCCCGCCCCACGATCACGCCGCCCGACAGGCAGATGGTGTTGACAATCTTGACCATGTGGTGCAACAGATCCGACTTGGTCACCCCCTTCTTGCCAAAAATGCTGTAGATCACCTCATCGATGGGGCCGACGGGGTGTTCATCCAACATTTTCACCAGCTGCTTGTCCGCCTTGGCCTCTTCCGCCACCATTTCAAACAGTTCCCGGTCATAAAACCCAACCTGGAGCTTGATGGCCAGTTGGCGGGCGATTTCGCTCCCTTCCGCTCCGTAAGAGCGGGAGACGGTGAGAATGGGAACCTGGGGCCCCGCTTCCTTGTCGTGAATGGCGTACAGTTCCGCATCGCAGTAGGAACCGATTTTTTCCGCAAAACTCAGATCCATCATGGCCGTTCTCCTTGCCGATCCCTCATCCGGAAAACTCCCCCGGACGTCGCTCCCCATGGAATGTTTTGACCCGCCCTCGGTCCCCCCCGCCGCTACGACTTGACCGGCTGGACGCATCCCGTCTCTTCCAGGGCGAACCAGGCCAAATCGATCATCTCCTCGGGGGAGAGGGATTCGGCGCTCAACACCAGATCGTAGTAGTGGCGTCCGCTGGGGAAGCGGTCGTAGATCTCCTTCACCCGTTTAATGTTTTTCTCATTCATCAATCCCACCCGCTTGCGCGCCTCGGCGAAGGAGATCCCCTCCTGCTGCGCCACCCGATGGGCGCAAAAATCGGTGCCAGCCTCGATCTTCAGGCGGAACACCCCCTGCCCGGAGAGGATCAGGTGGGCTCCGCAGCCAATGATCACCCCGCCGGTGGAGGCGATCTCCATCACCGTGCGCACCAAGTGGAGATAGTAGCCGGAACGTTTCAGCCGATCCGTCTCGAATATCCCCTTGAGCCATCCGTTGATCCCCTTGGGCGCGTGCATGGCCTTGACGTCGCTGGAGTTGGCCACCGATTTTTCAATCAGGCGGTCGATCAACTGGGCGTCGTAGCAGAGCATGTGCAGCCGATCCGCCAGCCCCACCGCCACCGCTTCCCGCCCGGATCCATGCTCGCCCGACACGGTCACCACCAGGGGTTGGGCCTGGATGGCGTGGGCCATCTCCGCCCAACCACCCCATGATCCCTGACGCTCAGTCTGCCGGTCCACCTGCCGCTCCGTCTGCATCATCGCCGTTCTCCTGGTCTCGGAAAGGCCACGCCAAGGAGCGCCGCCGCTTCCCTTCCTTGTTTGAATGATTATTGTAATGTAACGACTGGGAGTATCGCTCCCCCTCGCGCCCCCCCGCAGTCTTCGGCGCGGTGATGGCGCACCGCGCTCCCCTCTCGTCCCACTCGTCCCTCTCTCCCCTCGCCGCCGCGCACCCGCCCCGAGGGACGAAACGCGCCTCAGGTGACGGGAACCTTCAACAATTGCGCTACCTTGCGCCGGATGTCCAGGCGGTCGAAGGGCTTGATCATGGTGTCATGCACCCCGAACATGCGGGCCATCCGCACCATGTGATGGGAATCCATTAACTTTTGCCCGCCGGTGATGGCGATTATTTTAATCGATTTGAACTTTTCCTGCCGGTGCAGGCGACCGTTCATCACCTCGCTGATCAACTCAAAACCATCCATCTCGGGCATGAAGATGTCGGTGATGATCAGGTCGATGGCACCATCGTTCAGCACCTCCACCCCTTCCTCGCCGTTGCCCGCCTCAAAAATCACGTGCCCTTCCAGGGCCAGGGATTTGCGCACCAGCACCCGGATGTCCGGATCGTCATCGATGACCAAGATATTGGCCATTCCATTGCTCCTGCTTGTCTTTCATCCAGGATCGCCGACGTCCGACGAAAACGCCGGACGGCGGCGATTCACGTCAATGAACACGACCCGACGGAGTCAAGGGGTCGGTGTCCACCCACAACGAGGCTCCCAGGTTGTTCATGGGAATGTGAGGAGCCTTGCCATCCGGGGGAATGCAAACCGCCCGATAGCCCTCCACCACCCACACGCACTCGGCCTCGGTGGGTGTCCAGGTTTGTTCCCGCAGATCGACCACGCGCACGGAGGACGTCTTGTTGGACGTCACCGCAGATTGGCAGAAAGGGGTGGGGGATTTGTGCTTGCGTTCCCGGCGAATGATGCCCATCTCTCGGTTCTCCTCTCGTCTCGCATTATTTGACTTCTATGGTTGGCTCTGCCGCCCTTCGTGATGGGGAGAGACCAACGCCTCTCCGCCTCGATTCAGATTGCACGGATTGGGCCAGAACCGATATTGGAATCTTTACTCAATGATAATAAATAGATACACATAGTTATCAGGAAGCCTCCGCCCAAAAGGGGTGCAACATAACGCGACAAGCTCCTGGGACGAGGCTTGGCAATCATCATTTTTTACAGGAATATCAATTGATTGGAAAAAGATCTTGAAAAGTTGCCCGGTCATCGGAAAATTGCAGGGGTTCCTGTCTACATTGCGGCGCAACATCATGAAGAGAAAGCATTTTTTCAAATGGGATTCATCACCGAACGAAAGGATGGAGGGTGTCTAAACTTCAAAAACGAGAAGATAGCCAGATAGAGTCGTTCCAATCCAATGATGGACGCCAAGACATGGTCGCAATCATTGGATTCCGTGAAAATCTGGTCGCCTCCGGCGACGATTCGCCTTTGGATTGGAATGGGTATAATAGAGTCGTTCCATTTTAAATTTGCACAATACGTCAAATGGAGCCAGAGGATGCAACCAACTTTCCCCCCACGAAAACGTCATTCCCGCGAAAGCGGGAATCCAGCCTTTGTGTCCTTGAACCGCCGATCTTGCATCCAAGATGAAATGGACAGACTTTCATTCAAGCATCGAATGTTAATCCATGGAAGAGTCATTATCAACTATTTGGTTTTATTTGCTTTATACCGAATGATCCGGCGCCGTTGGAGATGGTTTTGTCGTGGTGATTTGGGTAAGGCGCATGGAGACAACGGCTGGATTCCCGCTTTCGCGGGAATGACGGTTTGTTTTTTGGAATGAGTTCCTAGCTCCCTCAAGCTCCCAGGGAAAATCTTGGTTCATTGGCGTCGAGGATCCATGGCGTCCCGCAGGGCTTCCCCGATAAAATTGAGAAGCAGCATCATCCCCACCAGCACCAGGAAGGTGGTCAGGCTCAGCCACCAAGCCTCAATATTGGCCTTGCCTTGGCGCAACAGTTCCCCCAGGCTGGGAGTTTCCGGGGGAACCCCCAGTCCGAGGAAGTCCAGGCTGGTCAGGGCCAACACCGCGCCGGAGATGCGGAAGGGGAGAAAGGTGATCACCGGGGTGAGGGCGTTGGGCAACAGGTGGCGGAAGATGATCGCCCCGTCGGTCACGCCCAGGGCTTTGGCCGCCTTGACGTAAGTGAGTCCCCGCCCACGGAAAAATTCGGCGCGCACATAGTCCGCCAGCCCCATCCAGCCGAACAGCGAGAGCAAAATCAGCAGCAGGCCGAGGCTGGGGTTGAAAATGCCGGAAAAGATGATCAACAGATAAAGCTCGGGCATGCTGCCCCAAATTTCGGTAAAGCGCTGCATCCACAAATCCAGCCGCCCGCCGAAATAGCCCTGCACCGCCCCGGCGACGATCCCCAGGGCTACCCCCACGGCGGTGAGGGCCAGGGCGAAGAGGACCGACAGGCGAAAGCCGTAGATCAACCGGGCCAGCACATCCCGCCCCCGGTCGTCGGTTCCCAGATAATTTTCCGCCGAGGGGGGCGCGGGCGCGGGTTGACGCAGCCGGGTGTTGATGGTGTCGTAACGGTGGGGATTCGGAGGGAAAATGGCCCACGCCCCCTCCGTCGACAGTTTTTCCGTGATGAACGGATCCCGATAGTCGGCCTCGGTCTCGAAAATGCCGCCGAAGCGGGTTTCGGGGTAGCTTACGAAGATGGGAAAGAAAAGTTCGCCCTGGTATCGCGCCAGCAGGGGCCGATCGTTGGAGATCCCCTCCGCGAAGAGAGAGATCCCGAACAGCAGCGCGAAGATCCAGAGGGCGATGTAGCCGCGACGATGGGCCTTGAAACGGTTCCAGCGGCGGCGCGCCAGGGGAGAGAAATGGATGTCGATCATGCCAACGATGCTAAGGGAAGGCGTTCCAGCAGGCAACGGTTGTCCGGCGGATTCCGGGGGGGTGCCATGATCGCCGGAGGGGTGCGCTTGACCATGCCCCGCACCCGGGCGCTGCGGCTGGCGGTCTGGTCGGCGCTGCTGGGCTTTTGGTCGGCGCTGGGGGTGAGCCTGACGGAGGGACGGATCGAGGGGCCGTGGCTGCTCCTGCCGCTGGCGGTGGGGGCGTTGGCGGTGCTGGGGGTGCTGTGGGGGGTGCAGGATTCGGAACGCCGCCTGGTGGAGGCGCAGCGGACCAGGGAGGAGCTGGAGGCCCGCATCAAGGAGGGGCAACGGGCGGTGGAAAAGGCGGAAAAGGTTCGGGGGCGGATGATCCGCGACTTGAGCCACGAAATCCGCACCCCGCTCAACGCCATTCTTGGCATGATGGAGCTGCTGGCGGAGAGTCGGCTGGACGCGGAGCAGCGGCGTTATCTCTCCATTTCCGCCGATGGGGGGCGGGCGATTCAGCATCTGCTGGATGATTTCGCCGATCTGGCCCGCAGCGGCAAGGGCAAGACGGCCCTCAAGCGGGTGGTGTTCGATCCCCCGGCGCTGCTGGCGGGGGTGAGCGGTTTGCTGGAGGCGGCAGGACGGGAACAGGGCGTGGTGGTGAGTTGGAGCTTGGATCCCGTCATGCCCTCCCGGCTGGTGGGGGATTCGGGGCGGCTGCGGCAGGTGCTGAACCATTTGGGGGAGCAACTGTTGCGCTGGCCCTGGCAGGAGGGGGTGAACCGGGAACTGACCCTGCAAGCCCAGGTGGCGGCGCTGGACGTGCAGGCGGCGGCCATCACCTTCGCCGTGTTGGGGACCGGTTTGCGGCAGGATCTCACCCTCCCCGCCGACGAAGGGGAGTCGTCGGATGAGGGCGTGGAGGCGGAGACCCCCCCCTTGATCCTGGCGCAGCGTCTGGCCGATACCATGGGGGGCATCGTCCAAGTGGAGCGGGAGGGGGATTTGGCGGCGTTGTTGTTCACCGCGCCGTTCCAGTTGGATGGGGGGTCGGCCCAGTCGTTGGAGTGCGCCGGGGCTCGGGCCTTGATTGCCGACGGGGATCCTCGTCGTCGTTGCGAAACGGCGGAGGCGATGCGCCAGGTGGGTTGCACCTCGGTGGTGGAGGCGGAGGGGGGCGGTCAGTGCGTGGAGGTGTTGCGCCAGGGGGGAATGCCGGTGGGGGTGGTGGTGCTGCATTGCCGACTGCCCGACGGCGACGGCTTGACCTGGGCCCAGGCGCTGCGCCGGACGGACCCGGCGGTTCCGCTGTTGATTCAGATGAGCGAGGGATGCGCGGTGGATCCGGAGGTTTTTCAGGCGCTGGGCAACGCGGCGGTGCTCTCGGATCCGGTGCAGGTGTGGGATTTGGCCCGCAAGGCGGGGGACGCCATGGCCCGGGCGCGGGAGATCCGCGCCGGGGGGGAGACGCCGCCGTCCCGGCCTCTGGAGGAGGGGCTCCCCGGGGAGGGGGAGGCCGCGGTCGATCCGACGGGCGAGGGGCGACCGATCCGGGAGCGATTGCGCCGCATTCTCGTGGTGGACGACGCCGAGGACAACGGATTGCTGGTGCAGGCCTTTCTCAAGGAGGGGCCGTTCCGGGTGGACACCGCGCCGGATGGGCGGATGGCGTTGGAAAAATTGCGGCTCAACCACTACGATCTGGTGTTGATGGACATTCAGATGCCGGAGATGGACGGTTTGGAGGCGACCCGGCGGTTTCGTCGCTGGGAGCGGGAGCGGGGCATGCCCCCGACCCCGGTGATCGCCCTGACGGTGCGGGCGGAGCCGGAGGATGTGGCAAGCTCCCTGGCGGCGGGGTGTGATCTGCATCTGGTGAAGCCGATTCGCAAACGGTTGTTGGTGGATGCCATCACGGCGGCGCTGCACGGGGCGGACGCGGCGGCGCTCGCGGCGGCGGGAGAGCGGCGATGAGCCTCGGCGAGGGGGGGGCTGCGTCGCCGTTGCGGGAGGCGGTGGGGGCGTCGCCGCCGGGGGCGCTGGCGGTGGAGGCGGCCATCGAGACGGTGTTGCGGGCGGAAGAGGCGGTGCTCCTGGCCATCTCCTCGGCCCGCCATCAGGCCGAGGAGATGGTTTTATCGGCCCGCCACGAGGGGCGGCGGATCCTGGCCCGGGCGGATGAGCGGGCGGCGGGGTTGGCCCGACAGCGGGAGCGTCGCGTGAAACGCCAGTTGCAGGAAATGTTGCGGGAGGTGGGAAGCCCTTCCGCCAACGACAAGGCCCAGCCGGAGACGCCGCTTCTGGAACGGGTGGCGTTCCTTCTGGCGGCGCGACTGACCGGCGACGGCCAGGAAGGGTGACGGGAAAGGGCGGCAAGATGGCGACGGGGATGGAATACGCCCTGGCCCGGGTGGCGGCGCGTCGGGCGATGATGGTGGAGGAGTCGGCGTGGCGGCGGCTGGAAACGGCCCCATCCCCCTCCGTGTTTCTCAAACTGGCCCGGGAGACCCCCCTGTCTCGCTGGTTGGGCAGCGTGGGGCAGGGGGTGGATGGGATGGAGATGGAGCGCCAGTTGCGCTGGAGCTATCGTCGTCATGCGCTGGAGGTGGCGGGGTGGGTTCCGGAGGCTTGGCGGGAGGGGGTGGCGTGGATGGGCTGGCTGCCCTGGACGCCCTTGTTGCGCCCCGGCGCCGCCGCCCTCTTCCCCCTGGCTTCCGAGGAGGGGAGCGAGTGGGAGGGGTTGCGTCGCGGGATGGAGGCGGAAGGGTGGGGGTACTGGTTGGCGGAGTGGCGCGCCCGCTGGCCGAGAGGCGCGGCGCGGGAGTGGGTGGCGTTGACTCGCCTGGAAGCGATGGTGGGGCGTCACGGGGCGCGAATGTCCGGGGAAGAGGATGGTTGGGCGGCCCGCGGGGCGTTGATGGGGGCGTTGCGCCTGAGTTATCGCCGGTGGGAGGGCGTGGGGCGGGTGGCGGTCTATTTGGGGATGTCGTTGTTGGAACTGGAACGGTTGCGCGGGGCAATGAGTCGGCGCATCGCCTTCGGCGAGGGGTAGGCGTTCCCGGTTGACCGTGAAAAACATCGTCCAGGCGTTCCCTCTTCCTGCCTTGCGCGAGGGGAGGGTCAGGGTGAGGGGAACCTGGGCCGGATGAGAGCCCGTGGTTCTTGCATGCTTCGGGGTGGCGTGGACCGCCATGCCCGTTATTCCAGAATCCAGGATCTTCGATCCCCCCCGGCCCGAGCTTCTTGCTTCCTGGCCTTTGATCCGCTCTTCCGAAGAGACGTCCATGCGCATTTTGCACCTTCTCGATCACAGCCTGCCCCGCCAAAGCGGTTACGCCACCCGCACCGACGCCATCCTGCACCAGCAGCGGGCCATGGGGTGGGAGCCCGTTCCCCTCACCGGGCCGCGTCAAGAATCGGGGGAATTGCCCACGGAGTTGGTGGGCGATGTCAACTATGGCCGCACCCCGGCCCCCAAGGGGTTGGCCTCCATCGGCTGGTTTCGCCCCTACGGCGACATGATGGCCATGGAGCGTCGGATGTTGGACGTGGTTCCCATGATCCAACCCCACCTGATCCACGCCCACTCTCCGCTGCTCAACGGCCGGGCCGCCCTGGCGGTGGGCAAGGCGTTGCGCATTCCCGTGGTCTACGAGGTGCGGGCGTTGTGGGAAGACGCCGCCGTCAGTCACGGAACCACCTCGGTCGGCTCCTTGCGCTACCGTTTGACCCGCTATTACGAAAGCGATTTGCTCCGCGCCGCCGATGCGGTGATCACGCTGTGCGAGGGGTTGCGGGGTGAAATCGTGCAACGAGGGGTGAAGCCGGAGAAAGTCTTTCTCCTGCCCAACGGCGTGGCCCTCGATCCCCCCGTCGAGCCCCCGCCGGAGGCGATTCAGCGCTTTGCACAAAATGCTCCGGGGCCGGTGCTGGGGTTTATCGGTTCGTTTTACGCTTACGAGGGGCTGCCAGGGCTGTTGGAGGCCCTGACCCTGCTCCACGCCCGGGGGGTTGCCGCCTCGGTGCTGCTGGTGGGGGGGGGGCCGGAGGAGGGGGCGGTGCGTCGCCTGGTGGAGCGTCATCCCTTGAGGGGGCGC
>JADGAP010000179.1 GCA_015231965.1 Magnetococcales bacterium | reverse complement strand
CCCTATCGGCTTTCCTGGATTCCCGCTTCCGCAGGAATGACGAGCGTCAATTCTTGAGCTGGCAAGGTGCAAAACTTATTGGGAATTGCTCTAAAGGGAGAATTGGTCGATTGCGCCGCAGCTGGATTTCAGGGATCAGGCCAAGGACGGCCTGAAAGCGCCCACGGGGGGACGGGGCGTTTCGTTGGATGGAGGTGACGCCGCCCCAACGGAACGGCTTCCCGGGCAAGGTGCGGGAAGCCGTTTTGCGTGGTTGGCGGCGGGGGATGCCCCCCGCCTGGGGTTCTCATGGCAGGGCGGCGACAACAACCCCGGAGTGGCGGTGGCAGCGCACCTGGGTGACGCTGAATCCGGCCCCCAGGAACCAGCGGGCGAGGGCGTCGGAGGCCTGGCGGAAGTCGGCCTGGTCCACCTCGGGGGGGGCTTCCAGGATCAAGTCGGCGATAATGCCCTGGGCGCTGTAGTGCGGAATCAGATCCCAGACGGCGGAAAGCTCGGGGAATGAGGCCAGTTGGGCGGTGAGGGCCTCCTTCATCGTGCGGCGGGTGGGGGCCCGCCCCTTGAGCCGCTCGTAGGGATCGATCCAGTCGTTTTCCACATCCACGTGGACGATCAATTCGGAGAGGGCGCCCACCGTTTGCAGCAATTCGCTACGCACCTCGGCGGCGATTTGATGCCCCTCGCTCACCGAAAGAAAGGGGTCCACTTCCAGGTGTACGTCGGCCACGATGTCCGGCCCCAGCCGCCGGGCTCGCAAGGTGTGCGTTCCCAACACCTCCGGATGGTTTTTGATGATCTCCACCATCTGGGCGTGGGCCTCGGCGTCCACGCTCTCCATGTTGTCGGTCAGCTCCTTGATCGCCTCGCTGCCGATTTCAAAGCTCACCTTGCTGACAAAAAAGGCCACGGCGATGGCCGCCAGAGGGTCGAAAATGGGCCATCCCATCAACGCCCCACCGATGCCCACCAGCGCCGCCCCCGACGAGATGGAGTCGGCCCGGTGGTGCCAGGCGTTGGCGATGATGATGTTGGACTTGAGCCGCGTGCCAGTGCGGATGGTGTACTGAAACAGCGCCTCCTTGGCGACGATGGAAAAGAGCGCCACCCAGAAGGCCAACGGTCCCGGGGGATGCAGTTCGTCGCTAGTCAACCGCCCGGCGGCGTCGTTGACGATGCCCACCGCCACCGCCAGCAAAATCACCGCCAGCAAAATCGAGGTGAGTCCCTCGAACTTGCCATGGCCATAGGGATGCCCTTCGTCGGGTGCCTTGCGGGCGATTTTCATCCCCACCAGCACCACCAAGTCGAAGGCCAGGTCCGCCCCCGAGTGAAATCCTTCCGCCACCAGGGCGGCGGAGTTGGACAGGTATCCGATCCCCAGCTTGGCGATCGTCAAGACCAAATCCCCCCCCGTTCCCACTTGGGTGACCAACTTGGCTTCGGCGTAGTGGGCGTCCTTGGCGTCCAACGCTTCGTGACTCATGCATCGTCTCCAGCAGTGGGGCCGGGAGAATACCGGCGGTCCGTCGATTGAAGAAGAACAGCCCCGTCGACCTTCCGTCCCGGGAGGGAGGCGCGGGGAACCGCGTATAAATATTATTCTCATTCAAAGCTTGGCGAGTAAATAAGATTTATTCTCTCGCGCCGCCCACGGCCTCCCGCGCCCGCCACTGCGGCAAGGCGCCTCATCCGTCGGCGAATGGAGCGATCATAAGGCGTTCCAGGCGGAAACGCCAGTGAAAAGCGCCGACGGGAGTCGCAAATCGGGAGGACGGGGGCAATGGGGCGAAGCGCGAAACAGGGCGCGAATCATAACGAATCTTGTTTATGCCGACTCCCGGGTCATGCGTCGAAGATAGACCGCGAAAAGCAGCAGCAGGACGGCTTCCCACAGGTAGGGAAAGAACCCCGCGCCCATCGCCTCGGCAAGGGGTCGCCGAAGCTCGGACAATTGAGCGAAAAAGGGATCCATGTAGGGAGGGAGGAAAAAAAACAGGGCCATCAGGCCGAAGGTCAAGGGGGGGAAATAGTGGCAAAAGATGGCCAAATCCCGCCCCAGCAGCAGGGCGATGACCGCCAGCAACGGCAATCCCGCCAACAGATGGAACACACCGGGAGCGTCGGGACGGTCGACAGACAAGAGGGTCAGGGGGTCGAGCAGGGAATCCCCCGCGAGGGGCGGCGTCGCCGGTCCCAACAGCACGGCGGCGACGACCAGGTAGAGCGACAACGCCGTGGGCAAATGGACGATGATCCCGGGAAAACGGTAGGCGGAAAATCCCTCGGCCCGGGGAAAGGGGGTCAGGACGTGGGCCAGCCAGGGGGGGAAGGGATCGGGGGGAAGCCCCTCGTCGCCCTCCACCCACAAGGTCCGGGTGAACAAAAGATAAAGGGGCCGCTTCAGGTTGATGAGGAGAAAGATGGTCCCGATAAACGCGGGAACCGCCCCGGTCACTCCGGGAAAATCCTCCTTCCCCGCGTGAACCAGATAGTACCACGCCCCTCCCGCGATGATCGACACGCCCAGAAGGCATCCCACCAACGCCAACATCAGCTTGAACCGGGCCACAGCCAAAGGATTCATGATCGACTCCCCTCCCCCCGCTGGGGGGTCAAGAATGGGCCGGAACTTCCGGGGGAAACATGTTGCGCGACCCCCTCAAGCCGCTGAGGGACTCTTTTCGGGGGACTCCATCATAAAACCCCCGCACCGCCTGACAGACCAAACCCAGCGCCTCGTCGCTCAAGCCGGGATGGAACGGGAGGGAGAGAATTTCGTCGCGCAGCCGTTCGGTGACGGGAAAATCCCCCTCCCGCCAGCCCCACGCCGCCCCCACCGGTTGCAGGGGGACGGGCGTGGGATAGTGGATGCGGGTTTCGATCCCCCGTTCCTTGAGATAAGCCATCAAGTCGTCCCGCCGAGGGCAGCGGACGACGAAGTTTTGCCACACCGGCTCGGCCTGGGGGTGAACGCGGGGAAAACCGACCACCCCGGACAACCCCTGGCGGTAGGCGTCGGCCATGGCCCGGCGGCGGCGGATCAGCTCCTCCATCCGATCGAGCTTGCGCTTCAGCACCACCGCCTGCAACGTATCCAACCGGCTGTTGAAGCCGAAAAAAGGGATCCCTCCGCCGGAGATGCCGTGATTGCGCAACCCCCGCAGACGGTCGGCCAAGGCGGCGTCCTCCGTGACCACCATGCCGCCGTCGCCCCACCCGCCCAACACCTTGTAGGGGTGCAGACTGAAACACCCCATCGCCCCCCACGTCCCCACCTGACGACCCGCCCAGCGGGAGCCGATGGCCTGGGCGGCGTCCTCCACCACCGGCAGGGCGTGACGATGGGCGAAGGCCAAAATTTCATCCATCCGCGCCGGATTGCCGGTGAGATGGACCGGCAGAATCGCCCGGGTCCGAGGGGTGAGGGCCGCCGCCAGCAACGCCGGATCCAGATTGTCATCCTCCCCCACGTCCACCAGCACCGGCCGGGCACCGATCAGGGCGATGCACGATACGGTGGCGATGAACGAATTGGGAACCGTGATCACCTCATCCCCCGGCCCGATCCCCAGGGCCTTCAAGGCCAGAATCAGGGCGTCGGTTCCGGAGTTGACCGCCACCCCGTGGGCCGCGCCGCAAAAATCGGCGAAACGGCGCTCAAACCGCCCCACCGCCTCCCCCAGGACAAATTGTCCCCCGGCGACGACGTCGCGAATTTCCTCTTGAACCTCGTCCCAAATCGCCAGATCCAGGGCGGAGGCGTCGAAAAATGGCACGTTCATGGCGGGCGAGGATCCGATCCGTCAGTTGAAATCAGATGAAATTGACGTGGGGCGGGGGATTGACCATCACGGCCAAATATTCGTTGATGCGGGCCATGCGGCAGTTGATGCGGCACTCGTCCCGCAGCGACAACTCCTCCTCGCCAAAGCGAATGGACTCCCGCCGCCGAGCCCCGAACAAAATTTCCTGCATCGAGCTTTTCAGCACGTCGCCGCAATCGAAGCGGGGATCGCTCAAAAAAACGCCGCAACTGTGAAACCGCCCCTTGGAGTTGATGTGCCCCCAAAACGGCAAACTGTAGCAGTGTTCGCACCCCACCTCCCGCCGGGAGTAGACCTCGGCGGCGGCGCGACGAAAATTGACGTGGGTTCCGTTCACCCCCTGGAACCGGGCCACCAACTCCCCCACCCGCCCCAACAGCGGATGTTGATAGTCCACATCCTTGTCGCTCAACATTTTGGGATGGTGGGAAAAAGGCTTGATGGTGACGTAATCCACCCCAAGTTCGGTAAAAATGCGGAGAAAGGATTCCAGATCGCCGACATTCTCCTCCAGCAGCACGAATTGCGCCCCGATGGTGGTCGCAAGCCCGAGGCGGCGCTTGGTCTCCAGGGCGAGGCGGACGTTTTGCGTCACCTTGGCGAAGGTGGGGGCGGGAATGCGATGGACCGCGGCGTAGGTTTCCGGCGTTCCGGCGTCGACGCTGAAGCGGATCCAGGTGAGATGGGGCAGCAAGACGCTCCACAGGGCGGCGTCGCCCACGTTGCCGTTGGTCGACATGGCCACATCCAACCCCGCCCCCCGAGCCGTGGCGACGATCCGCGCCAGCTCGGGATGCAAGGTGGGCTCCCCCTCGCCGGAAAACAGGACGCTGCGCACCCCCAGCTCCCCCATCTCCCGCAGCCGGTCGCAAATCACCTCGGCGGGCATGAGCCGCCCTTTTTCCATGTCGAAATCGACGCCGCAAAAGACGCAGTGGTTGTTGCAGTAGCCCACCAGCCCGATCTCCACGTAGATCGGGACGATCCGCCGGTCGGCGCTCCATTGGACCACCCGGTCCAGGTGCCAGTGCAGCTTGTGGCTGTCCATGAAATATTTGTCGCTCATGGGGACTCCCAACGGGCAACGCCGGGGGGGGCCGGGGGTCGCAGCCGCCAATTCATGATCCGACCTCCCCCTCCCCCGCCGTCGCGGAGGGCGGAACCAACCGCCACCCCCTCCCCCGCCGGATCAACGGCAGCACCTCCAACGGACCGACGCAGACCAGGGCGTCGAGAATGCTCAAGTAGGGGGTGAACCCGCCGGGGCGTCCCTGGGGATAGGTCGGGTGGTCATATTGTTGCTGATACAAGGCCATCCCTTGCCGGGCAAAATCGTCGGGGGAGTGCAAGCCCAACGCCACGCCGCGATGGAAATTGTAGTATGCGGTGGCGTGGCATCCCTGGCACAGGGCCATCACCCGATCCCGACCGCTGGCGGGGGGGGGAGCGTCGGCCAGGGCCTGGGAGGCCCATTGCCAGCGTCCGCTCATCTCCAACCCGATCAGGTCGCACAACGCCAGGATGATCCGTCCGTTGTAGGCGGCGACGCTCTCATTCTCCCCGGGGCGCAACCACTCCCGCAAGGGCTGGGCGAGGGCCGACCAGTGGGGACGCCCCCGATAACTTTCTTGAATGCGGGCGTAAAGTCCCTCCCACCAGGGTTTGGCGTGGGAGAGCCGGGCTTGGTTCATCGGCGTTTCCAAGGAGCAATCGCTCACGCTGGCGGAGATCCACTGGACCTTGTGATCGGCGCTGAACAACCGATTGCGCACCATGAACGTACTCCGGGTCAGCTGCACGTTGTCCAACGCCACAAAAAGATCCACCGTGTCCAGCAGGTCGAAAAAGCCCAACCAGGGCAGAAACAACGGTTGACTGATTCCCAGCTTCATGGCCCCTCGCCCGCCTTGTCGTCCCATCCCATCCCATCCTTGGGATCTCTTCTCGTCCTTTTTGCGTCTCATGTTAACAGACGGATGGACCAATCCCCCCATGGATTTTAAAAAGCGTGTAAAATACGAGAAAACGGACAGGCGGCGACGCGCCTCGAAATTTTTGAACGACGCGATGACGGCCCCTCCCCTTGCCGACGGATGACGCCATGGACGCCCCCCCCGATTTTCCCACCCTCCTCGACATCGACCTCAGTTCCAGCTGCAATCTGCGCTGTTCCTTTTGCCACCTCAGCCATTTCGACCCCCGCCAACCGGGGCAGGTCTCCCTGGAACAGTTCGACCGTTGGCTCGGCCCCCACCTCGCCCGGTTGCAATCCCTCACCCTGTTCAGCAAGTTCGAGCCCACCACCTGCCGGGATCTGGTTCCCATCCTGCGCCGGGTCAACGCCCACGGCCTGGAGATCTACTTTTCCACCAACGGGCTGAAAATGAGCGACGAACTCCTCGCCGAAATGGTGGGGCGGGTGCGATTTCTCACCCTCTCCGTCACCGGCTTCGACGCCGCCGCCTATCGACGCCACATGGGCGTGGAGGGGTTGGAACGGGTGGAGGGCAATCTGCGTCGCCTGCGGGACGAAAAAAAACGGCGGGGGACCGAACTTCCCATCCTGCGCCTGTCCACGGTGGCCATGAGCGACACCTTCGCGGAGTTGACCCGGGCGGTGGATTTCGCCCATCGCCACGAGATGGCGGCGGGGGTGCAAGTCACCTCCCTCATCGCCCACCACGCGACCATGGTCCCCCAAATGCCCATGATGCAGCCCGAGGCCTTCCTCGCCGCCGCCCGGGTCGCCCGGGACCACGCCCGCGCGTTGGGGATTCCCTTTGTGCTGCAAAGCGGCGAGCTGGACGACAATGATCGGGAGACCCGGGAGCTGGGACACCGTCCTTGCCGTCTGCCCTGGCAGCGGCTCTCCCTCCAGCCCAACGGCGAGGTCTACCCCTGCCCGGTGTCGTACACCCCGGTGGGCCATCTGGAGCGCGAGGATCTGGCGGCGATCTGGCGCGGCGAACCCTTGGCCCGCTTCCGCCTGGGGGTCAACGACGAGGCGCGCATGAACCCCGAATGTCGCGTCTGCACCCACTGCCGCACCAAATCGGTGCGGCGCCGGGAGTCCAACGACTTTTCCCAAGCCGAGCTCAGCTACGCCGGAATGACCCGCAAATCCCGCCCACCGGAAAAGGGGGCGTCCGTCGTTTAAACCCGAATTATAGTAGTTCCAGTTCAGAATTGCACATCAGGTCAAACGGTGCCTGGTGATGCAACCAACTTTATGACGACGAAAACGTCATTCCCGCGAAGGCGGGAATCCAGCGGCTTTAAAGGTGTCT
>JADGAP010000178.1 GCA_015231965.1 Magnetococcales bacterium | reverse complement strand
GAGCCGGAACACCATGCCCGCTATTTGTTGGCGCTGCTGGGAACCGACACCTCCACTCAGGCGGCTCGGGCGGTGGAACGGTTCGCCGGGCTGAAGCCCCGCGCCACCGCGTCCGGTCCCGATGGGCAACAGGCCTTGGAGATTGAAGACGCCATCCTCAAGGAGTGGCGATCCATTCCCCATAGACGAGAAGATTCGGTGCCATTTTCCGGGGATGCGCTGGAACGGGTCTTGGCGTCGTTGATTGGCGTTGGCGGAAGCTCGGAAGGGGCGGCGTTTCTGCGCCGTCGGGTGCATGGGGTGGAGGTGGACCGACAGGATGGCCACGCCGCCCTGGTCTTCATGGATCGTTCCGCCTCGCCCACGGGTTGGGATGGCCGGAGAACCACGACGATGGACGGACTCCGGCAACCTCCGCCAACGTTGGTGCGGCATTATTATTTGCCAGAGGGGGATGACGCCCTGCGAGCCTTCTTGCACGGGCTGGGCGATGTTCACCGCATTCGGGTGACGGCTCAGGCACCGGGGGGATTGCTGGCCGAATTGGGCGTCTTGGCGCGGTGGCGCGAGGGAGACGGCAGAACCGAAAGAAAACAAATGTCTTGAATTAACGTTAAACCATTGGGGTGCCCCATCCTGGAGCCGACGGGGCACCCCGGGGTGAACCGCCCGCCCGCGAGAGCGGATCGATTCCGTGGCAGGAAAGATCCTACAGACTCTCAAGGCGCGAAGCAATGGCGAGGCGGTTCATCCCACCCTCCAGGCTCCTTGCGCTTTGGGAGAAGAACGATGGTCTGTAAAACAGGTGGTGGCGGCAAATGTCAGGAGTATGCTACAAATTCTGGACGGTATGGCACGGACGAAGAGGGGCGCCCGATTCCGGTCTCCATGTTGCCGCGCATGCCGATTCCTCGGATTCCAGGATTTCGCGGGGAGGTTTTTCGATCTCCTCGCAAGGTGGAGGAGCGGGTGCGGTTCGCCCAGGCCGTGCTGAGTTTGACCGACGTTTCCCAGGAGGAGATCAATGCCTACATGGACATTTTTGCTGCCGAAGGGGGGATGGCGCTGAATGGGAGTGGGGCGTTCGCGGGGATCCAGCAGGATGTGCTGGATCATCTGATCGACGGGGGATTCCTTCCGGGCATTGCCAAGGGAACCCGTAATACGGACTTGACCATCGAGCAGGTAGCCCAAGTCTATCGGGCCTACTTCGATGATGTTTTTCGCACCATCGGGGGGCATGATGCGCTGAACCGGATGGGGAGTGACGAATTCGCCCGCGCAGCGGCGGATACGCTTCTTCAGCATGGCCGATATGGTGGAACCGTGTTGATTCAAATCGCCATCAACGTCGTGCGCAGCGGGGCGATTCCCGTGGACGGTCAAATGGGTTCCGGAACGCTGGGCGAGATTAAGCGCATCAACGCCATCCCGACCCAGCAGAAGTTTTTCCGCAGCGCGTTGGCGAAGCAGCGGAACGACGCGTTAACAAAACTGAAACAGCTGGGCAAGGTGAAATCGGGTAACGATTCCGCACGGTTCAGCTACTTTGAGTTCAAGTAACCCGTTGTTTGGTCAATGGGCGGAAGGGAGTTTACTCCCTTCCGCCTCATGCGCGGCAGGAAAGGCGTGGAGATGGAGCGAGCGAGATGAACAATCGGTTGGGGGCCGGGTTGATACTTATCGGCATGGCGTTCTCTTTCGGTGATGTCCGCGCCGAAGACAAATCCCATGCATGGCATGTGACCACGTTGCATTGCCTGGACAAGTTCGATGATAAGGCGGTCGGATTTGAAGGATACTTGCCGATTATCGATTGCCTGGAAAACGCCGTGTTGCGCCGCTACAAGAGGATGAAGCCCTCGGAGCAAACAAAAGGCGTTGCTTTCAAGAAGTTATTGAACGAACATCGGAAAGAATTTTTCGAATTGACAGATTTGATTGATGATGGACATAAAGCTTGTTTTTGTGGAACCCAGGTCGCGGGATTTATCTATAATCAATATATCAAAGATCTTCATCATATTTTGGCGGTCATGGATGGACTGCCGAGAAACTCTCAACCCGAAGAGGAGTAACCGTATGAAGAGGCTGTTGCTGGTCTTGTGGGTTGGGGTGGCTTGGAGCGATGTCGCCTGGGCGGCAAGAAAGCCGGGTTACGTCGATGTGGACCCCAAACCCATCGTCCGGAAATGCCATGACCAATATTCGCCGCCTTTGGGCAATGACGCCTACGCGCCGGTCAATGATTGTCTCGAAAAAGAGATCATGAATCAGGCGCGAATTATGATGATGCGTTCCACGCTTAAAGATGGGAGATTCGAGAAAAAGCTAAAGAGTTTTATGCAGGCGCACGCCCGCCTGTTTGAAGCGATTTATGACCAGTGCGGGGATTGCGCTTTTACCGAGAGCAGGAATCTTTTCGTTCAGAGGCAGGTGGAACGGGAGTTGGTGCGCCTTTTGAGCAGGATGATCGACAATCGCAATGTATTCGGAATTGATAAAAACACCAAGGAGTATTGACCCCATGGGAGGAGAAACGATGCAACGTTTATGGGCGGGTTTGTTGTTGTGCATCCTTCCTTCCATGTCTATGGGGGCGGAGGGCGATAAACCGCCGCCGCCGTATGTTCCCGTTAAGATCCGGGTTGCCATGCAGTATTGCGACGAGATAACCTATTCAAAAAAAGGACCGCCAAGGTACAAGGCCACCATCGAATGCTTTAAGAAGGAGATAAAGTATTACAGCGCCTTGCTCGCGCCCTCCGAGGAGTTCAACAGCGGAAATATCGAGAAGGAGGTCGAGGCGATCATTCGGCACAAAAGGCGATTGTATGAGACTCTCTACAAAAAGAACAAAAAATGCCCATGCAGTCCCATCGAGGCGGACTTTTTTATCCACGCCGCCGTGGTGAGTGAACTGATGTCCATTCTTTCCACCGTGGTTGATCGCCTGAATCATCATGAAATCGACGAGACCACGCCGGATCCGTGAGCGGAGGGAGCGCAAGGGGGGCGTCCTCGTCCCGAGCCTGACTCAAGGATTTTTAGGTTCATCGTTCGCTCCTGTCCATGAAAATGAGAAATCGGCCCCCATCAACGAAACGGGTTGATGACGATCAGGCCGTCAATCCCCCGATTGTGCTTCCAATCCTCGGAATAGAGTTCGCGGCAGCCCGAGGCCCGAGTCCCCCGAAAAAAAGTCAAAAATCGACCATGGATCGGCACGGGCGTTCATCGCGAATCCGTCTGCTGCCCGTTCCGTCGATATAAGATTGGCCACTTTTGCGGGGGACTCATCTCACGCATCATGTCATCTATCATGCCGTACGCACGGATGATAAACTCATCGGACGGCATGGCGGAATCCTCCGATCCAGGGGTTTCCTTGGCGGGACGCCAGGAGAGGAGATTTTTCCCTCGGCCGCATGATGTAAAAAGTCGAGCATCGCGTAAGTGACAGTCGTTTGCCCGAGAAATGGCTGGATAAAAAACTCCATTCGCATGAAATCGACCAAGATTGAAGACATCGGGGGTGGGGATGGGCGAGGCGTGGGAGACGAGACTGGGGTGGAGCGGGCGCCTGATCTGGCGCCTGGCCGCCGAATTGTGGCGCGGGGAGTGGTCATTGCGGGCCAAGGGGTTGGTATTCACCACGCTGTTGTCCCTGGCCCCGCTGTTGGCGGTGAGTTTTTCCGTACTCAAGGCCTTCGGCGTCCACTATCAGCTTGAACCGCTGCTGGGCAACGCGCTTCATCCCCTGGGGGCCAAGGGGGTGGAGATCAGCCGGGCCTTCGCCGGGTTTGTCGAGAATGTTCACGCCGGGGTGTTGGGGGCGTTTGGGGTGGCGCTGCTGTTATATACCGTGGTCGCCATGATCCAGCAGTTGGAGGAGGCGCTCAATGCCATTTGGCAGTTGCGCCGGGAACGCCCCTGGCCGCGCAAACTGTTTGAATTCATCAGCGTCATTTTGGTGGGGCCGGTGTTGATTCTGTCGGCGGCGGGGGTGGCGGATTCGGTCTTCGGCTCGCCCCTGACCCAACGGTTGATGGCGGAAAGCGGCCTGGCCCTCTTTTTCGCCATCGGCGGCGACGCTTGGCCGGTGCTGCTGGTGATGGGAACCTTCACGGCCATCTATCTCTGGGCTCCCAACACCCAGGTGCATCCCCTGCCCGCCCTGGGCGGCGGCGCGGCGGCGGCGGTGTTGTGGCACACTTGCGGTTGGCTCTTTTCCATCTTTTTCGTGGATAACGGCAACTACTCCACCATCTATTCCGCCTTCGCCTCTTGGATTCTCTTCCTGTTGTGGCTCTACGTGGGGTGGTTGATCGTCTTCACCGGGGCGGCGGTGGCCTTTCATCTGCAACATCCGTCGGTGCTGCGGGAGGAAGATCCCGCCGGTTCCGCCCCTTCCGTCTCCCTGGCGGGGGCGTTTCGCGAAAAGGCGGGGCTGCACCTGCTGGCCCGGCTGGCGGAGTCGGCCTACCGGGGTGAACCGCCCCACACGGCGGAATCCCTGGCCCGGGGGCTGCAACTCCATGCCCAGCCGGTGGAAGATCTGCTGCGGCTCTTCGTGGCGGCTGGGTTGTTGCACGAAACCGGGGAGGAACCTCCCTGTTACGTCTTTGTCCGTCCTCCCGACGCCATTTCGCTGCAGGAGGTCATCGAGGCGCTGCGCGGTTCTTGCAGCGAGATGGCGTGGATGCAGCGGCTGCCTCCCCATCCCATCATCGATCCTTTGGAAGCCCAATGCCGCCTTGCCCTGGAGCGTTCCCTGGCGGGAAAAAGCTTGCGGGATCTGGCGGCGGGCGGCGAAACTCCCCGCGAGGGGGCCTCCTCCTGAGGAGCGGGGCGGGCGCGTCCGGTCGATCCTGTCCATTGCCCCGGGGGGGATATTCGGTTAGATTCATCCCGAAACTCCCTGAAGGTTCAGGGATTTTGACGCTTTGTTACACGCTTCCGGGGGGCGGAATCCTGGATTTCGTCACCGCCTCCATGGGTTTTCATGACGATCACGAACGCTTGGGGAAGTCGCCATGACGCGGCTTTTTGGAATCCTGGCATGATGCGCCATTGGGTGAGGGATCACGTCTGGAGGGGAGCGTTGGGGCGGATGCTGGCCCTCGTCCTGGTTTGGGGGGCGTTGGGCGTCGGCTGGACGGAGTCCGCCTCCGAGTCGTCCTCCCCCGCCGCCGGGGGGGAGCTGCCGGTGATCCGCATCGGGTTGGACGCCAAGCAGGGCAAGGAGACGGCGCTGCGGGAGTGGACCCCCACGGCGGAGTATCTTTCCGAGCAGATTCCCGGCTATCGCTTTGTCATCACGCCCCTGGACCCCGAGGAGATGAACCGGGCGGCGCAGGCGGATCAACTGGAATTTTTTCTGATCAACCCGCAAATGTACGTTGAACTGGATGTGCATTACGCCATCCGGCGTTTGGCCACGTTGAAAAATTTGCGCCTGGGCAAGGGCTACACCGAACTGGGATCGGTGATTTTCAAACGGTCCGACCGGGTGGACATCCAGGGCATGGCGGATCTCAAGGGCAAGACCCTGGCGGCGGTGGATGCCAAGGCCTTCGGCGGCTGGCTGGTGGCGTGGGATCAACTGGTGGAGTTGGGGTTCGATCCGGTCCAGGAGATGAAGGAGATCCGCTACCTGGGAACCCACGACAAGGTGGTGGAGGCGATTCGTTCCGGCGAGGCCGACGTGGGGGTGGTGCGCACCGACATTCTGGAAGGACTGGCGCGGCAGGGGCGGGTGCGCCTGGAGGAGTTCGCCCTGGTGGTGCGCAATGACTCCTACGGGGCGTTGTTTCCCTTTTGGTTGAGCAGCCGGTTGTATCCCGAATGGACCCTGGCGGCGGCCCGCAACACCCCTCCGACCTTGGTGGAAAAGACGGCGCTGGCCCTGTTCGGCCTGAATCGGGACCACCCGGCGGCGCGGGCGGCGCGTTACGACGGCTGGACCCCTCCGGCCAACTATCAGCCGGTGCATGAACTGTTGCGCCGCTTGCGGGTGGCACCCTACGAACATTATGGCAAGGCGACCTGGCGCGAAACCTTGGCCACTTACTGGCCGGTGATTGTGCTGGGGGGATTGCTGGTCGTGGTTTCGGTGGGGGCGTCGGTCTATTTTCTCCGGCTCAACCGGCGGCTGACCATCACCCAGGAGGAGTTGCGGGTGGAGTTGGCGGAACGGCGGCGGGCGGAACGGGAGTTGGAGGATCGCAACCTCAAGCTGCGGGAGGCGCAGCGGCGGGTTCGGGAGGAGTTGACCGCCGCCCACTCCATGCAGCAGTCGATTTTGCCCGAGAGTTTTCCTCGCATGGCAGTGTTCAGCGGCTTTGCGGTGATGCGCACGGCCCAGGAGATGGGGGGGGATTTTTACGACTATTTTCCCCTGGACGCCCATCGGGTGGGGGTGGTGATCGCCGATGTGTCGGGGCATGGGGTTCCGGCGGCCTTTTTCATGGCCATCAGCCGCACGGTGTTGCGCAATTTGGGGCAGCGGGGGCTCTCCCCCGCCGCCTGTCTCGGCGAGGCCAACCGGGTGTTGTGCGCCCAAAATCCCCTGGAGTTGTTCATCACGATGTTTTACGGGGTGTTGGACACCCGCACCAGCTCTTTGATCTACTCCAATGGCGGCCACAATCACCCCTATATCCTGGCTTCCGACGGCACGGTTCAGCCTTTGGAGGGGACCGGCGACACGGCGCTGGGGGTGATGTCGGATTTGACCTACGGCGAGACGGAGATTGCCATCTACCCCGGCGAGGGGCTCTTTTTCTTCACCGACGGCGTGACCGAGGCGCGCAATCCCGAGGGCGCCCTGTTCGGGACCGTGGGGTTGGAGGCGTGTTTGAACGAGCATCGCGCCATGGAACCCGAGGCGCTGGTGGAGGCGGTGATGCACGCCTTGCATCAATTCGCGGGCAATGTTCCCCTGGCGGATGATGTCACCTGCATGGCGTTGTCGCGGCGGAGCGGTTCGGCGGCACCGGGCTAGCAGCCTGGCGGATTCAGACTCCATCCATCATGCAACTTATTGATCATACATCAATAAATCTTAACTATTCAGCACCCCCCATTTTTTGGAGAGAAATCCGGAATCAGGTGAAAATC
>JADGAP010000177.1 GCA_015231965.1 Magnetococcales bacterium | reverse complement strand
CCTGGACCCGCCAGGGGGATGATCCCCCTGGACCCGCAGTCGCAAAAGCGGGGGTTCTGAATAGTTACGATCCATTTTGAATTGGAATCGCTATACCTCGATGTCCAGGGCCAGCACCTCGGTATACAGGTTACTCAACTCTGCGTCGGACAACGAACTTTTGCAGAACGCCCGGGGGGTGGCGGTGCGCTCCTCCAGGGCTAGAGCGGGACGTTCGGGGAGAAATCGCTGTTCCACCCGCGTGACCAGACACCCCTCCCGCAACAAAAAATGGCGGGCCAACCGGGCCGCTCCCCGCAGGTAGAGCCCCCCATCGCTGACGTACAACACCTCGACGCTGGGTGCCCGTTTCCACCGCCGGGTGCGATAGATGACGTACAAAACTTCCAGCGCCCTCCGCTTTTCCCCCCCCTCCCGCTTTTCCCCCGATGTCGCAGGCGGCGTGAACGTCACCACCGCGTGGCGCAGCCAGCCGAAGGGGCGATGGCGGCGATAATGGGTGAGCAGAGGTTCGGGCAGCAGGGATTCCAGCGCCTCGGGTTGGGTCTCCACCCGACCCGAGGCGGGGCGGGGGAGGTTGGGCGTCACCCAGTAACAGCCGGGGATGGGGCGAAATTTCCACAACGCCAGCAGCCGCGCCCCCAGCGGCATGTGGCTGGTGACCAGATACTCAACACCCGGCTGGGCGTAAACGCTCCAAAAAAGTTGCACCGCCTGGGCGCGATACTCCGGCAGCACCACCCAGCCGGTGGGATTGCACAGCCGCACCTCCCGCCCCCCGATCTCCCGCCGGGAGAAGATGACCGCCACCACGCCCACCAACCGATGGCCATCCATCAGGCAAAAGCCGTGATGGGGCGGCTCCGGATCCCAGCCGTTGAGCAGCGCCCGCCGCCACCCCGCCTCGGGGATTCGCGCATTGAGATGGCGGTGGAGAAAGGCGCAAACCTCCGGCACCCGCTCCTCGCCAATGGGTTGAATCTCGGCCATGGGAGGACGCTCTCATTCCGGGGAAAACCGCTGTTAGCGGAGCCCGCTTCCAACCCCCGGAGGAGCCGACGGGCCGCCCGCCGCGCCGCCGGCGGATTTGCGGAATTTGAGGACAAATTTCACCGTGCTGCCCTCCGGCGTCTTTTTCTCCAGGTAGACCCGGTCGGGCTGGATCTTTTGAACGGTGCGCCCTTCGATCTGATCCCCCTCGTTGTAGTTTTGCCGGTTGATGGTGGCGTAGGGCTTGCCATCGGGACCGTCGCCGATGCCGCCCAGTTTCAAAATCCAGGTCAGATCGATCACCGATTCCACGGTCTGCTGGTTCTTGTTGTAGGCGAACCGTTGGAACGGGTTGCGGCGATTGGGGGTCTTGACCCAGGTGGTGAGCTCTTCCAACCGCTTGCCGGTCAACTCCGCCGCGTCGTTGCGCGGCACGATGCTGAAAGATATGGCGTGGATGGGCGGCGATTTGGTGTTGTCGAAGGGATGCACCTGAAAATCGTCCAGCACCACGTCCAGCGATTCCAACTCGGCGGTGAACTTGACCAGGGTGTAGTAGTCCGTCTGCAGTTCGAGAAGGAATTTGCTGCCGCTCCCTTCCTTGCCCTCCGGCGTCAGGCGCTTGATGATCACCTGGTTGTTCTTGGCGATTTGATTGATGCGCATCAAGAAGGTGGGAAGATAGCGAACCCCCTGGTCCGAATCCTTGCCCTCCTTCTGGGCCCCCTGGATCTTCTCGGTCAGCCCCTTGTTCGCTTCGGCGGCCTGATTCATGGCGAGTTTCAAATCCTCGCCGTAGGCCTGAACCCGCGTGTAGTAAATGGAATAGCCCGCCAGCAGGAGACCCACCATCAAATAGAGGGTGGAGACCACCAAGCTGCGATTTCGCGTGAGAAATTCGTCCATCGCCTCCCCCCCCTTATTTGGCCGCCGGAGTCAGTTGTTGCAACGCTTCATTGCGTTGGTCGATGTTACGGTTCATGTCCTGCAATCCCGGGGGCGAACCGTCGGGGGTTGCGCCGGGATGTTCCAGCCGCTTGTTCTGGTCGTACCAGGCATGAAGGGAGAAACGCACGATTTGATCGGTTTCCGAATCGTCCACCTCCACGCCGCCGAAGGTGATGGTGCGGAAGTCGCTCATGAAGCGGTCCTTGTCCTGCAACAGCTTGTCCACGTAGAGGGAGACCTTTTGCACGTGCCCCTCGGTGGAGGGCAGCACCGCCCCTTCGATGACCATCTTTTTGCTTTCCACCTTGGCCCCTTCTACGCCGCGCTGTTCCCGGGTCAGGTGGATGTCGGTGATCCAGATGTTTTCGTTCATCAACTCGGCCAGGGCCATGAACTTCTCGCTCCACAGCACCTTGTCAACATCGGAGCCGACTTGCAGGCCCCCCGCCGCCCGCCCGCCGGGGCTTTTTTGCAACTGCCGCAGCTTGTCCCGTTCGGCGAAATAGTTGGAGGCCAATCCGCGATGTTTTTTCTCCAGCTTGGCGAGCTCGTCGTAGGCCCCGTAGAGGGCGATGAAGACGAAAAAGCCGAAGGCGGCGAAATACATCCGATCCTTGCCTCTGACCTCGCTCTCCTCCCCCGCGTCCTCCTCCAGGTTCTTTTTACCTCCGCCAAGATTTTTCAGCTTCTCGAACAGCTTGGCGAGGCTTTGAGTGGCGGAGGGTTGTCGATCATCGGCACCACGACGGCGGCGCTGGGTGGTCTGGGTGCGCTTGGCGGGGGCGGCGGACTTGGTCGGTTCCGGGGCGTTGTCCTTGGTGCGGACGAAGCCCGCCGATTCGGAAAAGTAGAAGCGGGTCCGGCCCACCATCAACAAACTGCTCTCCGCCCCCCTGAGCAGGTTGGGAGCCATGGGATGTTCCAGGCCGGTGTAGAGATCCAGCATCGACTCTTTCACCGTCTCCAGGGGAAAGTGGAGATGGGTGGCGAGCCAGGGGATGAGGCCGTTGATTTTGTCCCCGGCACCGAACACTTCCAGTACCTGGGGACGGCTGGAGGCCTTTTGGATCTCGAAAAATTGCAGCGTCTCCTGAATTCCGGTCAGCAGGCGGGAGACCAGGGGGGCCAGGGCCAGTTGGTGGGGACTCACCGCCAGGGTGGACCCGGCGTCGCCGCCTTTGTCCAGGGGTTTGAGATTTTCCAGCAGGTTGCGCTTGCCCAGGGATTGAAAGGACTCTTCCAGGGAGATGGCGTTGCGTTTGGCCACCGCCTGCGCCAGCGTGGAGACGCCCACCGGCAACCGCCGGGTGAGTACCGCGCCCAGACCGGGGTTGACCAGCAGCAGGGTGGATTCCAACGCCCCGATGACCAGCGCCCCGTAGACCTCCCCCCCCTTTTTCAGGCTGCGGTGCATGAGGGGATAGAGGGAGGGGGTGATTTCGATCACCTTGAGGCCGCCCGCCTCAAAGAGGGAGAGCAGGTTGCGCAGTCGGGCGGCGTCGGCGAAGGCGTAGAGATCCCACTTGGCGTGGGGGTCGCCGGGGACGGGGTGCTGTTCGTGGGCGAAGGTGACATCCTTGGCACCCACCATTTGCTGGCCGATGCGCCGCGCCGCCGGGGCGTTGGCGCTGGCCAGGCCGGTGGGCTTGCTGTCGGAATAGGTGATTTCGGGCTCCGACCAGAGGATGGAAACCCGCCCGGAGTTGGAGAAGGCGGTTTTCACCAATTCGGTGGCGGCGGACTGGAACACCTTCTCCATCCGCTCCGTTCCCTCCTCCTCCAGCATCAGGCCGTTCCAGTGGCCCGCCACCTGGTGGGAGCCGTCCTCCTGGATCCAACGGCATTCCCAGCCCTCCGGCCCCAGGTAGAGCAGCAGATGCTTGCCCTCCGACGTGGCCCCGCCCTCAACGGCAGAGCCCGCGCTCTTGCCCTTGGACCCGAACATGTTCAACAGCTTCATGGCCGATACCCCCTGACCCGGTGTTTGCCATTCGTCTTTCGATGGATCATTCCCCCCGAACCTGCCGGGGGCCTTAACAACCGTCTCCTGCCTCGCCGCCTGCCGCCCTTAGTCCGCCCGAAAATAGCGAGTGATCAGGAGTTTGGGCCCCAGGGCGGCACCAAATTTGTAGTGGAGGGGCAATTCGCTGGTATTGAATCCCTCCAACGCCCCGGCGCTGCCCAAGCCGTCGGCGATCACCTTGAAGCGGGTCAAATTGCCCCCGTCCACGCTGACGCCGCCGGACTCAAAGCGGAGGGGGAGGGTGAACACCCCGTCCGTGTACTCCAGGTATTTCCACACGGTGGTGTTGTTCGAGGAGGCATCGCCGCTCACCGCCGTGTCAAGTTCCCTGAAAAAGCAATTGATTTGAAGCGGGATCAGGTTTTGATTCGCGCTTGTTACCGGGTCATACGGACAAGCCGTGGCTGAACCGGTATCCAGTATGAATTCACTCAATTTCGTTTGATAATTTCCAATGGTCGGATTGGTCCCCGCGTTGACGCCGTTGGCCGTGAGATAGTGATAGGTGCGCGCCAGGACGTAGTTGACGTTGCCGGTGGCGGCCCAATAAAGGCGAACCTTGGCCAGACTTTTTTCCACTTCCCGGGCCTCGCTGACCAGGAAGTGGTCCACCAGGGCGGCGGCCAACCCCATGATCAGGACCATCAGGACCATCACCGTCACCAGCACGTTGCCCCGTTGGTCGGAGCGGCGGGTGGGGGGGGGCGAAGGGGGCGGGAGGCTTCATGGCGCGTCGTCTCATTGGTCGGGCAATCGGCCGAAGGAGGTCCAATAAAGCTCCTTGTATTCACTCAGGGCAAAATTCCGATCCGCCCCATCCCGGGGGGTGCGCATCGGGTCGAAGACGGTGAACCAGACATCGGTGGTGTTGGCGGCGACGGCGTTGGTGATGGAACTGGTGGGGCTGAGGGCGACATAGCCGCTGATGGCGGTCAGATTGGTCGCCGGGGGGCTGTTGGCACCAAGGCACTGGGGCAAGGGATCCCTCAAGGCGGCGCAGGTGACATTGAACGGGGCGGTTTCCCGGCTGCGGATCACCGCCGTGCCATTGTAAAGCGCCATCCGCTGGTTTTCCCAGCGCAACTCCGTGCCGTTGGATTCGCCGAGGTGATCGGCGTAGCTGCGTCCGTGGAACCCCATCACCCGTTCGTTGTCGGTGATGGCGTTGTTGGCGTTGAGATCCTTGGCCCCGCCCTCGGACATCATCTCGAACAGCTCCCGAGCTTCCCGATTCATGGTGGAGCTGGTGATCATCACCTCGGACATTTTTTGCGATTCCATCAGCAACTGCATCAAGGCCATGGAGAGGATCATGGCCAGCACCCCGGCCACCAACACTTCCACCAGGGTGAACCCCCCTTGATCTCGTCGCAATCGAAGGCGCGGAGCGGTCATTTCCATTGCCCCACGATGGTTTGCACCGAGACGGTCTCCGCCTGATCCCACATGGGAACCAGGGGATCGGCTCCGCCGCTGGTGAAGCGGTAGGGGTAGTCCAGATAGACGGCGATCAATTGGCACTTGGCGCCAGTGTTGGCGATCAAACAATTTCCCGTGGTATTGGTGGCGTTCGTCACATTTTCCGCCGTCCAACTCAACCGGGCGGTGATGCGCCGCTCCTTGTCCAGCCAGACCACGTTGCGTCCCGCGGAGTTGGCGGTGGCCGTGGAATTGCTGGCGTAGATGCCGCCCAGGTCGTCCTCGAAAACGGTGAGGGTGGCCTTGACCAGGGAAGAATAGTCGCCGCCGCTGAGCAGCACGTTGCGGTTTGCTGGGGCTCCCGATGGATAGGTGTAGCCTGTACTTGCGCTGTTGAAGTTGGTCAACGCCGCGCCGTGACGATACATCGCGGCGATGCGCTCCGTCTGACCGTGGAGGTTCAGCACCGCCTTTTGCCGCAAGGTGACGCGGAAAAATTGATCCCCCACCGCAGCCCACAGACCGGAGACCCCCAACACCAGGATGGCGCTCAACACCATGCCGATCATCACCTCCAAAAGGGTGAACCCTTGGGGCGCGCGGATGCGGCGAGTGGGAGGGATGAGGGGCATGGGGATCCGGGGTTCCGCTCTAAAGGGTGGAGGTTGAATTCATCCTCACAACATGGCGTCGGTGGTGCTGATGCCGTCGACCCAGTCCAGGGTGATGTCGGCCCGTCCGCTGCGGGTCGTCGAATCCAGGTCGGTGGCCGGAGGGGGGTAGCGCAGCACCACCACCCGTCCCTCGCCGCCCTTTTCATCGGAGTCCGCCTTGACCCAGCCGGTGGCGTCGTTTTTCTGGTCGGCGGAGGTGCAACTGGCCCCGCTATCGTAAACCGAAACCGTGGCGTTGGCCCCTCCGGAGTTGCGCAGCACCGCCCAGACCTCGAATCCGGTGGTGTTGGCGCTGCTGCTGATGAACCCTTCCGCGTTGGTGCGCACCATGAAGCAAAAATCCGCCGCGTCCTTCAGGCTCACCCCCAGATCGTTGACCAGATCCTGCTCATCGGCGGCGGCCTTCCAGACGCCCCGCTGGGTCTGATAGATCCGCTCCTTGGCGGCGATGGCCATCAGGTAGGGCTTGGCCTGGGCCAGCCGACCCGCCAGGATGTAGGAGCTGATGGGGCCGATGGAGAGGCTGGCCAGGACGCCGATGATGATCATCACCACCATCAACTCCACCAGGGTGAAGCCCCGATTCGTTCGCTTGACCATCCTCGTCCCCCGTCTCGCCCCAGTCCGTATCAACCGCCGCCCGTCGGGTCCATGAACAGATCGGACCACAGGCCCTTGCCCTTCTCCCGGGCTTGATTTTCTTCCTGCAAAAAGCGTTCGCCGTTGGCGTTGGCCAGCCCCTCCTGGACCAGCAGCCGGTTGAGGAACCGTTTGTCCGGGGTGCGAACCTCCACCAGGGCCACGCCGTCCTCCGCCAGTCGAACCACCGTCAGGGCCACCTCCTTGGTGAAGGTGTTGACGGCGGTGAAGCGCTTGGCCTTGGCCCCCCAGCCGCTGCCGCCGCTCATGCAGGAGAGCCCTTCCAGCCGAACCGGATGGAAGAGTTCCTCGCCAGGGCGTCGGATCTCCAGTTCGCAGCCATCCTTGACCCCCACCACCCGGGCCGTGACGTGATCGCCGGGTTGCAAGGGGGGCAGGTGAACCGGAGCCGCCACCGCCGGAGCGACCGGAGCCGCCACCGCCGGAGCGACCGGAGCCGCCACTGGAGCCGGAGCCGCGACCGGAGCGACCG
>JADGAP010000176.1 GCA_015231965.1 Magnetococcales bacterium | reverse complement strand
CCCCCGCAGCGGAACCGCCGCCGAGTAGGCTTCCAGCGCCTCCTCCAACCGCCCCAAATCCTTGAGCAGGTTGCCCAGATTGACCCACGCCTCCAGATAGTCGGGACGAATCGCCAAGGCCCGCCGATAGGGCTCTTCCGCCTCCTCCAGGCGATATTGCTCCCGCAACAGATTGCCCAGGTTGAACCACGCCCCGGCCTGGTTGGGATCGGCCCGCGCCGCCCGACGATAGGCCCCCTCCGCCTCCGCCGGACGCTCCAGCGACGCCAACACGTTGCCCAGATTGATCCACGCCCCGGCGAATTCCGGATCCAGCGTCACCAACCGCTGATAGCAGGCCAACGCCTCCTCCCACCGTTGCAACTCCCCCAGCGCCGTTCCCAGATTGTTGAGGGCCGGGGCGTAGTCGGGATTCAAGCGCAACGCCCGTTGCGCCGCCGCCAACGCCTCCACCGGACGCCCCCCCTGCTTCAACGCCAATCCCAAATTGCACCACCCCTCCAAAAAAACCGGTTGCAGCTCCACCGCCCGACGAAACGCCCCCGCCGCCGCCCCATGGTTTTGCAACCGCAGCCAGGCCATGCCCAACTGAAACCACCCCTCCGGTTGGGTCGGCTCCCGGCTCAATCCCCGTTCCATCCAGGCGACGGCCTCCCTCGCCTCCCCCGCCTCCAGCCGCAGCACCCCCCAACGCACGGCGGCCCGGGGATGGTTCGGTTCCAGCTCCAAGGCCCGGCGCAGGCAGGATTCCGCCTCCTCCCGCCGTCCCATCCGCCAGCAGAGCCACCCCAGATTGCTCCACCCCGCCGCGCCCTCCGGACGCAACCCCACCGCCCGACGATAACAGCCCTCCGCCTCCTCCAAGCGATCAGACTCCAACAACCGATTGCCCAGATTCAGCCACCCCTCGGCCAATCGGGGATCCAACGCCGTGGCCCGGCGCAACGCCGATTCCGCCTCTTCCAACCGCCCCAGGCGTCGCCACGCCAACCCCAGATTGAGATGGTCCGTCGCGCTCTCCGGCTCCCGTTCGAGGATCCGCCGCAACCACCCCGCCGCCTCCTCCGCCCGGTCCTGGAGCATGGCCAGCCCCGCCAAACGACGCCACGCCGGCACCGCCTCGGGGTCGTCGTCGCCCACCAAACGGTAGCACAGGGTCGCCCGCGCCCATTGCCCCATCCGCTCCCACGCCAACCCCCGGGACAACGCCGACTCCCCCGGGGAGAGATCCTCTCCCTTCGCCACGCTTTCCTCCCCGCAAGGTTTGACGCCGACTTCCAGCTGTGCCAATGTCATCCGCTCAGTCACCCCACGCCGTCACCCGGATTCACGGACGAAACGCCCCCATGCCCCGGCACATCCTCCCCCAAATTCTCTTCAGTCCGGGACGCATCTTCACCTGGATGCGGGTGCGCCATCTGCTCCCCTGGGCCATCGCCCTGCAAGTTTTCCGCTGGGAGTCCACCGCCCTCACCACCATGGTCAGCCTCTACGAAAACGAGGCCCCCATGCTCTTCCCCGCCCCCTTCGGACTCGACCCCAAGGCCTACCGGATGGTGGAGATCATCCTCTACGGACCTTACGGACTCTTCATCATCTCCGCCATGGCCTATTTCGTCTGGCGCTTCGGCAAGGCCCACGCCACCGCCTATCCCATGACCATGGCCAAGACCTGGGAGCTGATCGGCCTGGCCTACTTCGCCCCCTGGCTCCCCAGCCTGCTCATCGACAGCTTTCTCATCCGCTGGGGATGGGGCGGCCCGGAGATCATCGTCCCCTGGCACGTCTCCATCGTCGGGGTGGAGGCCCTGCTCACCCTGGTCGGATTGCACTACGTCTTCGGCATCACCACCGAAATGTCGGCCCGGCTGGCGGCGGTGTCGGGATTTTTCTTCCTCTTCTTCGCCGGCGGGTTGATGCGCTGAAAAGGGGCTTGCGAGACGCCGCCCCGCCGAGGTGCCCTCGCGTCAAACCTCGCCCTTGATCGCCCGCTCCACCCGCTCCAGCACCGCCTTCACCTCCCGCCCGTCCTGATAAAAATGGGGGGAAAGGCGCAATCCCCGCCCCCGCTGGGCGTGATACACCCCCATCTCCCGCAACCGCTGATGCATCACGCGGTTCTCCACCGCCGGATGGGAAAAGACCAGAATGCCCGCCGCCGGCACCCCGTCTTCCGCCAACGGCGTGTGGAGGCGACAGCCCAACTCCACCAACCCCGCCATCATTCCCCCCACCACCCCCCGCACCCGGGCCGCCACCGCGCCGGAATTCAATCCCGCCTCCAGCAACAATCCAGCGCTCTCCCCCAGGGCCGCCGCCCCGAGAAAATTGGGGGAGCCCGGCTCGAAGCGCTTGGCCCCGCCCCGCCACTCCAGGACGATGCGGTCGTACTCCCCGGCGTTGGCCACCGAATGCCACCCCAACAGCCGGGGCTGAATCCACTCCATGGCCTTTTCCGAAAGATAGAAAATCCCGCACCCCTCCGGCCCCAACAGCCATTTGTGACCATCGGCGGCGACCACGTCCACCCCCAACGCCTCTGGGTGGAGGGGCAAGACCCCCAGACTTTGAATGGCGTCCACCACCAACAGGGTATCGGTCCCGCGCAACCCCTCGCCCAGGGCGCGCAAATCCACCGCCGCGCCGCTGGCGTACTGCACCGAACTCACCGCCACCACCCGGGTCCGATCATCCACCCGGGAGAGCAGCGCCGAGGCGGCCACCGATCCATCCTCCGCCGCCCCCACCCGATGCAGCTCCAGGCCATGCCGCCGCGCCGTCTCCATCCAGATGACGGCGTTGGAGGGGAACTCCTGGTCGGTGGTGACGATGCCATCGCCGACGCGCCAATCCAGCCCCAGAGCGACCATGGAGAGGGCCGTCGAGGTGTTGGGAACAAAGGCGACTTGTCGCGGCGAAACCTCCAACAACGCGGCGCAACGGCGGCGGGACTCCTCCCACGCCGCCTCCCACGCAGGATAGCGCGTCGCCCCCGGCGAGACCATCTCCCGAACCAGGGACTCCACCGCCCGCCCCGCCCGCGCGGGAATCGGGGCCACCCCCGCATGATTCAAATAGATCGCCCCCCCCGGGGGAAACTCCCCCCGCCAGGGGGAGGGTTCCACGTCCGCTCCACCGTTCACGTTCCTGCCGTTCATGCCGTCCCTGCCTTTCGATCCGTCGTCTCCGTTGCGCGGAGACTGGTTTGGCCATTCATCCCAGATTAATATAAATATACCAAAGACAGGAAAAAATGAGACCTTGAGAACATGGGGCTCTCCCTGAATCCCTCATTTTTTTATATAAACAAGCCACGGGACAGACCACGCCATCATGGATAGCCCCCACCCCACGCCCCCTCCCGCCCTCGGACTTTGGCCCGGCCTGCTCAGCCTCGCCATGGGCGTCGGAGGCGGTTTATTGCTGATGCAGGGCCTGGCCCCGGTGTGGGCCGGAGTCGGGCTGACCGCCGGGGCCGGCGTGGTCGCCCTGTGGGCCGGTCGCCGCACCGCCCAATCCTTGCGCGGCGTCGTCTCCCAAGCCCGGGAACTGCTCCCCGAAATGGCCGCCTACGTCCCCGACGCCCAGGGCGACGAGGTGGAATGGTTGCGCCGCGCCTTTCACCACTTCGCCACCCGCCGTCAGGCGGAGATCAAGATCGCCACCGAGCAGCACGTGCGGTTGGACATGGAGCTGCTCAACCAGCGGCGGCGCGTCCACCGCCTGGAGGAGTCGCTCAAACCGGTGGAGTGGATGCTCGGCGGTTGGGAAGAGGCCGCCTTCGGCCCCCCTCCCCCGCCCCCCGCCGCCGTGGGCGAGGACGAGGAGAGCCTCCCCAGCCAAATCGCCGCCTCGCTGGAGAGCCGATGCCAGCGGTTGCTGGAATTTTATCGCCAAACGGCGGTGGACTCCCATCAGGCCCAACAGCAGGCGATGGAAGAACTGGCCCGCCTGATCCCCCGGATCGACACCCTGACTGCGGAAAAATCCACCCACGCCCAGGCGATGGGCGAGGCGAGGGAGTCGTTGCGCCAGGTGGAATCGGTGCTGATGGCGGAAAAGGCGGAACGACGCCAGGAGAAGCGGCTCCACGATCAGGAGCGGGCCGAATGGGCGACCCTGCGGGAAGCGCAAGAGTCCGCCTGGTCCGCCCGCCTCGCCCAGACCGAGGAGGCGTTGGCTGGAGAGCGCGCCCTCCTGACGCAAGATTGGGAGACGGAACGGCACGGTCTGCAAGAAGAGCTCGCAACGGCGCGACGACGCCTCGCCCAGGCCGAGGAAGAGACCCACCAAGAGCAGGAGCAAGCCGAGCGGGCGATCCGACAACGCCACGCCCAGGAAGCCCGCCGCGCCGACCTCGAGGCGCTCCTGGAAGCCGAATCGGCCCGGTTGGCCGACGCCGGGGAACGTTTGGCCGCCGCCGAAGCGGCCCTGGCGGAAGCCCAATCCCTGGAAGCGAAATGGCGGGAGAGTTCCGAGTCCCTCGCCGCCGCCCAGAGCGACCGCCGCCTGTTGCAAGAGCGGCTGCTCAGCGCCGAATCCGCCTTCCTGGCGGAACGCCGTCGCCTGGAAGAGCGGCTGGCCCTGGCCGAAGGGGCGATTCAGGCGGAACGGCACGGACTGGAGGAGCGCATCCACCAGGTGGAGACCGTCCATCAGGCCGAGCGCCACGGGCTGGAAGGGCGGATGTCCCGGGCCGAGGCGGCCCTGGCGGCGGAACGCCAATCCTGGGAGTCCCGCTTCGCCAACGCCGCCGCCGAACTGGAAGGCTTGCGCCAGGAGCGGGACCATCTCCAAGGACTGATGGAGACCACCCACCGGGCGACCCTCGCCGCCGAGCAGGAGCAGGAGCGGCTCTCCCGACTGTTGGACGTGGTCCACCAGGAGCATCATCGCCTCTCCGCCGAGTTGGAAACGGCCCATGGAGAGGCCGAAACCCTGCGCCAGGAGCGGGACCGCCTCACCGCCGCCCTGGGCGAAATGGTGCTGACCACCGACGCCGCCATGCAGGAACGGGACCGACTGGCGGAGCGGGAAACGCGGGAAAACCAGGAACGCCAACGGCTGGACGTGGCGTTGACCCTCTCCCTCCACCAAGGCGAATCCGCCGCCACCGAACTGAACTATTGGCAGCAACAGGCGGAACTGCTGCTGAACCGATTGAATACCCTCACCGAGGACGAGGAGCGGGTGCGCAGCGTGGAGGCCATGGTCCAACAATTGGCCGAGGCGGAAGCCGCCCTGGAAAATCGGGGGCGGCAACTCCTGGAACAAAAAATGGAGGGCGCGGCCCGCTCCGCCGCCCACGACCAAGCCATGGAGGAGCGGCTGCGCGCCCTGGAGCAGGAGGCCGACGGTCTGCGCCGGGAGCGGGCCGCGCTGCTGGAGGGCGTGGAAAACGCCCGGCTGGAGCGGGACCATCTGCTCACCGAACGGCAGGGGATCCACGCCCGTCTGGAAGCCTTGCAAGGGGAGGTGCAACGGCTTTCCGAGCAGCAGGAGACCTTGCGCCTGGAACGGGACCGCCTGGCGGCCCAGGAGGAGGAGCGCCTCGCCCGACATGCGGCGCTGACCCGCGACCTGGAAAGTCAATCCACCGCCCGGCAAGAGCTCAACCGCCGCCTGGAAGAGTCCCGTTCCCGACTGCGGGAACAAAAAGAGGTGCTGCGCCGCCTGACCGAACATGTGCGGGAAGGGATCTATCAGGTGGACCGGGAGGGGCTGCTCACCTTCATCAATAGCGAGGGGGAACGGCTGCTGGGGTGGAGCCGACCGGAGATGGAGGGGAAAAATCTCCACGATCTCATTCACTACCAGCGCCCCGACGGCGAGCCCCTGTCGGCGGAGGAGTGCCCCGCCTTGGCCCGGGTCCGCCAGGGGTTGGTCTACCAAGTCGAGGAGGAGTTTTTCACCCGGCGCAATGGCCAACTGCTGCCGGTGGCCCTCACCGTCTTCCCCGTGCGGGACGGCAACGGAGAGCTGATGGGGAGCATCGGCGTCTTCCAGGATTCCACCCAGCGCAAGCAACTGGAACACGAAATCAAGCAGGCCCGGGATATCGTGCTGGACGCCGCCCGGCTCAAGTCGGAGTTCCTCTCCAACATGAGCCACGAAATCCGCACCCCGATGAACGGCATCATCGGCATGACCGATCTGCTGCTGGAGAGCAAACTGGGCAAGGAGCAAAGGGAACTGGCGGCGGTGATTCGCGAATCGGCCCAAGCGCTGCTCACCGTCCTCACCGACATTCTGGAATTTTCCTCCATCGAGGCGGGCAAGCTGGAGATCAAGAACGTCCCCTTCCAGCCGATCAAGCTGCTGGAAGGGGTGGCGGAGTTGCTGCAACCCCAGGCCCAGCACAAGGGGTTGCGGCTGCAAGTCGCCGTGGGGCGCGACATTCCCTCCCCCCTCCAGGGAGATCCCGCCCGGGTGCGGCAGGTGCTGCTCAATTTGACGGGCAACGCCATCAAGTTCACCCGCAAGGGATCGGTGGAGATCGCCGCCGCCCTGCTGGAGGAGAAATCCCGCCATCAAACCATGTTGCGCGTTTCGGTGACGGATACCGGCATCGGCATCTCCAAACCGGCCCGGCGGCGTCTGTTTCAACCCTTCTCCCAAGGAGACGGCTCCAGCTCCCGGGATTTCGGCGGGGCCGGGCTGGGGCTCTCCATCGCCAAGCGTCTGGTGGAGCTGATGGGGGGGGAGATCGGCGTGGAGAGCCGCCTGGGCAAGGGGTCCACCTTCTGGTTCACCCTCCCCCTCGCCCGCCCCTCCCGTCAGGAGTCCACCCCGCAAAAGGATCTCTCCAACCGCTTGCGCGGAGCCCGCGTCCTGGTGGTGGAACGGGACGCCACCAGCCAGACCCTGCTGCTCAATGACCTGCTGGGCTGCGAGATGAAGGCGGCGGCGGTGGAAAACAGCGAGGAGGCCCTCTCGCTGCTCCAGCACGAAGCCGCCCAGGGAACCTCCATCGATCTGGTGATCGTCACCGCCGAAAATCCCCCCGACGCCGCCCTGAACCTGGCCCGCAAAATCACCGGGGCCGACTCCGGCGCGCCGCGCCCACCACCCGCCCTGATTCTCCTCACCCCCCTCAAGGATGAACAGCGGGCGCGGGAGGCGCGTCAGGCGGGGTTCGTGGCCCTGCTGCCCAAACCGTTGCGCCGGGTCACGCTGCTGGAGACCATGGCCCAGTTGCTCCACCCCGAGCCCTCC
>JADGAP010000175.1 GCA_015231965.1 Magnetococcales bacterium | reverse complement strand
GGCTGATCGCTCGCCGGGGCGGGGGGGGGCGGCAGCAGAATGATGGGTTTGACGCCGCTTCCCGGCGGCGGCGAGGCGGCCTGGGGAGGTCGATCGAAGGCCCCTTCCGCCTCATCCATGGGGTTGTGATGGAGGGGGATGGGGGAGCTCCACACGTCGATGGCGTCGGCAAAGGCTTCCGGGGCCGGGGCGCGGGGCGGGTGGAGCGGCAGGCAACCCGCCAGCCAACAGGAGAGGGAAATCGCCAAAATTCCGCCTGTGGCGGGGGCCGCACCCGGGCGACCGGCGTCTTTCCGTCCTTTTTTTCGTTGGCGGGGCCAGGACATGGCGTTTTGTCAAACCTCGGCGATGCGGTGGCAAGGGAATGAGGCCAACCCGGTGGGCCATCTCGATTCGGGGCTTGATCTCTCAAGCAAAATTCAGGCCGTTTCCGTGGGAGCTTCGCCTCCCGGGGGGGCCTCTTCCACCAAGAAGCCGCATTGGGTGAAAAAACGCGACACGATCAACCGATATTCTTCCGGCGGCGGAGCGGGCGGAAAGAGGGGGATCAACCACGCCCCCTGGGGGGTCCAGCGGGTGGCGGCGGGGTTGCGCACCCGGACCCCGGGGGTCATGCGCAAGGCGATGTTGGCTTGCCGCCAAAAAAAAGGGGCGTTGGGCTTGCGGACGAAAAGGGGGCCGTTTTGCACCCAGCCCAACGACTGCAACAGGGGGAGATCCCCGGCGGTCAACCCCACCGATTCGGCGACGCGGGCCACCTCCGGCGCGTGGGGAAACCCCTGAAACCCGGGGGCGACGAATCCGGTCAAGCGTAGCGCCGCCGCCAGCCGGGCGGCGTCCTCGCCGCGCAAGGTTTGCAACAGATCCAACACCGGCATGGGATGGCGCCCGGGATGCCGGGTCTCTTGCGCCAGCAACCGGGACCACAGGGTCTGGAGCTGCGGGTCGAGGATGCCTTGACTCCCCTGGAGGAACCGTATGAGCCATCCGGGTTCGGGGGAGTCGCCTTCCCCGCACGAGGGCGAAGGTGCCTCAGCCAGCAACGCAAGGGTGCCATGGACGATGCGCTCCATCGCCCATTGTTGCAAAATGTCTTGCTGTTCCCGGCGATGGGCGGCTCGCTGCGCGCCGGTTTGGGCGTCGTTGGAGCGGGTCAACAGAATGCGAACCTCCGGGGGGATCTCCGGGGGCGGGGAGGCGTCGAAGGCCAATCCCGTCACCCGCGCCAGGGCGAGAACCAGCGAGGCCTGGGCTTTGGACAAACCCTGCAACTCCGGCGCGGGGCCTTTTCTGCGGGGGGACATGGTGAACTCCTCGGGGCATGGCGACGCATGGAGCGTGCCTTGGGTGGGAAGGTGGAATTTCCGCCTCCAGGATACGTCAAAATGAACGCGGGGGGGATCGTCCCCGTGACCGGGGGCGGATGGGGGTGGACCCCCGCCCAGGCGCGCCCTTCCCCCCCCGTTCCTGTCGTCGGAGCGACAACGGTGGAAACCACGGTTGATTGTTGCTATATGGGGTGAGTCTGGTCCATTCTTGCGGGGGTGGATTTTTCGCCTTGACGACTTGGTTTGGGTTTTGCGATGGAACGCTGCTTGACTTCGGAGTCGGAACCGCCGTCAAGCCAATGGGCGACGCCCCAGTCATAATGGAATTCTGAACGCCGACGCCGCCATGGACGACATCGATTCTCCCGATCCCGCGCTGGAACCCATTCTCGCCTTGATTCACCGCCTGGCCAGCACGGGGGAACACAGCCGTTTGCTGCAAGAACTGGTGGACCTGCTGCCCGATATCCTGGAGGCGGAGCGGTGCGTCTTTTTCTTGTACGATCCCGACAACCGGCGATTGCGCTTCAAAGCCGGAACCGGGATGTGCGAACAGGAGTTGGACTCCCCCCTGGAGGGCGCCGTGGGCGGCAAGTCCGTGCTGGACAACGTCGCCGTGGTGATCAACGATCCCCGTCTGTTCACCAAACTGCGCCCCGATCTGGTGGATGACCAACCGATTCGCAATCTGCTGAGCGTTCCCGTGCGCAACACCACCGGCGAAGTGGTGCGGGGCGTGCTTCAGGTGATGAACAAACGCCGGGGCGGCGTGTTCACGCCCCGCGATCAACAGTTGATGGAACGGGTGACCGAACGGCTCCATGGCGTGGTCAAAAAACTCTATCTCAGTCAACAAAACCGTCTCTCCCGCTCCCGAGAACCCGGCTGGCGGGAACAGCTGCTCACCCCCTTGGGGATGATGGGCCTGGCGATGGCGGCGGGCCTGGCGATGGCGGGATTGATGCTCTGGCTTGGGTGAGCGCCGGAGGCGGCGGGGGAGGTTCCATGGGACGATTGATGGTGCAAGGAATGGCCCCCAGGGGCACCGGGCGCCGGGTCGGGCCGCGATGTGCGGCATAGCGGGGGCGTTTGGGGTCGTCGTCCCGCCGGAACGGGCGGCCCGGGCCTTGGCGCGCTTGAGCCGTCGGGGGCCGGATCATCAGGGCGAATGGCGGTCGTCGGAGGGGGTTCCGGTCTGGTTGGGCCATCGCCGACTCTCCATCGTCGATCTTTCCGCCGCCGGTCACCAACCCATGGTCGATGACGATGGTGGGTTGCATCTGGTGTGCAACGGCGAGATCTACAACGCCCCGGCGTTGCGTCGCGAATTGGAGCGGTCGGGTCGGCGGTTTCGTTCCGGCAGCGACAGCGAGGTGATTTTGCACGGCTACGCCCGGTGGGGCGACGAGGTTCTGGCGCGGCTGGAGGGGATGTACGCCTTCGCCCTGTGGGACCATAAGAAACAAAGGTTGTTTTCGGCCCGGGATCCCCTGGGGATCAAGCCGCTTTATTTCGCCGAGCTTTCGGGAGGCGTGGTTCTGGCCTCGGAAGGCAACGCCCTGCGGGATCTGGGCGTCGAGACGGAACCGGAGCCCATGGGGCTGGCCCATCTTCTGACCCTGGGATACATTCCCGCCCCCTGGAGCCTGTGGCGGGGGGTGAACAAGCTCTCGGCGGGTCACGCCCTGACCTGGACCCCCGGGGAGGGGATGCGCATCGTTCGCCACTGGTCCCCCCCCGACGCCCTGGACGAGAGCCCTCCCCGGGCGTGGGAGCCGTTGTTCGAGGGGGTGCTGCGGGAGCATCTGCTGGCCGATGTTCCCCTGGGGCTGCTGCTTTCGGCGGGGTTGGATTCGGGTTCCTTGGCCGTGGGACTGGCGCGATTGGGGGAGCGACCCACCGCCTATTCGGTCTCCCTGCCCGACGCCACGTGGGATGAGAGCGTGTTGGCGGGTCAACTGGCGGACTCCCTGGGCTTTCCCCATCGCGTCATTCCCTTGTCTGCGGCGGAGATGGCCGCCGGGGCCGACGCCATCTCCCGTTGGCCCGACGAACCCCTGGGATGCGGCGGATACCATACCTTGATCCCCTTGTGCCGGGCGGTGGCCGCCGAGCGCAAGGTGGCGCTGGCCGGCGACGGGGGCGACGAGGTGTTGGGAGGATACAAATGGTATCATGGGGTGGAGCGTTTTCGTCCGGCGGGGGGGGAGGAGGGGCTGCGCCGCTGGTTTCGCTCCCTGATTCTCCGGGGGCGGCTTCCCTCCCGGGTGTTGGGACAAGCCATGGAGCAATTCGCCCGCCGGTCGCTGCTCCATCGCCACGCCTGGAACCTCTTCCCCCGCTTTCTCCCCGAGGAGGTGGAGGGGCTGCTGGCCCCCCTCGGGCTCCGTTTCGACGACGAGGCGATGCTCGCGCCGCTGCGCCGCCACTGGGTCGAGGCCCTGCCTCCCCGTCGCGCCTTGCAGCGGGTGGATTTGATGACCTATTGCGCCGACTACAACCTGCCCAAGGTGGACCGATCCAGCATGGCCCACGGGTTGGAGGTCCGGGTTCCCTTCCTCGACCGGCGCATCGTCGCCTGGGGGTTGACCCGTCCCCTGGAGCCGGAGGAGGGGCGGGTCTCCAAACCGGCGCTGCGCCGCTATTTGGCGGGACGAGTTCCGCCGGCGATTCTCGCCGCGCCCAAGCAGGGATTCAGCGCCCGGGGGCTCAATGAGCGGTTCGATTGGGGGCGGGCGATGGAGGCCGTGGCCGAGGGGCCGTGGGTGCGGCGGGGGGCGTGGTCCCCGGCGTGGCGGCGGATGGTCGCCCCGGGCGTTCCCCATCGCGAGGGTCGCCTTTGGCTGCTCTTTGTCTTGACCCGTTGGGCGGAAGGCCATTGGCCATGATCCGTCGCGGCGACGGGGCGTGGTTTGATCGCCAATACGCCCGGGGGGGGGGCTCCCAGGGGTTGGATGGCTTCGCCGCAGCCCAACGGGGAACCCAACGTTGGCGCCGAACCTGTTTGTTGAAAAGTTTGCGGCGGGCCGACGTGACGGGCCGGGTGTTGGACGCGGGATGCGGCCCCGGGCTGCTGCTGGCCGAACTTGCCGCCGCCCGATTTCCCCGACGCATCGGCATGGACCTCTCCGCCGAGGGGCTCGCCCGGCGGCTCTCCGGGGCGGCGGAGGGGTGGGTTCGGGGGCGGCTGCCCGACTCCCCTTTCGCGGCGGAAAGCTTCGACCTCGCCCTCTGCCTGGAGATGCTCTACTACCTGACCCCGGAACAACAGGAGACGGCGGTGGACGAACTGCGGCGGGTGGTTCGTCCGGGGGGGTGGATCTTGCTCTCGGCCCGGTTGGATGACGGGGCGCGGTATCTCTCCCGGCCCCGGTTGGAGCAGCTGGCTCGCCGGGCGGGGGAGACGGTGGTTGTGATTCCCCAGCGGGACCGCTGGATCCGCCCCTGGGAGCGGCGCCTGATGCAATGGTCCGCCCTCTGTCGCTATTATCCCGCCCAGTTGCAGCGCATCTTGCAGCAAGAGGAGGCGAAAACCCCGCGCCAACGCTGGCTTCGCGCCGCGGCCCGGGGGATCGGCGGGGAGGGATTGCGGCGTGGGGTAGAACGTCTCGGGGCGGCGCTGGAACAGGGCGTCCTGGGGCTGATGGGGTGGCGTTGGCCGGTGGGATTGGCGGAAGGGTTGGCCGGAATCCTCGCCCCCGCATCCACCCTGACCGGGATGGCCATCCTCTGTCGGGTCGCGTCGGGGGATGGGGAAAAAAAGGGGGACGGGTCGGGAGGGGCGTCTTGATGCACTGGCGGTTGCGGCGCTGGCGGGAGGCTTGGGAGGCGCGGAAGGTCCGCCTGCGCTGGCGTCTGCGTTGGGGGGCGTCGGTGGCCGATCCTCCCCCGGCACCCCTGGAGACCCCCACCTTCGACGGCTCGGGGCAGGCCACCCATCCCGATGTGCTGTGTCCCAAGCGCCCGTGGAACGGTCATCGCTGGTGGATGGTGATGACTCCCTTTCCCTTCAATCAGGAGGGGCTGGAAAACCCCTCGCTGCTGGTCAGCGACGACGGCAGGCGGTGGGAGGTTCCGCCGGGGGTGGTCAATCCCCTGGTCCCGACGCCCAAGCACGGTTTTCACGCCGACCCCGACGCCCTGCTCTCCCCCGATGGCCGCTCCCTGTGGATCTACTATTTGCACACCATCCGCCACCAGGATCAGCGGCTGCTGCGGCTGGTCAGCGACGACGGCCGCCTTTGGCGGGGGCCGGAGACCCTCCTCACCGTTCCCTACCAGGAGATTCGCTCCCCGGCCATCGTGCATTGGTCGGAGGGGGGCGACGGGACCGCCGAGGGGTGGTTTTTGATGTGGTGCGTCGACATGACCGGAGGCGACGCCCCCCGCATCGTGTGGCGCAAGTCCCGGGACGGGGCGGTTTGGTCCCCCCCCTGGCCGGTCAAATTTGATCGCCCGGGATGGTTCCCCTCTCATCTGGACGTGCAATGGGATGGCTGGCGGGGGGCCTTTGTCATGGTCGCTCAACTGGCCCCGGAAGGGGGCGGGGGGCAGGCCCTCTATTTGGCTCAAAGTCGGGACGGCATCGACTGGCGCATCGGGCGGCGGCCCTTGCTGGCCCCCTGGGACGCCCCCCCCTGGGCCTCCCTCACCCTCTACCGGGCCAGCCTGCTCCCCCGGGACGACGGAGGCCTCGACCTGTGGTACGGGGCGCGGGGGCCGGGAAACGTCAACCGTATCGCCTTCCTCGCCCTCGCTGCTACCATGGTGGAAAAGGCGCTGCGCTGGGAGTGACGCTCCATGGATCCACTGGAAAAGGCCATTCAATTGGCGGTTTCGGCCCATCGGGGACAGAAGGACAAGGCCGGAATTCCCTACGTTCTTCACCCGTTGCGGGTGATGATGCGCATGAGCGACCCCATCGCCCGCATCGTCGCGGTGCTGCACGACGTGGTGGAAGACACCCCCGTCACCCTGGACGAGCTGCGCCGGGAGGGATTCTCCCCCGAGGTGCTGGAAGCCCTGGACTGCCTGACCCATCGGGAGGGGGAGTCCTACGAGGAGTACATCGAGCGGGCGGCCTCCCATCCCCTGGCCCTGGCAGTGAAACGGGCGGATCTGGAGGACAACATGGATATTCGGCGCCTGTCGCAGCACCCCACGGATCGGGATTGGGCGCGGCTGGTCCGCTATCGCCAGGCCTGGGCCCGGCTGCACGACGAGCCTTCCGTCCCTTCCGCCGCCCCTCCCATTCCCTCCTGATCGGCGACGCCCTCTCCTCCCATGTCCCTCAAGGTTTTCCGCGACGCGGTTCACAACATGATCGCCCTCCATCGGGAAGAGGACGGACCCGCCGTCGATCCGGTGGAGTGGGGCGACGCCCTGTTGCTGGATCTCATCGACACCCCGCCGGTGCAACGGTTGCGGCGCATTCGTCAACTGGGGCTGGCCACCCGGGTCTATCCCTCCGGCGAACACTCCCGATTTTCCCACGCCCTGGGGGTGATGCATCTGGCCAAGCGCATTCTGGCCCTGCTCCATCGTCAGGATCCCCATCTCTTCACCCCCGTGGAGCGTCTGGCGGTCAAAACCGCCGCCCTGCTCCACGATGTGGGCCATGGCCCTTTTTCCCACGTTTTCGAACATCTTCATCCGGCCATCGGCCCCCACGAGGCGTGGGGCTGGCGCATCATCACCGGCGACGGCGACGTTCGGGAGGCGGTGGCGCGGCACTGTCGGCGGTTGGGACTGGACGAGGCGGTTTTCTGGTCTACCCTGCGCCGGGTTTGGCTGGGGGAGAGCGCCGGAGAGGGTTACGACGCCGACGGGGGCGGGCGGGCGGGGGGGGGGAGGCCCGTCGCGGGGCCCTCAAATCATCCCCAGCAAGTTGGACGCCGACCGGCT
>JADGAP010000174.1 GCA_015231965.1 Magnetococcales bacterium | reverse complement strand
CCCGCACCACCATGGGCTCCCCAGCCTCGCTGACGAAGAGAAAAGGGGCCAGACGCATGTCAATGTCGCTCAATCGTCCGAAATCGGAGCGATGGGTGTAGTTGAGGTTGGTCATGGTGTTGCACAGATCGGTCAGATCCATGGTTTCGCTGAAATGGGGCACGGCCTCCGCCAGTTGGCGGGCCGAACCGTTCCAGCGCAACGCCGTCAACAAATCTTTCAGGTTGCGGGTAAAGGGCGTTTGAAAGGGAAGGCGGTCGATGAACAGCGCCCAGGGGGGGGAACCGTCCCCGGCGGCGTCGGGCAAGGGGGGCGGCGGGGCGTGGGGGACGACCCCGGAGGCGGCGTCCGACGCGACGGGGGCGGAGGCGGCGAAGGCCTGGCGAAAATCACTCAACGCCTCCAGGTGCCCATCGGCCAGCCGGAAGGAGCGATCGGCGATGCGCAGCAGCGAGGGACGCATGGAGTTGAGAACGATGGTGCAACGTCCCTTGAGCTGCTCCAGGGCATTGCGCAGCATGGCGTCCCCCGCCGAGTCGATGGCCATGTTGGCTTCGTCGAAGAGGACGATTTTGGGATCCATGGCCAGGATGCGGGCGATGGAGATGCGCTGCACCAACCCGGCGGGCAGCGATTCGGAGGCCCCGTCGCCGATGACCGTGGCGTAGCCCTTGGGCATCCGCGACACCGCCGCGTCCAACCCCAACTGGGCGGCGACCCGCAGCGCCGATTCGTTGCGGGAGGGGTCGTACATGGTGAGGTTTTGCAGAATGGAGCCGCTGAACAGGGTTCCCTGCTGGGGGACGTAGGCGATGGCCCCGGTGATTTCGGGGGTGTTCTCCCCCACCACCCGGCCATCCACCCGCACCTCGCCGCGGCTGGGGGCGAATCGCCCGGCGATCAGTTTGAGCAGGGTGGTTTTGCCCACGCCGCTCTCCCCCATGATGGCGATAATCTCGCCGGGGCGCACCTGCAACGAAATCTCCTCCAGGATATTCTTGCCCCCGGGTTGGTAGGCGAAGGAGACATTGTCCAACGCGATGCCCCCGCCAAGCTCCAGGGAGGGCGCGATGGCCGTATTGACGGTGGGCTTGGGCAGGGCCAGCAGTTCATCCACCTGTTGCCGGGCCAGACGGATGTTTTGCAGTCGGGTCCAGCCGTTGACCAGGGTTTGCAGGGGTTGCAGGGTTCGCCCCGCCAGCATGGTGCAGGCGGCCAGACCGCCGGTGGTGAGGTCGCCGCTCATCACGGACATGGCCCCAAAAGTCACCACGATGGCGGTGGTGGCCTGGGAGGCGAAGGAGGAGATGGTGGGCAGGGCGGCCCCGAGAAAGATGATCTCCCGGGTCTGCTGGGTGTAGATGTTTTGCAGCAGTTCGTAGCGCCGCACCATCAGCGCTTCCATGGCCATGGACTTGATGGAGTGGATGCGGCTCAAGGTTTCGGTGAGAAAGCCGAAACGGCGCTGGCTCAACTGCATGTCGGTGGTCAGCGTCTTGCGCATCCGCTGCCCGATCTTGAGGGAGACCGCCGCCACCAGCGCCATGGACAAGAGCGGTGCCAAAACCAGCGCCCCCCCCAGGCGATAGATCAGGATGAGATACAGGAAAAGGAAGGGCAGATCGAACAGGGCCAGCATCGCCTGACCGGAGTAGAGTTCCCCGGCGGTTTGAATGGCCCCCATGCGTTCCAGGTGCTGGGCTCCCTCGGCCTTTTCCAGCTCCGCGGGGGGGGCGTGGAGCAGGCGGCGAAAGACATCACAACCGGAGTTGTGTTCAAAACGCGCCCCCAGCCAGCCGGTGTAGTAGGAGCGGAACCAGCGCAGCACCCCCTCCACCAACAGCGCCCCGAACACCCCCAACACCAGGATGGAGAGGGTGGTCTCCCCCTGGTTGGGAATGATGCGGTTGTAAACCTGCAACAGGGCCAACGGCGGGGCCAACCCCACCAGATTGATCATCAGGGAGAGAACCCCCAACACCGCAACGGTATCGGCGACTCGGTTCCCTTCCACGGAGAAGAGGGACTTCCATTTTTCCATACGGATCAACCCACCCCATCCAGTCCGGAACGTGACGCGTGAACCGTCATCCCTGAGGTACCCCTCCCCCATGTTCCATTAAAACTGTCCAAATAATGCTCGGTTCATCCACACATTCCGCACCCGACCTCCGACATTCTCCCCCCGCCAATACCATGAGATCCAATAAAAAACGTGGACTTTCGATCCCTCGGCGCGTTGATCATGGGAAAGCCCCCGCGAACAGGCCGTAAGATTTGGTGGTTTTTGGCCCTCGGAAGCAGGCGCCCCAACGCTTTTTTGGGTGGATATTTGCTTGATATTATATTGGAAACCTTGCCAGGAACAAGGGAGGCGTTGCACAGTAGGATCGGAAGAGGGCTCCCCCGGGAAATTTTGCACCGGACGCTCGTCTCGCCCCAACCCGGAACGTTCGACACGCCCATGGAAACCCTCCCCCCGCCCGATCAAGCCCGCATTTTCGTCTCCATCGCCAGTTACCGGGATGCAGAGTGCCCGTGGACGCTGCGGGATCTGTTTCTCAAGGCGCGACATCCCGAGCGGGTTTTCGCCGGGGTGTTGTGGCAGGTCGCCCCCGAGGATCCAGAGGCGTTCCGCGAGGTTCCCCTGCGGCCCGAGCAGGTGCGGGGGCTGACGGTGGACGCCGCCTCCAGCCTGGGGGTCTGTTGGGCCCGGCATCGCATTCAGGCGGAGTTGCAGGGGGACGAGGCCTATTATTTGCAGATTGACAGCCACAGCCGGTTCGCCCCGGAGTGGGACGTCAAATTCATCGCCATGCTGGCGGCGTGTCCATCGGCCCATCCGGTGCTGACCACCCATCCCCCGGGATATCAGCCCCCCGACAAACTGGACGCGGCGGCGGGGGCCCCGATTTTGTGGGCCAACCGGTTCAACGACGAAGGGGTGCTGATGCCCAAGGGCAAGGCGCTCCCGGAAGACCGCGTCGCCGCCCCCCGCCCCACCGCCTTCATCGGAGCGGGCTGCCTGTTCACTCGGGCCGAAACCACGCGCCGGGTTCCCTACGATCCCCACCTCTATTTTCATGGCGAGGAGATCTCCCTGGCGGTGCGGCTCTGGACCCACGGCTGCGATCTGTTCACCCCCAACGAGGCGCTGGTCTATCACGACTACTCCGACCGGGGGCGGCGGCGCCACTGGAGCGACCATGTGGACTGGCCGGCCCTCAACCGACGGGCCGGGGCGCGGTTGCGCCAGTTGCTGAAGATCGCCCCGGAGAGCGGCACCCCGGAGAACGTCGATCCCGAGGCGATCCGGGAGTTGGACCGTTTCGGCTTGGGGAGCGTCCGCACCCTGGCGGAATACGAGGCCTTCGCCGACGTGGATTTTCTCCGCCGCCGCATTGGCCCCCGGGCCGCCGACGGACTGTTTCCCCCGCCGTCGGGGGAGAGCCCCGAGGGGTTGGCGATGCGGCGCTGTTTTTCCGATATTTATCTCAACAATCAGTGGAAATCCTCCCTGACCCGGAGCGGTCCGGGCTCCACCCGGCAGGCCACGGTGGCGTTGCGGGTGCGGCTGCGGGAAATGTTGCGGGAGTTGGGGGTGCGGGTGTTGGTGGACGCGGGATGCGGCGACCTAGCCTGGATCGACGAACTCACCCCGGAGTTGGAACTCTACCTGGGGTTTGACGTGGTGGAGGAGTTGGCGGCCCGCAACCGGACCTTGTACGGCCATCGCAAAAACCATTTTTTCAATACCGCCGACATCACCGTCCACACGCTTCCTCGGGGCGACGCCATCCTCTGCCGCCACACGCTGACCCATCTGCCCAACGAGATGGTCCTGCGGGCCTTGAAGTTGTTCAAAAGCAGCGAGGCGCGCTATCTCCTCGCCACCACCTTTCCTGCGGCCAAGAATCAGGAGATCGCGGTGGGGCGGTGGCGGCAGCTCCATTTGACGGCACCGCCCTTTGCCCTTCCCCCGCCGCGCATGTTGGCCCCCGATGGCGACCCCCGGCACGGCTGCTTCCTGGGGGTGTGGAAATTGGCCGATTGGTGAAGCTTGCAACGTTTGGTTGAGTAAGAGGAAAGTCCCATGGTCCTGACCGACGCCCTGGAGAGTCCCAGCCGCATCCGCCCCATGGCGGAGATGGGCAACGTGCGGGAGTCCGGCGCGGCTCCCCTGGCGCGGCGAACGGGGCTGCTGATTTTGGGCTCCATTGCGCCGGTGTTGATCTGGAGCTATCTGGCCCACGTCAAGGAGGTGGCCCACGCCCCGGGGCAGGTGCTGCCCAGCGGCTCGGTCCACGCCATCCAACACCTGGAGGGGGGGATCGTCGCCGAGGTGAAGGTGCGCGAGAGCCAGTTGGTGGACAAGGAGGATGTCCTGCTGCGCATGGACGAACGTCAGACCTTGCCCGAGCGGGATCAGGCGGAGGTCCGTCTCGCCGGATTGCAAGCCCGCTCCTGGCGGCTGCGGGCCTTCGCCGAGGGGTGCGAAACCCCCACTTGCGACTCGCCCCACCCCAACGATCCCTTGTACGCCGAGCAAAAGGCGATCTATCTCGACCAGATGCAAACCCTGCAAGACAACCTGGCGGTGCTGGACGCCCAAATCGCCCAGCGTCAGGCGGAACGGGCCCAGGCCGAGGGGGATTTGGCGGCGGCGCTCAAGCAACTGGAGGTGACGGCCCATCTGGTCAAGATTCGCAAGGAGTTGGTGGAGGAGAAGGCCATCTCCCGGGTGATCTACCTGGAGACGATGCGCGCCCACCTGACGGCGCAAGGCGAGATTCAGCGGTTCAAAAAACAGATTGAAAACAGCCAGGGGGCGTTGGACGAGGCCCGCAAGAGGCGGGAGCAGCGCATCGCCGACGCCCAGCGGGAGGCCCGGGACGAATTGGGGGTGGCAGCCAACGAAATGGCCCAGGTCAAGGAGTTGCTGGACCGCATGGACCGTCGCGTCACCCGTCTGGACGTCCGCTCCCCGGTGCGGGGACTGGTGCAGGATCTCAGGGTGCGCACCCCCGGAACCGTGGTCCAGCCCGGCGACGTGCTGTTGCGCATCGTGCCGGTGGAGGACCATCTCACCATCGAGGTGCGCATCCCTCCCAACGACGTGGGACGCATCGCCGCCGGACAACCGGTGGTGGTCAAACTCACCAGCTACGACTTTTCCCGCTTCGGCTCCCTCTCCGGCGATCTGCTCTCCGTCTCCCCCAGCACCTTGATGGACGATCAGAACAAACCCTATTACAAGGGGTTGGTGACGCTTCCCGTCAATCACCTGGGGGATCGTCCGGGACTCTATCCCATCCTGCCGGGCATGCAGGCCCAGGTGGACATCACCCTGGGGGAGAAAACCATCTTGCACAGCGTCCTCAATCCGGTTTGGCGCTCCATGAGCGAATCCTTCAAGGAACGTTGACGCCGCCGCGCCTCCTCCAGGCGTCACGCCCCTGTCGTTTGGCCCTTTTTCTCCCCGTCCCCGACGCCCCGGGTTGGGCGCCCTGTTCCAACCGTGCGAAATCACGGGGAAAGGCCACGCCCTTTTAAATTGGATCAAATATTGCAGGAGTTCATGCTCGATTCCGGAAATTCTCCGAGAATCGTCCCTTGCCCCTTTCATCCGACGATCCAGCGAGAGCGCCCCGTTCCATGAAACGCATTCGCCGCAAGGTGTTGACGTTGTGCGCCGTGAGCAGCCTGTGGCTGAGCGCGACGCTGTGGCCGTGGGAGGGCTCCGCCAACGTTCGCGCCTTCTGGAGTTCGGTGGACAACGCCCTGGCCCGCCACCCGGCCATTCACCGCTCCGCCGCCGAGCTGCGCGCCGCCGAGGAGTCGGATCCGCAAAGCTTGGCCAAACTGCTCCCCACCGCCAACCTGCAAGCCAGCAAAACCCTCGACGAGGAGACCCGCTACCGCAAGCTCGGGGTGGAGTCCAACGGCCAGCCGTCCCAGGTGGGAGTTAACGTCACCCAACCCCTGATCAACTTCGCCAACTGGATCGGTCGGGAGCAAAGCGCCCCCCACATCGAAGCGGCGGCGGCGGATCTGGATGCCGCCAAGCAAAATCTGGTGCTGCAAGTGGCCACCTTGACCGCCAATTGGCTCCAGGCCAAGGAGGTCTACGAACTGGGCGAAAGCTATCGTCAGGTGACGGATCGCCATGTGCGGGTGGTACACATGCGCTTCAAAGCCGGGGAATCGACGGAGACCGAGGTTCACGAGGCGGCCTCCCGGGCCTCCCAGGCCGAGGCCAGCCTGCTCACCGCCCGCAACACGCTGGATCAGGCCGCCGCCAGCTACGCCGAACTGGTGGGGGAGGAACCCACCCCAGAGTTGGTTCTGCCGGAGTTCACCTGGGAAAAACCCGCCCGCTTCGAGGAGCGTCTGGCGGAGTTCGTCGAGGGGCGAGCCGACATTCGGGCGGCCCGCTTGCGGATGAAGGAGTTCGATCTGGGGGTGGACGCCAAAAGGGCCGAACACGCCCCCTCGATGCGCCTGAACTACATCGCCAGCCGCACCTGGGATTCGGAACTGGGGGGAACCTCGGGCCGTTCCGTCAAGGATGACGTGGACAGCCAAAGTCTGATGGTCTATCTCGACGTTCCCCTGTTCAACGGCTTCGCCACGGCCTCCAAAACTCGCCAGGCGCAAGCCGAATGGGAGGGCCGGGTGGCCGAAGTCGACCGGCTGCGCCTGCTGGCCTTGCGCGAGGCGCAACAAGCCCGGCTGGACATGGAAAGCACCCACCTTTCCACCCAATCCCTGGAAAAAGCCCTGGAATCCAGCACCCGGGCGTTGCACGGACTGGAAGAGCAGTTCCTGGTAGGAACCCGCACCCTGTTGGACCTGCTGGACGCCCAGTACGAAAAATTTACGGTGCAAACCAATCTGGTGCGCAACCGCTATCAGCATCAACTGGCGCGGATCCGCTTGTGGAGCGCCCTGGGCTGGACCCTGGCCCCGGATCCGGCGGTGACGGTGGTGGCGAAAACCGTCCATCACCCCTGGAAAAACCGGGAAGAGACGGCGACGTCCGACGCCGTTTCGCCCCCTCTCTCTCTCCCGCTCTCCAGCGCCGCCTCCGACGAGGCCGAGACGATGATGACGGCGGCGGCGGCGGAGCCCGAGCCCACCGAGTCCGCCCCCCGAAGGGCTCCGAAGGCCCCCGCGACCCCAGTCGCCAAGACGCCCGCGCCCGCTCCCTCGACGCCCAAGACGGAGGTTCCCAAGACGACGACCTCCACGCCGTCCAACGCCCCCACCCCGGCGGCGGTG
>JADGAP010000173.1 GCA_015231965.1 Magnetococcales bacterium | reverse complement strand
AAAAGGGGTCGGGGGTGGGCCTCCCCCGACCCCGAGCGGTGCCTCCCCCCGGGACAGGGGGAAGCGCCGCTACCGGTGACTAGTGATAATTGTAGGGGGTCCAGCTGGCGTCCACGGTCACGTCCTTGGGGAAGTTGCCCGGGCCGGGGGGGGTGGCGGTGTGGGTCCACTCCAGGGATTTGGAGCCCCAGGGGTTGTCGCCGGCCTTTTGCCCCTTGATGGCGCTGAGGATCCAGTTGCTGATGGTGAGGGCCATGCCGAGGGCCACGATGAAGGCCCCGATGGTGGCCACCTTGTGGTAGTCGGCGAAATGGGCGGGGAACTGGGAGTAGTCCCAATAGCGCCGCGGCATGCCTTCCACGCCGATGATGAACAGGGGCCAGAAGGTGATGTTGACGCCGATGAAATTGAGCCAGAAACCCAACTTGGCCTGCCCTTCGTTCAACATGCGGCCGGAAATCTTGGGGAACCAGAAGTCCACCGCGGCGAAGACCGAGAAGGTGGCGAAGATGCCCATGATGAAGTGGAAGTGGGCGTGGGTGAAAGAGGTTTCGCCCAAATGCACCGACATCACGGTCATGGCCAGGGGGATGCCGGTCAAACCGCCGATGAGCAGCAGGTAGAGGGCGGCGGCACCGTAGTACATGGGGGTGTTGAAAGTCACCGCCCCCCTGTACAGGGTGCCGAAGAGTGAGATGGTCATCAAACCCACCGGCACCGAGATGAGCAGCGTCGAGACCATCTGGCCGATGCGGATCCAGTCGGGCATGCCGGAGTAGTACAGGTGATGCACCCACACCTCGCCGGAGATCAGCACGATGACGCACATGCCGCCGTACACCGCCGCCTTGTAGTTGAAGATGGGGTTCTTGGCCATGGTGGCGAAAATTTCGTAGAAGATGCCCATGGCCGGCAGGAAGATGACGTAGACCGCCGGGTGGGAGTAGAACCAGAAGAGGTTCTGGTAGAGCAGCACGTCGCCGCCGTTGGCCGGGTCGTAGAAGTGGGTGCCCAGGTACTTGTCGAAGAGCAGCAGGGTGACGGCGGCGGCCAGCACCGGCACGAAGATCAACTGAATGATCAAGGCGGTGACGCAGGACCAGACGAACATGTTGAGCTGATTCCAGCCCATGCCCGGAGCCCGCATGTAGATGACCGTCACCAGGAAGTTCACCGAGGCCAGGATCGAGGAGAAGCCGATCAGGTGGACGGTGAAGACGTAGAAGGCGGTGTTGCCCCGGGTGCCGCTGATGGAGTACGGGGGATAGCCGGTCCACATGATGTCGGGTTTGTCGGGGATGACGAAGGTCAACAGCGCCACCACGATGCCCGCCCAGAAGAGCCAGACCGACAAGGCGTTGATCCGGGGGAAGGCCACGTCCTTGGCCCCGATCATCAGCGGGATCAAGTAGTTGGCGGCAAAGCCGGTGAGCCCGGGGATGAGAAAGCCCAGGATCATGGCGGCCCCGTGGAAATAGAGCCAGACATTGTATTGATCGCCGCCGGTGAAGTTGTCGGAGACGATGGTCGGTCCCGGCGCGCCCTGCTCGATGCGAATCAACAGGGCCATGATCCCCGCCAGCGCGAAGGCGGCGATGGAGCCGATGAGGTAAAGGATGCCGATCCGTTTGTGATCGGTGGTGAAAATCCACTCTTTCAGGTTGAAACCCGACGTTGGGGCGCTCATGCGCTCATCTCCCTTTTTTCTCGCAAGGTCAGTCGAAAGTCCGTCGTTCGTCCGGCCGTCAGGCTTTCTTGTCCTGTTTCTGCTTGGCCATCCAGGCGTCGAAATCGGCCTGGGGGACCGCCTTGACCTTGGTCCACATGAACGAGTGGCGGTTGCCGCAAAATTCGGTGCAGGTGGCGATGGTCTCGCCAGGGGCCTTGGGATTGAACCACAAGTAAGTCACCCGCCCGGGCATGAGGTCTTCCTTCACCCGGTGCTGGGGCAGGAAGAAGGAGTGAACCACGTCGCTGGAGGTCATGCGCAGCACCACCGGCTTGCCCACCGGCACCACCAACCCCTCCCCCTCCTTGGCGTCGGGGTCGAAGGTGGTGACCACACCGTTGTCGTACTCGAAGTTCCAGGCCCACATGCTGCCGGTCACTTTGACTTCCAGGGCGTTGCGGGGGACGTTGCGGTATTCGTTCCACACCGTCCAGCCCTTGGCGGCGAGGTAGAAGTCATCGGCCATGAACAAAAAGGCGGGAACCACCGCCCAACCGATGGCGCTCAAACGATCCAACTTGGGGGCGTCGCCCACCTGACCGGGGCGGGTGGCCCGGTATTTGAACACCCAATAAAGCCCCGCCGTGAGGAATACCACGCCAATGATGAACAGATCGATCAACACGTCGCGCCAAAGATGCTCCCAACTGGCCGCGGGATCCGGCAACCCTCCCTTGGGCCCCGCCACCGCAAGGGCGGCTGGCAGCCAGAGGCCGATCAAGGCCATCGCGGAAACTGCCCGTTTCATGACATGGTCTCCTTCCTCTCAAGCGTTCGACGATGATACAGGCGATAGATCCCCAACGAACCCACCAACACCCCGATGCCCAGCAGGAACGAACCCAGTCCGACGAACACGGGAATGCTGAGGGTGTAGCGTCCTTCCTTAAAATTGTAGCTGTAACAAAGGCTCATCAAGTAATCGAGGGTCTGGGAGGGGCGGAACTGGCTGGATTTGGCCTCCAGCAGCGCCAACTCCAGATCCTTGGACCCCACCGTGAAAATATTGAGATAGCGCGCCACCCGCCCTTCCGGGGTCAACGTCATCAGCAGGGTGGGGTGGAAAAAGGTCTTGTCCCGGGGGGACCAGAAATATTTGTACCCCATCTTGCCCATCTCTCCGGCGATGGCCTCCGGGTCTTGAAACAGGGTAAAGCGCCACCCCGCCCGCTGCTCCCGGGGCAGTTCCAGGGCGTCACGGAATTTGTTCAGGGTTTGCAGCGTGTCGTTCTTGTCGAAGGAGACCGACACCACGGTGAAGTCCACCCCCGGCTGCAACGCCGTCACCCCCTTGAGCAGCTCCTTGAGGGCCTGGGCGACGCTGGAACAACTGCCGTCGCAGGTGTAGTAGCCCGGCACCAGGACAAAGGGCAGGGGGGGAAGGTCGGCGAAGTTCAGCGGAGCGCCCTGTTCGTCCAGCAAGCCGACCTCGTGACCGAACTTGACCCCCATGAACTTGGATTCGTCGATGCGAAAGAGGGCGGGATCGATTTCGGAATTTTCCGTGGGTTTGGAAAAGGCCGCCGCCCCTCCGGCCATGGCCAGCCAGAGCATCCCCGCCATCATCCAGAGCGCACCGCGAAACCTCATGAACCCTACTCCCTCAGGCATCCCCGGCGCTGTCGCGTTTCTCCCCGCTGCGGGGCCTCCCGGGGAACTTCCCGAGAGGTCTCGCGGCGGGGTCGCTTCCGTTTTTCCGGCGCGGGCCGGAGCGACGGAAGCGACCGCCTTGAACCTCATTCCATCCCTTACCAGTAGTAGACTTGGGAGGCGACGAAGAACCAAACCACGTCCACGAAGTGCCAGTACAAGCCGGCGCAGAAGGAGAAGTACTTGTTGGTCAGCCCCTTCATCGCCCCCAGCAGCACCGCCACGAAGACCCCGAGCCCCACCAGCACGTGGGAAGCATGAAAGCCGGTGATGGAGAAGAAGGCGGAGCTGTAAGCGTTGGTGGAGGGACCGAAATTTTGATGCAGCAGGTGGCTGTATTCATAAACAGTGCAGCCCAGGAAGAGGGCGCCCAACACGATGGAGATCAGCACCCAGGTGCGAAATCCGCCCAGGTCGCCCTTGCCCAGCTTGACCTCGGCCACGTGATAGGTCAGGCTGGAGGTGACCAGGATGACGGTCATGATGATGGGCAGCACCAGATTGAAATCGGTGGGGGTGCCGACGGGGGGCCAGTTGTCCCCAGCGGAGAGGCGCATGGTCCAATAGGAGACGAACAGCCCGAGGAAGATGAACACTTCCGAGACGATGAAGATGGGCAGCGCCGCCGGAGAAACTCCTTCGATCAACGGCTTGTGGGTCAGCCCCTCGGCGGTCCACTTGGCCACCCCCGCCAGCAGCAAGGGAAGCCCGAGACCCGCGCTGACGAAGGCCATCATCTTGCTGTTGTAGGCGAACCATCCGGCGAAACCGAACACCACCAGGAACAAAATCCCGCCCACCACCAACATGGGGGCGACGCTGGTCTCCCAATGGTGGACGTGTCCAGGGCTGGACGTGGAATTCGACATGACTCCCTCCCTTTCAAGACGACGCTTTGGAGTGCTCCCGGAAGAGCCCGGGCGGATTTAATCTACAGAAACAAATGGTGACACACTGATAATTCACTATTTTTTTTATGTAAAATATAGTTGCCCCTCATTGGTTTAAGCGGCCTCCATGTCCGGGATCCTTGGCCATGCGACCCTCCCTGGGTGATTTCACCCCGGGAGTTCCCGTGTGTGACGGCTTCTTAAAAAGGGGTTCTCGCCACGCAAAAGTGTGAAACCTAACCCATGAGGGATTGTCAAACGGAAGGTGGATCGAGAAACTGATTGAAATTTATAGATCCCGAAAAAACACTCCTTAGATTATGTGTTTTTCCGCGTACACTTAAAAATCTTCCACTCCTTGAATTGTCACACTTTCAAGGAGGAACCATCACTTGATTTAGATCAAATCAAGGCTGGAGAATATCGATTTCCCGCGTTCTTCACAAGGTCTTTATGAGGGGGGCGTGTGTTTTTTCCCACACCCTGTCAGGCAGCGTCGCTGCTTGATTTTAAAATTATATTTTAAAAAATAATGATCCCCATCGCAGGGGAGCGGGGCGCGGGGCGCAGGGGCGGCGGAGGCTTGAAGAGCCCCCGGTTTGGCGTGGAATCCATCGGGTTTGGGGCGGGTTGAAAGGGTTGGGCGGCCATGGACGCGGCAGTGCAGATTGCGGAACGGGACGAGGCGGAGCAACCGGAGCAACCGGAGCTTTACGCCTCGTGGCGCAAAATTCATCCCAAGTACCAACCAGGTTTTTTCCGTCGGGTGCGCTGGATCGTCACCTCCGTGCTGCTGGGGCTTTACTATATTCTCCCCATGCTGCGCTGGGATCGCCCCGGGGAGATGCCGGATCAGGCCATTCTGTTCGACCTGCCGGGACGCAAATTTTACATTTTTGATCTGGTGATTTGGCCCCAGGAGGTCTTTCTCCTCACCTTCCTGCTCATGGCCGCCGCCTTCGGACTGTTTCTCATGACGGCGTTGGCGGGGCGGGTGTTTTGCGGTTACATCTGCTTTCAGACGGTATGGACCGACCTGTTTCTCTGGGTGGAACATTGGGTGGAGGGTCCGCCGCGACGCCGCCGGGAGTGGGACGCCGCCCCCTGGAGCCTGCGCAAGATCGGCATCCGCTTGATCAAGCATGGGTTATGGCTGCTCATCGGCGTGGCCACGGGGGGGGCCTTCGTCTTCTATTTCGCCGACGCCCCCACCCTGCTGCGGGAGTTCCTGAATGGAACGGCCCCCTACGCCGCCTGGTTCACCCTGGGATTCCTCACCCTGGGCACCTACGTCATGGCGGGATTCGCCCGCGAGCAGGTGTGTATCTACATGTGTCCCTACTCCCGCTTTCAGGGGGCGATGTTCGATCAGGAGACCCTGGTCATCGCCTATGACGAAAAGCGCGGCGAACCCCGCATCTCCAGTCGTCGGCAGCGGCGGGAGGGGTCGGCGGGGGATTGCATCGATTGCAAGGAGTGCGTGCGGGTTTGTCCGACGGGCATTGACATTCGCGACGGACAGCAATACCAGTGCATCACCTGCGCCGCCTGCGTTGACGCCTGCGACTCGGTGATGGACCGCCTCCGCAAACCCCGGGGTCTGGTGGGATACACCTCCTTCGATGCCCTCACCGGCGTGACCCCCCCCCGTTTTCGTTTTCGGGTGTGGCTTTACGGGGCGTTGACGTTGGGCGCCCTGGGGGCGGTGATGTTCCATTTTCTCACCCGCGCCCCCCTGGAGCTGAACGTGCTGCGGCAGCGTCAACCGTTGTACGTGGCCCTTTCCGACGGATCGGTGCGCAATGGTTACACCGCCCGGCTGCTCAACATGACCTCCCAACCCCAAACCTATCGCCTGACGGTGGAGGGGGTGAAGGGGGCGTCGTTGCATGTCGAGGCGGCGGAAGCGGCGGCGGATGGGAGCTATCGGCTGCGGGCGGAGTCGGGGGAGGTGGTGCCCTACACCGTGTTCGTCACCCAATCGGAAGAGTTCGCCAAGTTGGGAGCGCAAGGGGATCTGCCCGTCCAATTCAAACTGACCGGCCTCGACCCCACGGGGGGGAGCGCCTCCTATCACAGCGTTTTCATCCGCCCGAGGTAAGGGAGGGGGTTGCCGGGGGGTCGGATTCCGGCCCCCCGGGGATGGGGTCATGAACTGGCTTTTTCCCGCCATCCTCAACGCTTTTTCCAAGGCTTTGCAGGATTACGTCACCAAGCGCAGCGTGGGAGCGGATCTCCATCCCTTTCTCATCGCCTGGAGCATCATGCTGCTGGCGGTTCCGTTTCTCGCGCCTTTGCTGTGGTTGCACCCCCTCCCCGAACTCGGGCCGGATTTTTGGCCGGCGGTGGCGGCCAGCGCGATGCTCAACGCCATCGCCATCTCCCTCTACGTCCACGCCCTGCACTACTCCGACCTCTCCCTCACCGTCCCCCTGAGCGCCGTTTCGCCGCTGTTCATGCTGGGTGCCACGCCCCTGATGCTGGGAGAGTCCGTGCCGCCCATGGGCATGGTCGGGGTGGTGTTGATCGTCGCCGGGGTGTGGCTGATCAACGCCGACAACTGGCGGGAGGGTTTTCTCGCCCCGTGGCGGGCGCTGTTTCACCACAAGGGGCCGCGCCTGATGTTGGGCGTCGCCTTTTTGTGGAGCATCTCCTCCAATCTGGACAAAATCGCGGTGCAAAACAGTTCGCCGCTGTTTTACGCCTTCACCATCGCCTGGGCCATCGCCTTGGCCATGACCCCCGCCGTGCTGCTCTTCGCCCGTCGTCACCTGGGGCAGACCCTGCGCCGCCCCCTGCCGCTGCTGGCGGTGGGATTTCTCAGCGCCGTCGGAACCTTCTGTCACATGACCGCCCTGACCATGGCCCCCGCCCCCTACGTGGTGGCGGTCAAGCGGACCAGCGTGCTGTTGAGCGTCCTGATGGGCGGGGTGCTGCTCCAGGAGGCGAGGCCGAGGCAACGATTTTTCGGGGCTGCGGTGATGCTCTCCGGGGTTGTGGTGATTTTGTTCGCGTGATGGGGCATAATGCCCCCCTTTTTTCCCCCCTCCTCCGACGCCGAGACCATGAACGAAACCTCCCCCCCCCTCCC
>JADGAP010000172.1 GCA_015231965.1 Magnetococcales bacterium | reverse complement strand
TTCGTGTTGAGGAGTGGGTGGCATAACCCAGGCTCCGTTTGACGACAGGTGTAATCTTAAAACTGAACTACTACAGAATCAGGAAAGAGGAAAAGATCGAAGAGCGCGAGGGACGGACCGGAACACCCGCCCGTCCCGCTCAGGGGGCGCAGGGGGGGCGTTCGCTTTCCTCCCGCAACGCCTGCTCCATCGCCCGGATGGGGGCCTCATCCCCCCACAATCCGGGCATTCCCGCCGCGATGCGCCGCCGCAAACCCTCCCGCCACGCTCCATCCCGCGCCAGCCGCGCCGCCAACCGGACATACCCCTCTTCGTCGGGGGCGATCAACTCCGGAACCCCCAGTCGCCGCAAAATGCCGGACGCCAACCTCCCCCGGAGAAACCGCCCCTCCACCGTGACCAGCGGAACCCCCGCCCCAAGCTGTTGCATGGCAGTGTTGAACCCGGAAAATCCCACCGGATCCAACGCCCCCTCCACCCGCCGCAACAACCCGTGAAACATCCCCTGACGCAACCAGGGGAGAAAACGACAATGGTCCGCCATGACCAACCCTTCCGCCGCGAAGGCCTCGGCGAGGCGTCGCTTGAGCCGTTCGCTCAACTCCGGGGCCGGAAGATAGTCGAAAAAGAGGAAACGGACCCGCCCCGCCTCCCGGGCGATGCGGGGAAACAGCCGATCGTGGCGGGGATGGAATTTGAACGGGGTGTGGGCGCAGATCAACCGGGGAACCCCTTCCGGTTCCTCGGCCAGGAGCGCCGCCGCCTCCTGTTCCAGGATCTCCGGGGGATGGTAGCAACAACCCAACCCCGGAAGCCGGATCAATCGCTCGCGGTAGTGATCCTGGGCGTCGGGGGGCTCCAGGGCGTCGGCCCCGAGAAAGGCGTCCACGGTGGGCAGGCCGGTGGTTTCGGGATGCCCCCACGAGGCCCACTGCCTTGGGGCCAGGCGCAACGACGCCAACTGGGCCGCCAGAGGCTCCATCCCCGGTTCGGGGTAGAGCAGAACGTGGGGTCGCGCCGCAGTGATCGCCCCCGCCCACCCCGCCAAACCGAGCGGTCCTTGAATAAACGCGGCGGCGGTCTGCCGCGCCCAGCGGGTCTCTCCATCCTCCTCCGGGCTCAGGTGGAACAGGTGCAGCGCCACCCGCTCCCGATCCAACCGGGCGACCATCCCCTTGATCAGGGCGTCCCACACCGAATGACGCCGCAAATGGGCCGAGACGATCCCCAACCGGAGGCGCGGCGTCGGCGGACCGGGATCCGGCGGCGGGGGATGCCACCCCTCACGCCGGGCGCGCCACGTCACCATGGCATGCAGCAGGTCGCCGAACCGGCTTTGCGGCTCCCGGTCGTTCTCCCCCTGATAGGCCAGCAGGAACGGCAGGGAGGCCCCCGCCGCCCCCGCCAGCCGATCCCGCGCTTCGGGGGGCAGGTCGGCCCAGGTGGCGGTCATCTCCTCCAGGGCGGCGAGAAATTCGGCCCGATGGCGGGGCGGGTCCGTCGCGTTCCGGGCGATGGCGGGCAGGCGGGCGATCATCCGATGCCATCGCGCCGTGGGACGATCCGGCTCCAGGGTCAGCGCCTGCTCAAAGGCGGCCAGCGCCTCCTCACGCCGTCCCAGGTGATGCAACGCCTGCCCTCGCGCCTCGTGGTAAAGGGGATCCGAAGCCCGTCGGGGGAGGGCCCGCTCCACTGCCGCCAGGGCCTCGCCCCACCGCTCCCGATCCCCCAGCAGCAACGCCCGCCCGCCCCAACCCTCCGGCGACTCCGGATCCCGACGCAACGCCTCCCCCAGGGCCGCCTCGGCCTCGTCCAGACGCCCCTGGCGACGCAACGCATTGCCCCAATCGACCCACGGCCCAGCCTCCGACGGCGCGGCCAGCGCCGCCGCCCGGCGATAGGAGGCTTCCGCCTCCCGCCACGCCTCCCGGCGGGCGTGAATCAACCCCTGCCGCCCCCACGGCAGAGACCACGCGGGATGCAACTCCGCCGCCCGCCGGTATTCCGCCAACGCCTCCTCACCCCGCCCCGACAGGGCCAGGGCGTCGGCGACCCCGCACGCCGCGGCGGCGAATCCGGGGTCCAACTCCAGCGCCCGACGGTGGGCCTCCAGCGACTCCCCGTGACGATGCAGCCGGGAGAGGGCCTGTCCCCGGTCGTGATGCCAACGGGGATTGTCCGGCTCCAGGGCGCAAGCCCGTTCCAGGGCGACCAGGCCCGCGTCGGCGAAACGCAACTGGCACAACGCCGCCCCCAGCAATCCCCACGCCGGAGCCAGGTCGGGAAACTCCCCCAACAACCCCCGCGCCAACTCCGCCGCCCGGGCCGCATCCCCCCGGGCGAAGGCCGACACCCCTCGGGCGTACCGTTGATGAGGCTCTTCCGTGGGTTCCATGGGTTCCATGCCGCGCCTTCTCCCCTGATTCGCCCGACGTTTCGTCGCGGAGCGTCGGCTCGCGATAGAGTGGTTCCAATTAAAAATTGCACATCGGATCAAACGGCGTCTGAGGGCAACCAACTTTATAACGAAGAAAACGTCATTCCCGCGAAGGCGGGAATCCAGCGGCTTCAAAGGTGTCGGGGACACGCGCAATGACGCATCAATCGACTAAGAAATCATGGCGATACAAACATATTACGCGCCGTCTGGTTCTCAAAGTCACTGGATTCCCGCTTTCGCGGAAATGACGGTTCATTTTGGGCATGGGTTCCGTGCATCTGCAATTTCCTAATGTGCCGATTTAAATTGGAACTACTCTACGCAACCGCTTGAATTTCCGTAACCCATGCCGAATGCTTTTGCAAGAAGGGACGCGCCGCGCCGTCCCACCCCCGGGGGGAGAAGGGAAAAAGGAACCAATCTGGATCGTCTTGTGTCAGAATGAAACCGGCGGATTCGTCCGTATTTCCCGACAAAAGCCAAAATTATCCGCGACAAGTTGTTCTTTTTTGAGGGAAAATCAATGGCCAGCGACAGGGGGGGCGATGGTCAGGTTTGGCTGACGGTGGTGTTGGGCGTCTGCATCACGGCTGCCGGGGTCTCGTTGTTGATGGAGCGGGAAGAGCGGTTGGTCCGGGAGCAGGTCTCCCGCGTCGCCGAGGAGTCCGCCGATCGGCTGCGCGCCGACCTTGCCCGCATGGAAGCCATGCTCCAAGCGGCGGCGGGGTTGTTCGACGCCAGCCAGGAGGTGACCCGCGCCGAGTTTGCCACCTTTTCCCGGCGGATGCTTGAGCTTGTCCCCGCCTCCACCCGGCTGCGTTGGCAACCCCTGGTGCGCGCCGACGAACGCCCCCCCCACGAGGCCAGGGTCCGCGAGGAGGGCTTTGCGGGCTTTACCTTCCTCGAACCCGATCCCATGGGCAAGCTTCACCCGGCCCGACAGCGCGCCACCTATCTCCCCATCCTGTTCGACGAACCCGCCCCCGCCAGCGCCCTGGGGGTGGATTTGGCGTGGAGCGAAGAGCGGATGGTCTACAAACTCCGCGCCGCCGAATCGGGCCGCATCTCCACCTCGCCCATCACCGCCCTGATGATGACCCGGGAGGGGGAATCCCCCGTCCTCAGCCCCTTGCCGGAGCGCCAGGGGATCATCCTCTCCCTGCCCATCTACCATGGGGCGTTTCCCGACTCGGTGGAGGAGCGGCGGGATCGGTTGCGCGGCTTCCTCGCCGTCGCCTTCGTGCTGCGGGAGTTTCTCCTGCCGCTCCAGCGTCGGAGCGAATACAGCGGGCTGTCCGTCCGGATCCACGACGAAGGGGAGAACCCATCCCGCCTGATTTGGGAATTCGGCGGCCCCGCGGCCCCCGCCGCCTCCCTGGCCCAGGAGTCGCTGAATGTGGGCGACCGCTGCTGGCGTCTGGAATTCGCTCCCGGAATTGGCTTTGATTACGGCATGGGGCGCTGGCGTCCCTGGGCCGGAGGCGTGTCCGGCCTGCTGTTCGCGCTGTTTTTCTCCGGGCTGCTGCGCCGCAGCAACCGGTCGTTTCACGAAGCCCGTCAGGCCTGCGCCTTCACCGAACAGTTGGTGGAGAACGCCAATGTGTTGATCGTGGGTCTGGATCGCAAAGGTCGGGTGCGGCTCTTCAACGAAACCGCCGAGCGGGTCACGGGCTACCCACGACAAGAGGTGATGGGCACCGATTGGTTTGAACGGGTCGTTCCCCGGGAGCGGTTTCCCGGCGTGTGGGAGATGTTTTCCAACATGTTGCACTCGGGAGAACTGTCTCGGGTCCATGAAATCGCCATCCTCACCCGCCACGGCGAGGAACGCATCATCTCCTGGAGCAACTCGGTGATCCCCGAAAGCCAGGCCCCCACCAGGGAGGGTGCCGATCCGTCGTCCCGGGTGGTCACGGTCAGTTTTGGCGTCGACCTCACCGACATCCGCCGTTCGGAACGGCTGCTGCGGGAGAGCGAGGAACGGTTCAAGCTGCTGTTCAACCGTAGCGGCGATGCCATGTTCGTCGCCTCCTACGATCCGGAAAGCGGCCCCGGGCGGTTTTTGGAGGTCAACGACACCGCCTGCCAGCGGTTGGGTTTCTCCCGTCAAGAACTGCTGACCATGAGCCCCGCCGACATCAATCCGCCGGAATACCATGGGGTGATCAAACTGGCGGCGGCGGAAGTGGTGGAGGGGTGGACCCCCCTCATGGATCGCTACCACATCACCAGGGATGGCCGACGCATCCCCGTGGAACTCAACGTCAGCCATATTCTCTATCAAAATCAGCCGGCCATGCTGGTGGCGGCGCGGGATGTTTCGTTGCGTCGCGATACCGAGCGCCGCCTGGAGGATTTGCGTCGGTTCAACAGCGCGATCATCGCCTTCGCCGCCTTCGGGGTGTTGGTCTACCGCGAGGATGGGGGGTGCGTGCTGGCCAACGAGGCCGCCGCTCGCATCGTCGGCGGAAGCCTGGAACAGTTGTTGGCGCAAAATTTTCTCCGCATCCCCACCTGGCGCTCCACCGGTTTGCTGGAGGCGGCTCTGGCCGTGTTGCAATGCCACGAGCCCCGGCGCATGGGCATTCACGTCCACACCACCTTTGGTCGGGAAGTCTGGCTGGAGTGCCATCTGATCCACTTCATCAACGCCTCGCAACCCCATCTCATGATGATTTTTCACGATGTCTCCGACTACCACGCCAGCCAGGAGGCGATGGTGACGGCCCAGCGGGAGGCGGAGGCGGCCAACCGGGCGAAAAGCGAGTTCCTGGCCAACATGAGCCACGAAATCCGCACCCCGATGAACGGCATCGTCGGCTTGACCCATCTGGCCCTGCAGACCAACCTCACCCCCCGGCAAAAAAATTATCTGGCCAAAATTCAAACCTCCTCCCATACCCTGATGGGCATTCTCAACAACATCCTGGACTACTCCAAAATCGAGGAGGGGCGGATGGAGTTGGAATCCACCCCCTTCCGCCTGGAGGAGGTGTTGGCCGATGTGGAGGGGCTGTTCACCGCCTCGGCGGCTGAGAAGGGGCTGATGTTCCAACGCACCCGCTGGAAGGGTTCGCCGGAGTGGCTGCTGGGCGACGCCCTGCGCCTGGGGCAGGTGCTGAACAATTTGCTGGGCAACGCCATCAAATTCACCCGGGAGGGCGGGGTGAACCTGACGGCGCGACTGGAGCCCCCCCGGGAGTTGGAGGGGGGCCGGGAGGGCGGCGAGGGCGGGCGGGCGTTGTTCCGCTTCGAGGTGTCGGATACCGGCATCGGCATCGCGCCGGAGCAGCAGCATCGGCTGTTCCACGCCTTCACCCAGGCCGACGGCTCCATCAGCCGCCGTTTTGGCGGCACCGGCTTGGGGCTCTCCATCTCCCGCGGGTTGGTGGAGCGGATGGGCGGGCGCATGGGGGTGGAAAGCACCCAGGATCAGGGCAGCCGGTTTTGGTTCACCGCCTGGTTCGACGTGGTCGACGCGGCGCGAAACCCCCGGAGCGGTCGGGAGGAAGGGGCGAAAGAGGCGTGGACCCTGGCCATGCGGGCGGCGGAGGAGACCACGGTCAGCCGTTTCGCCGGACGTCGGGTGCTGCTGGTGGAGGACAACGAAATCAACCGGGTGGTGGCCTTTGAAATTTTGGAGCGGATGGGGCTCTCCACTACGGTGGCGGAAAACGGTTACGAGGCCCTGGCCCTGGGGCAGCGGGAACGGTTCGATCTGGTGTTGATGGATTTGCAGATGCCGGGCATCGACGGCTTCGAGACCGCCCGGCGGCTGCGGGAGTCGGACCACGGGCGGAATCTCCCCATTCTGGCCATGACTGCCGCCGCCATGACCCAGGATCGGGACGCCTGTCTGGCGGCGGGCATGAACGGCCATCTGGCCAAGCCCATCGAGGTGGCGCGGCTGATGGAGGCGCTGCAACGATGGCTGATTCCCGCGGAAGAAAACGCCGCCGAGATCGCCCCGCCGTCCTCCCCGAGACTCCCCCCGCCGGAAGTCGATGCGATGACGGAAGCCCCCGCCCCGTCGCCGGGGAAGCCCCTCCCCGGGGAGTCCGCCGCGACGGAGCCGCGCTCCTTCCCCCTTCCCCCCGCCGCCTGGTCCGAGGCGGAGGCGTTGGACAATCCCCCCGGGTTCCGCCTGGAGGAGGCCATGGAGCGGTTGGACGGGAACCAGGAGCTGTTGGAGCGTTTGTTGGTCAAGTTCACCGAATTTTTCGCCCCGGTCCCGGATCGCATGGAGGCGCTGCTGACCAACGTCCTGACGGAAGAGCGCCAACAAGAGGCCGGGGCCCTGGCGCATCAGATCAAGGGGGCGGCGGGCAACGTGGGGGCCATGCGGCTGCACGAGGCCGCCCGGGATCTGGAAGGGCAGTTGCGCCAAGGTCTCACCCCCGACGGTCTGGGCGAGTTTCTCGACGCGGCACGGCAGGCGTTGGAATCCGCCGCGCTGCTGGTGCAACGCTGGAGCGGCGGCGAGGGGGCGACGCCGGAACCGCCCATCGCGCTTCAGGAGGAGGCCCTCGCCCTGGCCATGCGGATGCGCGGTCTGCTGACCGCGGGCTATTTCATCAACGCCGCCGAGCGGGCGGAATTTCGCGCCGCCTGGGATCCCCTGGCCCTGCCGGGAATGCTGAGCGAATTGGAAAACCGCCTGGAGCGCTACGACTATCCCCAAGCCCTGCGGCTGTTGGATCGGATGTTGCGTGCGGCGTCGGGGACGGACGAGGAGACCCGCCCGAAGTGATCCGGGGCGGGCGCGTGGCGCGAGCAGTCTGTCGGATGGGCCGTATCAATAGGTTGCAACCTATTGATATGGAAACGTATAGATTATAGTTACGCCATTTCAAATCTGCACATCAGGAACTTTGTGGAGCAAGGAACTCATTCCAAAAATAGATCGTCATTCCCGCGAAAGCGGGAATCCAGCCGT
>JADGAP010000171.1 GCA_015231965.1 Magnetococcales bacterium | reverse complement strand
TTCCGCAACGGGCGCAGCGCGCCCAATCGTCGCCGGAGGCGACCAGATTTTCACGGAACTCTACTTTTGCGGTCATCCCGTGATGTACAAAATTCGATTGGAACGACTATAAAACGGGGCTTCCTCCCGTCCATGGGAGGAAGCCCGACATTCTAACCGGGATCGATCCAACAGGGGGGGATTATTTGTACCCGGCCCGGTCCATCAGCTTGACCGCCTTTTCTTGCAACTCGCCAGCCAGAGACATGTTGCGTTGATCGCCGGAGGGGGTTCCCCAGGATTTGACCTTGTCGTTCATCGGCGCGGCGGGGTTGACGGGATATTCAAAGTTGAGATCGGCGAACATCCGTTGCGCCTCGGGGGTGGTGAGCCACTCCAACAGCTTGATCGCTTCCGCCGGGTGCGGGGCGTGTTTCGTCACCCCCGCGCCGGAGATGTTCAGATGGGTGCCGCCGTTGGGAGGAAAGTGAAGCGCCAGCTTGAGGTTGGGCTTCTTGTCCATCAACAGGCCATAGTAGTAGGTGTTGACCACCCCCACGTCGCATTGACCGGCGGCGATGGCCTCCATCACCTTGGTGTCGTCGGCGGCGGGGGGCTCGGCCAGATTGGTCACCCATCCTTGGACCATGGTCTCGGTCTTGGCCTCGCCGTGTTGGTCGATGAGCAGGGCCACCAGGGACTGATTGTAAATTTTCTTGGAGGAGCGCAGGCAGAGCTTGCCCTTCCACTTGGGATCGGCGAGGTCGGCGTAGTCCTTCAACGGCTCCGGCTTGACCCGGTCGGTGGCGTAGACCATCACCCGCGCCCGCTGGGAGAGGGCGAACCACTGCTTGCCCGGATCCCGCAAGTGAGGGGCGACGTTTTTCTCCAGCACCGCCGATTCGATGGGGGCCAACACCCCCTCCTTGGCCGCCCGCCACAGGTTGCCCGCGTCCACCGTCATCAGCAGGTCCGCCGGGGTGGAGGAGCCTTCCGTCTGGAGTTTCATCAACAGCGGTTCGGCGTTGTCGCTCAAAAATTGGATTTTCACCCCGGTCTTGGCGGTGTAGGCGTCGAACAGGGGTTTGATCATGTGTTCCTTGCGGGCGGTGTAGACCACCAGCTCGTCCTCGGCCCAGGCGGGAACCGCCACCATCCAGCCCAACGCCGCTCCCACCGCGACTCCCAGCACGCCCCAAGCCTTCGACCGCTTCATGCCCCGTACTCCCTCGATGTTTCCCGTCTTCCGTTGTGCTTGAATGTTCCGTCCAGGGCACCGGAATCGGGCGACCTGGGACTGAATGGTAATGATTCTCATGCGCAGATGCAAGGGATTTTTATCGGTTACCCGGTGGAAGGGGCGGACTCGTCTCCCGGGGGAAGATCACCAGATGGTCGGGGATCAGGCGGATGCCCACCCGGTCGCCCTCGGCGTGATCCTGACGGGAGGGAAAGAGGGAGAAGAGCATTTCGCCGGAGTCCAGCCGCAGGGAGTAGAGGATCTCGGCACCGCGAAAGGAGCGTCGCACCACGGTGGCGGTGAGGGGGGATTCGGGGTCGGGGATGGCGTCGTCGGGGCGGAGCAGCAGGTCCACCGGGGTTCCGGGAGGCCAGGGGTAGGCCCGGTTGCCTTGAATTCGTCCGGCGGGGGTGCTGAGGGCGTCGGGGCTCTCCATGACGCCGGAGAGGAAGGCCCCCTGCTCGACAAAGGTGGCGACGAAGCGATTGACCGGTTCATGGTAGATGTCGAAGGGGTCGCCCCACTGTTGCAACACCCCGCCTTGCAGCACCCCCACCTTGTCGCCCCAGGTGAAGGCCTCCTGCTGGTCATGGGTGACCAGGATGCCGGTGATGTGGCGGGCGACGAGAATTTCCCGCACCTCCGCCGCCAGCCGCCCCCGCAGGTCGACGTCCAGGTTGGAGAAGGGTTCATCCAGCAGGATGATGCCCGGCCCCGGGGCCAGGGCGCGGGCCAGGGCCACCCGCTGCTGCTGCCCCCCGGAAAGTTCATGGGGATAGCGTTGGGCCAATCCGGAGAGCCCCACCCGTTCCAAGGTCTCGTCGACGATGCGCCCCGCCTCGCCCCGGGTCATCCCCCGCAGGCCGAACCCCACGTTGCCCGAGACCGTCAAGTGGGGAAAGAGGGCGTAGTCCTGAAACACCATGCCGATGCGCCGTTTTTCCGGCGGCAGGGCGGAGCCGACGGCGGAAAGGGGCGCGCCCTCGCGCAGGATGCTGCCGCCGCTCAGGGGGATGAATCCGGCGATGGCCCGCAACAGGGTGGTCTTGCCGCAACCGCTGGGTCCGAGAAAGGCGGCCATCTCGCCGTGGCGCAGATGCAGCGAAACGTCGCGCAGCACCGGCTGACCGGCGAAGGCGCAAGAGACCCGATCCAGTTCCAGCAGCCAGGGGAGGGAGGGACTCAAGGGGCGACTCCTCAAAGAAAATGGGGCGAGGATGAAGGCATCCTCAAGCCAGTCCTGCGGTTCGATGAAAGGGATTTTTTTCACGAAGCGCGTTATTATTGATTATCGTTCTCAACAAGGCAAGCGCCGGGGGTGGGGGTTCCCCCAAGCAGGCGTTGGATTCGGGCGCGGAGCCGGGGGTCCAGGGCGGGAAGGCGGGCCAGCAGCCGTTCCGCGGCTTCCCGGGCGTGGGCCGGATCCCCCTGCTCGAAGGCCAGAAGCATCGGCTCCGCCACACTGGAGAGGAGGGAGGGATCCGGCGGCGGTTCCAGGCGCAACAGGGCGAGAAACTCCCGGGCGGCGTCGGCGGGAAAGCCGTGGGAGAGATAGGCCAGGGCCTTGGTCAACAATCCCTCGCCGTCGGGGCCTTCCTCGGTTTGGAGTTGCTCCAGCAGCCGGAGGCACTCCCCCGGCAGCCCCCGTTGCAGATAGACGAAGGCTTGCGCCCGCCTTCGTTCGTTCCGGCCCCAGGGGTGGGGCGGGGAAGGGGAATCCCAGGTTCGCGCCGCCGTTTGCAAATCTTCCAGACGGTGTTCCCAGGCGCAACGTTGGGCGGCGGCCCGTCCCGCCTCGGCGAGGCGTTTCCGCCGGACCTCATCCCCCGCCAGGGCGCGGGCCTGCTCCAGCAGTTCCGCCGTGGAATGGTGGAGCAAAATCTCCTCCCCCAGGCGGAAAAAGGCGTCCAGATCCCAGGCGGGATTGGCCAGCACCACGGCCCCGCAGGCGGCGCCCTCGAAATTGCGGGGATTGAGCACCTGGCTGTCGTTGTCGTTGAAGACCATGCGGCTGGTGGAATAGAGGCGGGCCACCTCCTCGTTCCAGATCCCCCGGGTGAAGCGGCAGGAGAGGCCGGAGGCTTCCAGGGCTTGCAAACGTTCCTGGCGCTGGGGGCGTTTGATCGGGTCCATGTCGCCGACGAAGGCGAGGTCGAGGGTGCGTTCCAGATGGTGGTCCCGGTAATAGTCGCTGTCGTAGCCGTGGGGCAGCCAGTGGACCCGGGGATGACCGCTCCTCTCGAAGGCCGGGAGATATTGCCGAAAGGAGACCAGTACGGCGTCGAACAGTTTGGCGTACTCCACCTGCCACCCCAGGTTGAAATGGGGGTCGATGGCGTAATACCAGCAGGGCAGGGGGGAGCTCTCCAGCCCCGAGGGAAAAAATTTGACCCCCGATTCCAGAACCCAGATCCGGCTGGGGCGGAAGCGTCCCTGGAGCCGGGCGAGAATGGTCGTCAGGGATGCGGCGGGGCCGCAGGGAAAGGAGCGTGGCCCTTCCGCATGTCCCGGTCCGACGGCGAAGCAGCCCACCCCCAGGCGTTCCAGGCCGCGTTGAATGAAGCTGGCGGTGGTCCCCCGGTGATGGCCATACAGCAACAGCACGTCGCTCAACGCATCCATCCGACGCTCCCCGCCATCCGATTCCCGGGTGGGGTGGAAAATTCCATGAAAAAGCCCCGTCCGGAAGCTCCGAACGGGGCGATTCGTTCCAACCGCCGCGAGGGCTCAGAGCCCGGGGCGATCGTCGAGGTCCATGTCCAGCGAGTTGAGCAGTTGCTGAAGCTGCCCCTGGTGTTTCTTCTCTTCCTGGGCGAGTTCCCGGCAATATTTTTTCACATCGGCGTCGGTGGCTTTTTCCGCCAGCTTTTCGTAGTTGGCGCGGGCGCGCTTCTCCATGTCGATGGCCAGGGCCAGCACCTTGCGGATCTTGCCCTTGCGCAGCACCTTCTTCATGGCACCGCTGATGCGGGCTTCCACCGTGGCTTCCAACTCCCGCAGATAGGCCTCGGGATTGAAGCCCTTGGCGCAGGGGGCGCTTTTGGCCTTTTCCACCAACTCCCGGGCGTGACCATCCTCCATGTCCACCAGTTCCAGGAAGACCATGCGCGAGGCGTCATTCTTGGTGATTTCCGAGGCCTTCTGGTAGAAATATTGCCCATGCACTTCGTGAAGCAGGGCTTTCTTGAATACGTCGGTTGCCTTTTTCATCTTCGTGATCCCTCTCTTGAGTCTCCGCTCCCGAAGGCGTATCGGGAGGGGCGCGCCCTTCCGTTGTCCGGAATTTTATTCTCTCCCGGGGGATATTAAGGCATATTATGGCCATGGTTTCAACAGCTTCCGCGCCGGGAGGGGGCCATCTTCCCGCGTGATGGGTGAAACTGGTTGGAAAGACAGACTTTTTCCCCGATCTCCCGGGAGGGGCTCCCCGCCTGAACCCTATGGAAAATGTTCACGAAGCCCGCTACTGGCGTCGGCTGCCCAACGGACGGATCCAATGCGATTTGTGCCCCCGCGAATGCACCCTGGACGAGGGGCAGCGGGGGCTCTGTTTCGTGCGGGCCCGGCGGGGGGAGGGGATGGTTTTGACCACCTACGCCCTGGCCAGCGGATTTTGTCTCGACCCCATCGAAAAAAAGCCCCTCAACCATTTTTTGCCCGGCACGTCGGTCCTGTCCTTCGGCACGGCGGGATGCAATCTGACCTGCAAATTTTGTCAAAACTGGCACATGAGCAAAACCCGGGACGCCGCCGCCCTCTCCCAAAAGGCCACGCCGGAGGCCATCGCCCTGGCAGCGGAACGGCTGGGGGCGCCCAGCGTCGCCATGACCTACAACGATCCGGTGATCTACCATGAATTCGCCGTGGATACGGCTCGGGCCTGCCGACGGCGGGGCATTCGGGCGGTGGCGGTGACGGCGGGGTATCTCAATCCCGAACCGGCGGTGGAATTTTTTTCCGTCATGGACGGGGCCAACGTGGACTTGAAGGGGTTCAGCGAATCCTTCTACCACCGTCTGACGGGGGGGCATCTGCAACCGGTGCTGGAGGTGTTGATCCATCTCAAGCGCCACACCACGGTTTGGGTGGAGTTGACCACCCTGCTGATCCCCGGGGAGAACGACTCGGCGGTGGAACTGCGGGCGATGGGCGAATGGATCGGGCGGGAGTTGGGGCCGGAGACCCCCCTGCACTTCACCGCCTTTCATCCCGATTGGAAGCTGCAAGATCATCCCCCGACCTCCCCCGAGTCGTTGCGCCAGGCCCGGACCATCGCCCGGGAATGCGGTTTGCGTTACGTGTACACCGGCAACGTGCGGGATCGGGAGGGGGGAAGCACCCATTGCCACCACTGCGGGCATTTGTTGATCGACCGGGACTCCTGGACCCTTCGTGGCTGGGGGCTGACCCCCGAAGGGCGCTGTCAGCGGTGCGGAACCCCTTGCGCCGGGGTGTTTCAAGCCACGCCCGGAACCTGGGGGGCGCGGCGGATTCCCGTAACCCTCGAATAATGGGCGGAATGGGCGGAATGGACGGAATGGGCGTCGGGGGGAGCGTCGTCCCTGGACGGATCACCGGGAGTGAGGGAAAATTCCCCGGGTAGACGGGAGGGCTTTCGGGAGGGCGTCATGGCGGACGTATCCCCGTGAGGTGCCTCGTGATATTCTGCCGCTCGGTGACACGGAAGGAGCCAAAGACTGGGAGTCCGATCCCGGGTTCACGTCTCCTCTCCTTCTTTCGGCCCCATGGGGGGGGAGTGGAGAGGGCGCGACAAGGGAGTGCGAAGGCGCGGGTGGGGCGGGTCGATTTCGTTTCCCCCGGGGGCGGGCGAGAGAGTTTGTCGCCCTTTCCGGGTCGGTCCAATACGTCCGCGTCAGGTGGTCTGCGGCTCTGAACCATGCACGCTCGCATCCCCGGTGAGACGACATGATCATGAGAAGTCCCCAGGAGGGCGCGGAGGATCTGGCGATCCTGGTCGGGAAAATCAAGGGGCTGGAACAGGACGTGGAGTTGATCAAAGCCACGATGATCCAGCAGGCCCAGACTCGACAGGAGGAGATTCGCGTTGTCCACGAACAATTGGAAAGCCTGCGCACCCACTTGCAGGCGATCAACGAAACCCTCAATCGGCAAAGCCGCAGCTTCGCCTTGCTGGAAAAAAGGGTGGACGGTGTGCGCACCGATTTCAGCACCGGCATTGCCCTGAGCGTGTTGGTGTTCAGCGTCTTGTTTGTTATTTCGTTGTTTGTGCGATAGGGATGAAACGGCTTTCCAGTCTTGAGGCATTGGTTTAGGTTTATTACGTGGCATTTTGATTGAACAAAGTTGGAATTATTGCCTCCCGGCTGGGTTCCAGGAGGCGTTCCGGGGGATGAAGCCATGGCTCCCCCTTCTTGAAGGATTTACCGGGGCGTCGAGGACGGCATGCAACTCCTGACCTTTCACTTGGGCGAGGGCGTCTACGCGCTGGAAATTTTCCATGTGCGGGAGGTTCTTTCCTACAGCGCCTTGACCCGTGTGCCCCGCTCGGAACGGGATGTCCGAGGGGTGATCAATTTGCGGGGGGCGGTGATTCCGGTGGCCGACTTGCGGGTCAAGTTGAACATGGCCCCCGCCCAACTGACCCGGGAAAGTTGCATCATCATCATCGAAGTGGCCCGCGGCGAAGATAAGAACGCCTGGGGACTGCTGGTGGATGGGGTGCGGGAAGTGACCGATGTCGAGCCCGCGGAAGTGGAACTCCCGCCAAAGGGGGGGGGAAGCGAGGCGGAGAGTTTCATCGCCGGCATGGTCAAGCGTGATCGTCGTTTTATTTTGATGCTGGACGCCCTGCTCCTTACCCTGCCGCCGGAAGAGCGGGCGCGGGAACTGGCGCAGCGCAAGGAGACCGCGCAACGCAAGGCGGCACCCTCGCCCTTTGCCAAGGAGGGGCGAGAAGCGTCTTCCGCTCCGGTGCCCTCGCCCGTGGCGGCTCCGGCCCCGCCGCCGTCCGCCGCCGCGCCGCCTTCCGAGATGGGCGAGGGGACGACCTGGGGGTTGTTCGACGCCGATTTCGCGCCCCCCCCCCAGCCCACGGAAAATCCAGCCCGGGACGACGACGAACTCGCCCAACCCGAAGGGGAGGGGGCTTGGCGCCCGTTTGAGGAGGCCGACGCCTGGACCCCGGAAAACGCCCTCCCCG
>JADGAP010000170.1 GCA_015231965.1 Magnetococcales bacterium | reverse complement strand
TCCGCCGGGGGTGGCGCGATTGGGGGCGACCAGCAGCGCCTCCACCTCCTCTTCGTTGAGAAAATGGGGCAGGCGGCGACGCATGCGGGGGTTTTCCACCAGACGGGTGGGGTCGTCGGTGCGGACATGGTTGAGGATCATGAATTTATAGAAACGGCGCAGCGCCGACATTTTGCGCGCCAGGGAGGCGGGGGCCAACTGCCGGGCGGAAAGTTCGGCGATGAATTGGATCAGCTCTTCCCGTCCGGCGGTGAGCAGCGCCTCTCCCTGGGCATGGAGAAAATGGGAGGCCGCCGCCAAATCGCCGCGATAGGAGGAGAGGGTGTTGGTCGACAGACCGTGTTCGACGAGCAGGGCGTCGAGAAAGCGGTCGATCCATCCGGCGTCCCGGGGGCCGGGGAGCAGGGCCGCCGCGTTGGCCGTCCGCACGCCGGGCGCGGTTCCGGGAAGGGCCGGGCGCCGGGAGCGGGGAGGACGGGTCAAACCGTCGTGGGACGCGGTGCTGATCATGGGGTCAAGGCTCCGGGTGGATGGGGGGAGGGGGTCGCGTTCGGGTGGCCCCGGGGAAATCAAGCGTTGGAGGTTTCCTCCGCGCCAATTTTTCGACGCCGCCGTCGGGAAAAAGGCCGCCGGGGCGGGTTTCATGCGCCGGCCAGGCCGCCTTTTCGGGAGCGCGGGGGGCGTGAAGGTCCGGCGCCAGGGAAAAGGGGCGAGCCGCCCACCCGGGGGGCGATTTCTGCGAGGGGCGCGGCGGTGGAAACCTCTGTAAGCAACTATCGGGCCAGATGGAAAAGAGGCCCCGCCCCAAGGGGATGAGACCCCAGAGGGCGGCCAGCCGGGGGGGCGAGGGAGCGGAATGGGGGAAGAGGTCAGCCGGGATGGTCGCCGAAGGGATACCCCTTGGCGTCTGGTTCGGTCAGGCGGTGGTGCAGGTAGCGGATGCGAGCGGCGGTCCACCCTTGCAGGCAGAAGGTCTCCTCCTCCGAGGTGCTGACTGGGCAATGCTCCTGCCGCTGGGCCAGCCAGCGCCGTTGATCCTTGAGCGCCGCGGCCTTATCCGGTTCGGAGAGGGGACGGATCCAGCGTTGATAGGCGCGGGCCATTTCGCCGTCGCGACGACGCAGCAGGGGGTCGGCGCAAATCGCCTTTTCGATGCGGGAGGCGGCCTTGGCGCAATCGAAACCGGGGGCCTTTTCCGCCTCCAGTTTTTCCGCCGCCAGCCGAACGATCCCCAGGGCCTTCTCCTCCGGGGTGTAGCGGGGATTTTTCGCCAAATAAAAGGCCAGATCATTGCCCTGGCTGTCCTTGGCGTTTGCATCGGCCCCGGCCTTCAGCAGCAGGGTCATCATTTCGGCCCCGGCGTTTTCGGCGGCGTACATCAGGGCGGTGCGATGGCCCCGCTTCACCTCATAGCCGCACTCGTAAAATTCCTTCAGGGTGCGGGCGTTGACCTCGGCCTTGTGGTCCAGCAGCAGGCGCGCCGCGTCGGGGCGGTCGAGGTGGGCCGCCGTCATCAGGGGCGTTTTGCCGAACTTGTTGACGGCGTTGGGGTTTGCTCCGGATTGCAACAAAATTTCCATCCCCTTGGGCCACGCCACCGCGTCCGGCAGCCACTCCTGGCGCGGAATGTCACGATCATAGGGGCCTCTGTCCCTGATGGGATATTGGGCGAAGACCTCCTTCAGTTCCGTCTCGTTGCCGGTCAACAGGGCGTGGGAGGCGGGATTAAAATAGTTGTAGTGAGGAAGGGGGAAGTCGCCGGGCTTGTATTCGTGGGGGACCAGCACCCAGTCGCCGATCAACTCCTCTGCCACCCGCTGGGCGTGCAGCCGGGAGGGCTCCTCTTCCAGCCCGAACCGCTCCCGATAATGTCGCGCCAAGCTGTCGATGGCAGGGGGGAGGTGCTGGAGAAAGGCCAGATATTCCCGCCGGTTCATGACGTCGGAGTAGCTCCAACCTTCCAGAAAATGCATGAGCCGCTCGTTGTAGCGGTAATATCGCCGTTCGGACCACTCATCTTGGCGGGAATAATCGAGAGGCGTCGCCGCCCAGGGGCGCAGCATGGCGCGGCTGATGGCGGTGTCGCCCTGGTCGGTGTGCCGGTCGTTGGCCCTTAAGGATCCGCACCCGCCAAATCCCCCATGACCCATGGCGCTCAACACCTTGAAAAACGAACCCAGCCCCGCTTGCCGACTCCAGGGGCCGATCTCTTCCGCCGCCGGATGGATTTTTACCCGGCATTGAAGTTCCAACGCCCCCGAGGAGGTCAGTCGGGAGAACTCCAGAAGGTTCTCCTCATTCAGTCGCCAGGGATTGCTCTCACGAACCAAGTAATAACTTTTGTTCCAGGAAAAGAGGTAACGGTTCAATCCAACCCTCTCCTCCACTTTATCCGGAAGACCGAGAAACTGGGTGTCGGTTTCATGGTGGATAATGACGGGGATGGCGGGCTGATCTGTTGGGCCGTAGCGCAGGGACCAGAGAAAGTTTATCACCTTCCCGAGGTTGGCGTACTCCTGGTTCCGCTGTTCGAGAGAGGGATAAAGGAGTCCATAGCGCGTGGTGTGATCGTCGTTCCCGAAACTTTTCCAACTCAAAAGTCCCCGTTGTCGTCCATCGCCATCCAGATCGAGGTCGAGGTGGACAAACTCCTCCGAACGATTTCCAACCTTGGGCAGGGGCAACCATTCGGGCCATGACACGCCATCCCCCGTGGGATGGGGGATGCCGGGTTGGAACCAGTGGGAGAAAAATCCTTCTCGCGCCCATTTCAGGGCCAGTCGGCATAGCTCGGGATTATTATTTTCCACCCATTGGGGCAGAAAGGGATAACGGGCGGCGGGAAAGTCCGCCGGTCCGTCGGCGGCGGCGTGGGCCGATGGAAGATGGAAGAGCATTCCCAACAGCCCCGCCAGGGCCCACCGGCGCAGGGCCGGAGGGTGGGGCGCGGGGGGCGTCGGGTTACGGGGTAAGGGTGATGGAGCCGTTATTGATGGAGTAGCCATGGACCAATCCCGGGAAGAAATAATCCAGCCGCTGGGTCAGGGGAACCGCCTGACCGGTGGCGGTGATATCCGAGGAATAGGGATAGACCGCCTGTTGGCTGCTCATGTGGGCGATGGCATCGGAGCGGGCCCCGGTCATGTTGCCGATGATGTCCTGGTATTGATGGGCGGGCAGGGGGGCGGAGCCGCCGCCGGTGAAGAGGCGCAACTCCCGGGCACCGCCGGTGATGTTGCTGAAGTCGCTCTTCAAGTTGGAGCGCAGGGTGTTGTAGAGGGTGATGATGTCCGTCAAGGGGACGTTTTCCACGTCGGGGGTGAGGGTGGCCTCGTTGCGCACGCTGATGGTGGCGTTGGCGGTGTCGAAGGTGACGTAGGGGACGCCGTTGGCGGTGCTGGTTCCCGTCAGAAGGGGCTGGATGCGGATGCGCACGCAGGCGGTATCCGGGGTGAACTGGTAGAGCCAGCCATAGTAGGGGTTGCTGGCGCTCCAGGAGGAGCTGTTGGTGGTGTACTGGGCCAGGGCCCCGAAAATCGCCTCCAGGGAGCTGTTGGCCTGATCCACCAGCAGGGCGTGGATGCCGGAGAGAGGGTGCAACTCGCCCAGCAGGGTGATGCGGCCGTTGACCCCGTCAATTTGCACGTCGAACCGGTTGAGGAAGGAGGGGAGATGGTTGGCGGTGGCCTGCTGGTCCACCTTGCCGAGGATCAACTCTTCCAACTCCGCAGCGGTCAGGGTGTGGCTCGTGCCGTTGTAGAGGTCGCGGAAGACGTTTTTATACGTGGCGCGGGCGTTGTCCCGCATCTGGGTGACGGTGGGACTTTGCGGAATGAACTGGCAGGTCCAGTCCAGGGCGGTGATGGTGAACTCCTGAGTGACGGTCAGCGACCCGTTGCCATCCCAGCCGCTGTCGTGGGCGCGGATGGACATGGTGTAGGTTCCGGCGTCGAGAATCGAACTGGAGAGGGTTCCCGTCACCAGTTCGTTGTTCCAGCCGTCGGAGTCCACCCCGGTCTCGCCGATGCCGAAATAGCTGGGAATGTTGGCCGAGGGGATCAGGGCCTCGGTGGGGTCGTAGAGAAAGATAAATTCGTAAGTAAAGACCCCCTGACTTTGGTCCTGAATGTCTGGGTCCAGGGTGTAGAACTGGCCGATGTGGTCGCCGGCGGGGCTGTCGATCAAGGCCAGGGTGTTGTCCAGGAAGAGGGCGGTGGGGGCCTCGTTGACATCGATGAGGCTGATGCTGATGTTTTCATCGTGGGTCAGACCGAAATAGTCGGTGACCCGCACGGTGATGACGCTGGGGGCGGCGGCCACGGGATTGGGCGGGGCGTTGGCCTCGTAGTTGAGCAGGGAGCCGTTGTTGACCAGAATTTGGTCGTTGTTGGGGCCGCCCAGGGTGAACCGTCCCCCGGCGCTGTCCAGCAGGGTGTAGGTGCGGGTGTCGGTGAACCAGGGCTGGTCGTCGGGATCGACGGCGGTCAGGTTGCCCACCAGGGTTCCGTTGGGGCTGTTTTCCGCCACGGTGGCGGGGGAGAGGGTGATGCTGGTGGCGGCGAAGGAGTCCATCACATCGGTGAGATGGATGGTCAGCGTGAACAGGTTGGAGACCCCCCGGGGGTCGGTGGCTTGCACCTGGACGTCGAGGGATTGATAGCGTTCGTAATCCAGCAGGGTTCCGTCGGCCACCACGATCTGATTGCCGGAGAGGGCGAAGCGTCCCCCGGCGTTGTCGACTAGGTCAAAGGTGAAGGGGCCCTGGGCGTCGGCGGCGTCGACGTCGGAGGCGGTGAGATTGCCCACCACGGTTCCGTTGACGCTGTTCTCCGGCACGGAGGAGGGGACCAGGTTCAACGACGCCGGGGCCTCGTTGACATCGTTGATGGCGATGGTGAAATTCCCCTCGATGAGGGGGTTCAAGTGGGAGCGGACGGTGATGTTCACCGCATGGACACCGCTTTCGTAGTCGAACAGGGAGGGGGTCCAAACCTCCAGGCGGGTTCCGTTGACGGTGAACCGCTCCTGGGCGTTTTGCGGCAGCCAGAAGCCGAAAGTTTGATCTTCCGGACGGGTGGAGGTGAAAATTCCGACCAGGGTTCCAAGGGGGCTGTTTTCATCCACGGAGAGGTTCGACAGGGTGACGTTGCCCTGGAAGGGGGTGACATTTTCGGAGGTGAGACCCGACACCACGCCTTCCACCATCGGCTGGGACTCGGAGGAGGCCCCGCCCACGTCGCCCACGCTTTCGGAACTTCCCTTGGAGGCCGGGGCGGCGTCGGTGGTGGTGGCTTCGGTCTCCGAGCCGCTGTCCGCCGGAGGGGGGGCCTCCTCGGCGGGGGCGGGGCCCTCCGGGGTCTCCGTTCCGGAAGTCACGGCGGCGGCGGGGGCGGCGGCCTGGACTTCCGGTTCGGGCTGCCACTGGACCAGGCTCTCCAAATGGCGATCCAGCACCGCCTGCATTTCGTCGAGCCCCACCACGCCGCCCCGTTCCGCCACATGGGCCGCCAGATTGGCCGCCACCCCGTCGGCGAACGAATCGAGCAGGCGCGTCAGTTCCTCGGGGGGAGGCAGGGGCAGGGGTTCGGCGGTCAGGGCCGTCAGATCCAGGGGTTTCAAATCCCCCAGGCTGTCCTGGACATCCTGCACCGTGGCGTGGACCTCGGAGGGCAGTTGGGAGCGCAGGCGAAGATTGACCGCTTGTTCCAGGGTCTGGCGGGCGCTCTCCTCCTCGTTGAGGAGGGTCCGCACCGCCGCCGCCTGGATGGGGTCCATGGACCCCTTCCACTGTTTTTCCGCTTCGTTGGTCAGAGTTTGCAGCAGGCCCTCCCGCTGCGTTTCCAGGGCCATGACCTGTTGCACCGCTTCCGGCGGCAGCACCGCGCTCAACCGGGCGTTCATCTCCAATTTCAGGTCCGCATCCCCTTCCACCTCCCGCAGCACTTGCAGGGCCTTGGCCAGTTGGTCCGGGGGAAGCTGTTGGGCCAACCGCCGTTGGATCTCTTTTTCGGCGGAGAAACGGCTGGCCTGCAACTCCCGACGCTGTTCCAGCACCCGGTGGAGGGCGGCGGCGGGCAGGCGTTCGGCCAGGGCGGTCTGGGTGGCGCTCTCCAGAGCCTGGAGTTTGGTCTCCCGATCCTTGGCCGTCGCTTCCACCACCTTCATCTGCTCGGGGGTGAGCTTTTGCCGGATCCGCTCCATCACCTCGCCTTGCGTCACCTGGCCTTTTTCCGCCACCAGACGTTGCACCACGCGGGCGGCGGCGTCCCATTCGGCGGCCTCCACCAGCCGTTCCCGGGAGGATTCCACCAACCGCCTGGCCTCTTCCAGGGTTCCGGCGGCCCCGTCGTCCACCATTTTTTGCGCGGCGCGCTCCAACAGCGACGCCACCGCTTCGGCGGGCAACGGCGTGGGAACCACGGTGGAAAGGGTCAGGCGCATCAATTTTTCGGCGGTGATCAGGTGCGCCGGGGACGGGAGTTGGGCGGGATCGCTGACCTGGGTCTCCTGGTTGGCCTCGACGATGGCCAGTTGACCGGCGGTGGTGTCCACCAGGCAGGTGGGATGGAGGCAGACCAGTTCCAGCCTGGGGGCGGCAATCTCCGAACCCGGGGCGAGATAGCCCCAATATTCGGTGCCTCGCACCCCCAGGGTGGCCACAGGGGTGGCCACCTGGAAGGCGTCCTGCCGCATTTTGGCCAACTGGCCGGAGGCCGTGCGCAAAAAGCCCCGGGCCAGTTCCAAAATGCCCCGGGGCTCTTCTTGGTCATCGGTGACGATGTAGTGTTGCAAGAACAGTTCGGTCTCCTCGCCCAGGGCGATGACCGCGCCGTCGGCCATGCGCAGGATCAAGCGGGCGCGGCGTCCGGTGACGATGCGATCACCGCCGTAAACCGCATCCCCCGTGGCCAGTTGCCGACGCGCCCCGCCAAATTCGGACCAGGCCGTCCCCCGAACCTGACTGACGGCCCCGGCGGTCCGTTTTTCCCGGGCGGTTTGCTGCTGTTCGATGTTTTCCAGGCGCTCCAGACGCTGGCGCACCGTGTCATACACCTGCCAGCCGCCCGCCGCCGTCGCGACAAGCGCCACACCCGCCACCCAGCGAAGCCATTTTTGGCGCGGAAACAGCGGCATGGAACGACGCTCCCGAGGGGGCGGCCCGCTCCATTTCGGCTAGAGACGGGTCAGTAAGGATTCACTTTTGACTGCAATCCGGCCCCGCTGCCGATGCGGGCGCTGGCCTGATCCGCCTCCTCCCGACTGGAGAAGGGGCCGGAGCGGAGGCGGACGTGGGTTTTGCCGTTGATCTCGGCGGCCTCGCGATAGACCGGCAGACCGACCCCGGCGACCCGCTGATAGATTTTATCGGCATTTTCGTAATCCAGATAAGCCCCTGATGGTTGAGCAGCGACGACATGGCGGGCCGGGTAGGATCCCATCCGTC
>JADGAP010000016.1 GCA_015231965.1 Magnetococcales bacterium | reverse complement strand
TACCTCTTCCTTACACGACGCTCTTCCGTTGGACAGGGGGGGGGCGTCGGTGAAGTCGTCCATCGGGCTCACGGGGGGAGGCGGGTCCATCGAGGTGGGGAAGGGAGGGCCAGTTTACCGGGGAATCGAGTGGACGTCACGAGAGGATAATTCCTGACGATTCAGCACCCCCTGGTTCAAGCCGTTCCATGGAGGTTCAGCGTCATGCCGCCTTGGCGACCGCGGGTCCACTTCGGGGTCTCTTCGAACCGACGGACGATAACTTTAGAATGCCTTCAGGTGTTGATTTTGATGTGCGTGGTTCAAGGACGACGCCGTGGCTGGGAGAGCGGCGGAAAACCTGCCCGAATCCTGTGGATAACCCGGTGGACCATGGGTTGACAGGGGGGGCATAACGGGCCGCGAAGGGTGTGGAAAAGTCTGTGAATCAACGGTGGAAAACCGGGGGATAAGGTTGGAAAAAAGAGGGGGCGACCGGTGCATCACAGGGGGATGGGGGGTGGAAAATCCTGTGGATGATCGGTGAACGATCCGTGATCAAAGGGGGGATGTTCGCTAGAATGAACCGATGGTTCAATGGGTTCCAACACCATGGCCGAGGGCGGCGAGATTCGCGCCGTTTCTGAACCGCGGGGCCGATTTCCTGGCACCGCCGCCATCCTCGAGGGATGGCGGATCATGGTGGCGTTGGTGGGCATGGGGGAGGGGATGGAAGGGGCGTTTTCCGCCCATCCATCTGCTGGCCCTGAGGGGCGGGATTGGGGCGGCGGCGGGGGGCCAACGGCATGGACAACCCGCTGTTGGCTCTTGACGCCCATTTGGGGGGATCTCCCCCAACAGGCTCGCCGCGCACTTGGAGGCGTTGATCGACCCGCCTTGGCGCGTTCAAGGGCATCCTCTGGCGGGGGATGGAAAGCCGATTTTCATCGGATCATCGAGGCGAAGGGAAGGTCGCGTCATGCGCATCCTAGTGATCGAGGACAATCAGGATCTGGTCGCCAACATGTTCGACTATCTGGAGGGCAAGGGCCACGTGGTGGACACGGCGGGGGATGGCGTCACCGGGTTGCACCTGGCCCTGGTCAACGACTACGACGTGATCGTTCTCGACCTCATTCTGCCCGGGATGGACGGCATCACCCTGTGCCGCAAACTGCGGCGGGAGGGGGGCAAGGAGACCCCCTTGTTGATGCTCACCGCCCGGGATTCGCTGGAGGACAAGGTCACGGGCCTGGAGAGCGGGGCCGACGATTACGTGGTCAAACCCTTCGCCCTGCGGGAGGTGGAGACCCGGCTGCGGGCCCTGGTGCGCCGCGCCCAGGGCCGGGTGACGGAAAACCGGCTGAAGGCAGGGAATCTGCTGCTGGATCTGGAATCCCGCGTCGCGCGCCGGGGCGAACGGCGCCTCGAACTTCCGCCGATCCCCTTCAAGTTGCTGGAAATACTGCTGCGCCGTCAGCCCAGCGTGGTCAGCCGGGCGGATCTGGAGTTCGCGGTGTGGGGCGACTCCCCCCCCGACAGCGATGCCCTCAAGGCCCACATGCACGTGCTGCGGGACGCCGTGGACAAACCCGGCGAAGCGCCGTTGATCCGCACCGTGCGGGGCGTGGGGTATCAAATGGCGGATCCCGATGCGACTTCGGCTTAAGTGGCGCCATCTGCGGTTTCGCGTCGCCGTCGCCTTCGCCTCGTTTGGCGGGGTGGTGAGCCTGTTGCTGGCGGTGAGCCTCTATTTTACCGCCCACGATTTGGGCGTGCGCTTGATCGACGAAATTCTCAAGGCCGAGTTGGAGGACTACGTCGCCCGGCGGGGACGCAATCCCCGCTCCCTGCCCCCGGCCACGGCGACGGTGTTGGGGTTCGTCCAACCGGAAATTCCCACCGATCCCCCCTTTCCCCCGGAGTTGAGCGACCTGCCCCTGGGGCGGAGCGATCTGGCGTGGCGAGACGCCCAGTGGCGGGTGGCGGTGCATGAGCAGCAAGGGGTCCGCTACTCCCTGTTGTACAACGTCACGCTGCATCAACGGCGGGAGTCCCGATTTTTGCTCTTTCTCGCCTTGGGGGCGGGGGCGATGATCCTCTTTGCCACGGCGGGGGGGCTGTGGTTGGCGGGTCGGGTCATCGCGCCGGTGTCGGAGCTGGCGGAGCGGGTGCGCACCCTGGGAATGGACGAAAGCGCCTCCCGGGAGAACCCCTATTCCGGCGACGAAGTGGGGGAGTTGGCCCAGGTTTTTGATCAACGCCACGCCCAATTGCAGGCCTTCCTCGAACGGGAACGGGCCTTTACCGCCGATGTGAGTCACGAATTGCGCACCCCCCTGGCCATCATTCAAGGGGCGGTGGAAATTTTACTGGACGACGACGACCTCTCGCCCCGGACGCGACGGCGGGTGGAGCGGGCCGACCGGGCGGCGCGGGAGATGACGGTTCTGACCACCGCCTTGCTCCTGCTCTCCCGGGAGGAGTCGCTGCAGGCCCGCACCGAAACCCGTTGTTCCGCCGCCGAGGTGGTGCGGGCCGTGGTCGAGCAGAGCCGGTATCTGCTGGGGGACAAGCCGGTGGGGGTGGCGCTGGATCTCCAGGCGGATCCCCAGTTGCCGGTGGATTGGGTGTTTCTCCACATCGTGGTGGGCAACCTGGTGCGCAACGCCTTTTCCTACACCCGGGAAGGGGAAATTCGCCTCACCCTGACCGCGAACCGCCTTTCCGTCGCCGACACCGGGAGCGGCATTCGGGCCGATGAACTCTCCCGGATTTTCCATCGTCACTACCGGGGCGTGACCAGTCAGGGGGCGGGCATCGGCCTGTCGCTGGTCAAGCGCATTTGCGAGCGGTGTCGTTGGGAGGTGATCATCACCAGTCGGGAGGGGGAGGGGACGGAGGCGGTGCTGTGCTTTCCTCCCGCCGCCGACCTCCCCTCCCGGGGAAAAAATTCACCCTCGCCCACCCTTTTTTCCCCCTCTTGACCCAAACTTGACCTTCCGTTGACCCCTTCTTGACCTGCTCGGGAATAGGATTCCATCCATCAAAGGGGGGAATTCTGCCCGGGGGGAGAGGCTCCGCCCACCCCTCCCGGGCGATCCCATGACATCAGGTCAGGAAGGGTGATGAACGGTCTGACGCGGTTTCCCATGGAACGGGTGTTTCCCTTTTTACGCTGGCGCTCCCGGATCAGCGGTCGGACGGTGCGCCAGGATGTGACGGCGGGTCTGACCGGGGCGATCATCGCCGCGCCCCAGGGGGTGGCCTTCGCCGCCATCGCCGGCATGCCCCCGGAATACGGGCTCTATTCGGGAATGGTTCCGGCGATCCTCGCCGCCCTTTTCGGATCGTCGTGGCACCTGGTCTCTGGACCCACCACCGCCGCCTCCATCGTGCTGTTTTCCATCCTGTCGCAACACGCCGAACCCGGATCCGCCGCCTACGTTCAACTGGCGCTCACCCTTACCTTCGTGGTGGGGTTGATGGAACTGCTGATGGGGGTGTTTCGTCTGGGCGTGGTGCTGCAATTCGTCTCCCATTCGGTGGTGACGGGGTTCACCGCCGGGGCGGCGCTGCTCATCGCCACCCAGCAGTTGAAACATTTTTTCGGTTTGCCGATCCCTCAGGGGAGTTCCTTTTTTCACGCCTGGGGCTACTGGGTGGAACACCTGTCCCAGATCAACCCGTTGATTCCGGCGGTGGGGACGGCGACGCTGCTGGTGGGGATGCTCTTCCGACGCTTCGTCCCGCGGATTCCCTACATGCTGGCGGCGTTGTTGGGGGGAATCCTCTTCGCTCTCTTGTGGAAAAAACTGGATCCGCAAGCCGCCGCCGCCATCGTGACGGTGGGGGCGATTCCCGCCTCGCTGCCGCCCCTGTCGTCCCCCGAGTGGTCGCTGGAGGGGATGCGGGGGATGCTGGCCCCCGCCCTGGCGGTGACCTTGCTGGCCCTCACCGAGGCGGGTTCCATCGCTCGCGCCATGGCGTCGCGCACCGGCCAGCGCATCGACGGCGACCAGGAGTTCATCGGCCAGGGGTTATCCAACCTGGTGGGGTCGTTTTTCTCCTCCTATGTCGCCACCGGATCGTTCAACCGCAGTTCGGTCAATCTGGCCAGCGGGGCGCGCACCCCCCTGGCGGCCATTTTTGGCGGACTGTTCCTGGCCCTTTTGACCCCCCTGGCTGCCCCGGCCTTGGCGTATCTGCCCAACGCCGCCATGGCCGGGGTTCTTTTTATCGTCTCCTACACCCTCATCGATTTCGCCCACCTCCGCCACGCCTTTCACACCAGCCTTTCCGAAACGGCGGTGCTGGTTCTGACCTTCGCCGCCACCGTGTTGGTGGGGCTGGAGGAGGCGATTCTGTTGGGGGCGATGCTCTCCCTGGGGCTCTATTTGCGGCGCACCTCCCGACCCCGCATCGTCGCCCGGGTTCCGGATCCCCGGGATCCGCGCCGGGGCTTCACCTCCGACGCCGCCCTGCCCGAATGCCCGCAACTGCGGTTGGCGCGCATCGACGGCTCCCTGTTCTACGGGGCGATTCACCACGTTCACCGGACGTTGGACCGGATGGACGAGAAAAACGGCTTTCATCCCCACCTGGCGGTGGTGGCCAGCGGCGTCAACTTTGTCGACATGGCCGGGGCGGAGTGGCTGGCCGAGGAGGCGGAACGTCGTCGCGCCGCCGGAGGGGGATTGTATCTCATCCGGGTCAAGCAGCCGGTGCGGCAGACCCTGGAAAAGAGCGGGGCGCTGGCGGTGATCGGCTCGGACCATCTCTTTTCCTCCAAGCGCGAGGCCATCGGGGGGATCTTCTCCCGGTTGGATCCAGAGGTTTGTCGCCGGTGCGACAAGCGGATATTTCTCGAATGCGCCCGTCCGGAAGAGAAGGCGATGCGCTTGACGACGGAAGAGCGGGGCCGGGGTCCGGTTTCGCTGGAACCCATGACGGCCCCCATGGGGGCTTTTTTCAACGCGGCGGGTCCGGTCTGAGGACCGGCTTCAAGGAGAACATCATGGGCGATTATCAGCGCATCCTGGTCTTGACGACGCCCGACCCCTTGGGGATGCAGGTGGTGCGCAAGGGGCATCAACTGGCGCGGTTGCACGGGGCCTCGCTGGCCCTGGCGTCGTTGGTGGAATTCGACTGCGGCTGCGAATCCGACCATGTTCCCTTCCAAACTCCGGGGGAGATTCAGGCGGCCATGGTTCGGGAGACGGAGCGCCGTCTGCGGGGGATGGCGGATCGCCTCGGGCTGGGGCCGGAGACGGTGGTTTCCGCCCGGGCCGGTCGGGGGCGGCGGGCCGCCATCGCCCTGGCCGGGGCGCTGAGGGCAGAGTTGGTCGTGCTGGGTTCCCATGAACCCTTCGACCTGCTCGACGCCCCGTCGCCGTTCGCCCTTTTTTCCCGCGATCCGATCCCCTTCGACTGGATGGTGGCGCGGGTGACGCGGCCTTCCACCATGGGGCGGTTGGTGGGCTTCCTGGCACCCCAACCCGTTTGACGATCTTGGATTCTTCCTCTCCTCCCCAGCGTTTTCCCGACGTTTGGCCCTCCCCTGGCTCAAGGGGTTCGGTTGTTCCCTGGAACGTTCCCGGTTAGAATTGGTCTAGACCGAAAATGGCGCGGAGGAGGTTTCGCCGCGGCTCGACGCCATCCGAGGGACCACGCCGCCATGTTCGCGCCAGCCAGGGGACTTCCACCCATTCTCGCCCTGGCCCCCCACGCCTGGGACGACCGTTGGTTGAGCCGACAGCAGTTGCTCTCCCGGCTGGCGGCGCGGGGGTGGCCGGTGTGGTTCTCCTTTGGTCCGCTCAAGCCGTGGGACCGGGGAACCCTGTTGTGGCGTTCCGGATCCTGGCTCGGCGGATGGCGTTCGGCGGAAAACGGGGTCCGGGTGGAGCGCCCCGCCCGCTGGCTGTTGCGCACCCCGGGAAGACCCCGACTGGAGCGGGCGGTGTTGGATCTCCACGCCCGCCGGTTGCGGCAAGCGGTGGGGGAGGGCGAGGTGATTTTGTTCCTCTTTCATCCCCAGTTCGAGCCCTGGATCGAGCGGGTGGCCCCCCGGTGGGTGGTCTATCACGTCTATGACGTGTTCGACCGCATGGACGACTGGACCCCCGCCCTGAACGCCTGCCAGCAACGGCTGGTGGAACGGGCCGATCTCATCACCGCCGCCTCGCCGGGCATGGCCGCCTGTTTGCCCGCGCCGGGATGCGACAAAGCGCGGCGCTTGCCCAACGGAGCCGACTCCCGTCTGTTCGCCGAGGACCGTTCGCCCCTCCCCTTGGAATTGGCCGGAATCCCCTCGCCGCGCATCGGCTACGCCGGGACGATCAACGCCAAGCTGGACCTGGAGATGATCGCCACCCTGGCGGAGCGCCACCCCGAGTGGTCCTGGGTCTTTGTCGGACCGGTGATGCTGGGGGGAGGCCGCCCCCGGGACCGCCTCGCCCGGGCCGCCTGGGAGCGGGCGTTGGCCCTGGGCAACGTCCACTGGATCCCGTCCCAACCCCGGGAGCGGGTTCCCGCCTTTGTCCGGGGGATGGCGGTGAATCTCATTCCCTACCGCACCGGCGACGACGACTGGGTGGGGCATGGCTATCCGGTGAAGTTGCACGAATATCTGGCCGCCGGACCGCCGGTGGTCGCCGGGGCGCAAGAGGTGGTGAAGCGGGAGTTCTCCAACGTGGCGGCTATCGCCGAAACGGTGGAGGAGTGGGAGCAGGCCATCCGCCACGCCCTGGAAAACGGCGGCGCGGCGGCGCCGGAGCAGCGCCGGGCCGTGGCCCTGGCCAACGATTGGGAACAGCGAGCGGATCAATTGGACGCCTGGCTGCGCGGGATGATCCGCTGAAGGCGGAGTTCTCGCGGCAGCCGGAAAGGACGCCCAGGAAGGGGAGTGGGGAATGGTTCGCGTTGAGCAGTTGACCCACGTTTATCCCGCCCGTCGGAAACAGCCCCCCAGGCTGGCCCTGGACCGGCTGGATCTGACGGTGGCGGAGGGGACTTTTTTTGTTCTCACCGGCCCCAACGGCGGGGGCAAATCGACCCTCTTTCGCATCCTGTGCGGGTTGATGCGGCCCAGCGCCGGGCGGGTGTTGATCCGGGGCCTGGATCTGCTCCGGGAGTCCGCCGCCGCCCGCTCCGCCATGGGCGTGGTGTTCCAGAAACCGGCCCTGGACGTCCACCTCTCGGTGGAGGAAAATTTCAAGATTCACGCCGATCTTTACGGCGTCGCCCCGTCGGATTATCGTCGTCGACTGGACGAGGGGTTGAGTTGGACCGGTTTGGCCGACCGTCTGAACCATCGGGTGGGCAGCCTCTCCGGGGGGTTGGCGCGGCAGGTGGAGTTGGTCAAGGCGCTGCTCCACAATCCGTCGCTGCTGATTATGGATGAACCCTCTACCGGGCTCGATCCGGGAACCCGCCGGGGGTTTGTCGACATGGTGCGGCGGATTCAAAGGGAGCGGGGGATGACGGTGCTGATGACCAGCCACATCTTTTCCGAGGCCGAGGAGGCCGACGCGGTGGCCATTCTCAAGGAGGGGCGACTGTTGGCGCGGGAGAGCCCGGCCCGGTTGCGGGCCTCCCTGGGGCGGGAGTTGCTGGTGATCCAGACCACCGGAGCGGCCCCGTTGGCCGCCGAGCTGGCGGTGCGTCCCGGCCTGAAGGTGCAGACCCGGGAGGGGGAAGTGCGGGTGGAAGGGCCGGACATGACCGCCTTGGTGCAGGAAATATTTCTCAACCGGCCCGAGGGCATTCGCGCCATCTCCCTCAAGGAGCCGTCGTTGGAGGATGTCTACATCCACCTCACCGGACGCTCCCTGGAACAGGAGGAGAGCGAGGGGACGCGGCTTTCCGGCGGAGGCGCCCCATGAGCCCCTCGATGATTCCCCCGGTGCGGGCCCTGGCGATGCGGGAGCTGGTGCGCTTCTTCCGCCAGCCCCACCGGGTGGTGGGCAGCTTCGCCCAGCCCCTGCTGTTCTGGATTTTTCTTGGCAGCGGCTTCTCTCCCGCCTTTCGCATGGCCGGGGCGGGGATGGAGCGGGTGAGCTATCTGGAATATTTCTACCCCGGCATTTTGCTCATGACCATGCTGTTCGCCGGCATTTTTTCCACCATCACCATCATCGAGGATCGCAACGCCGGGCTGTTGCAGGAAGTTTTGGTCTCGCCGGCGTCGCGATTGTCGGTGGTGCTGGGCAAAACCCTGGGGGCCATGGCCATCGCCCTGCTGCAAAGCCTGGTGCTGCTGGCCGCCGCCCCCTTTATCGGTCTGACCCCCGGTCCGGGGAGTTTGCTGATGATCCTGGGCGGCTTCGTCCTCGCCTCCCTGGGGTTCACCGCCCTGGGATTTCTCATCGCCTGGCCAATGGAAAGCACGGCGGGGTTTCACGCGGTGATGTCGGTCTTTCTCATGCCGTTGTGGATGCTCTCCGGGGCGTTGTTTCCCCTGGAGGGGGCTCCCGGCTGGCTTTGGGGGTTGATGACGGTCAATCCGGTCAGTCATGCCTTGCAATTGATCCGTCTGCCGTTTTATCACTCCCCGGCGGAACTGTTGACCCACTCCGGCTATCTCACTGGTTTGGCGGTCTCGACGGCGTGGGCGGTGGGATGCTTGGCCCTGGCGTTATGGCGGGTGGGACAGGTGGAGCGGGGGGCCGATCCGGCGTCGGCGGTGGGGACGCCATGAACTTCAAACAGGAAGGATCGACATGAGCGGTACGGAGACCCGGAGCGACGCCGGTCTGCCGCAAAAGCAGACCGTGGAAGGGGTGAAGAACGTCATCGCGGTGGCCAGCGCCAAGGGGGGCGTGGGCAAATCCACCCTGGCGGTGAACCTGGCCTTCGCCCTCAAGCAGTTGGGACACAAGGTGGGGTTGCTGGACGCGGACCTCTTCGGACCCAGCATTCCCACCATGCTGGGGGTGAAGCAGGAGCCCAAGCCCGACGTCATGGGACGGATTCGGGCGGTGATGGCCCACAACATGCCGTTGATGTCCATCGGTTTCATGGTCAACCCGGAGCAGGCCCTGGCGTGGCGGGGGCCGTTGCTCTTCCAGGTGATCCAGCAATTTTTCCACGAGGTCAAGTGGGTTCCCTACGGGGAGTATCTGGACTATCTGGTGATCGATCTGCCCCCCGGCACCGGGGATGTTCAGCTTTCCATGGTGCAGCAGATCGAGGTGGCGGGGGCGGTGATCGTCACCACGCCCCAGGACGTGGCCTTGAGCGACGTGCGGCGGGGCATCACCCTGTTCAACCTGGCCCAGGTTCCGATTCTGGGCATCGTGGAAAACATGAGCTACTTCGTCTGCCCCCACTGCCACGAGCGCACCGACGTCTTCGCCAACGGCGGCGGACGGCGGGAGGCGGACCTCAAGGGGGTGCCCTTTCTGGGCGACATTCCCCTGGCCCCGGTGATTCGCGAACAGTGCGACTCCGGCGTCCCCCTGGTGTTGGCCGATCCCACGTCGGAATACGCCTTGCGCTATCTGGCCATCGCCGAAAAGGTGAGTCAGGCGGTTCCCCCCCTGGCGTTGACCCGTCGCGGGCGGGGCCGGGGATGAGGGAAGTCGGGGCAAGCCTGGAAGCCCGTGACTCGGGTTCATTCTCCTGGGTGGCGTGAACGGCCTTTATTCCTGGGAGGGGGACTTTTTTTCGGACGGAGGGGAGGGGGCTTGCAGCGGCGAATCCATCGCCCTGCCGATCTCCAGATGGCCGGAGGTCAAGCCGCTCTTGGAATAGCGTCCCTGTTTGGCGCAGGGATCCCGGCACAGGTCGCAATTTTGCCGACAAGAGCTGGAGTGGTCTTGCGGCGGGCGTTGGACCAACTCCTTGAGGCGAATTTTGATCATGGCCCTGGGCCGGAGGCGGAAAAACGGGTGGAAGCTGTTGACGCAAGGAACTCACTCCTGAACGAATCCATGGTAGCCTTGAACTTCCCGGGGATGCAAAAATTCCCGTTGAATGGCGTCCATTTTTGTCACGGTTGCGAAGTCGCGAGGATGGGACGTCGATGATCTTGACCGCTCCTCCCCGGCTCTACATCGGTGCGCCGCGCAAAAGTTCGGGCAAGACGCTGCTCACGGTGGGGTTGGGGGCCGCCTTTGCCCATCGCGGGCTGTGGGTGCAGGCTTTCAAGAAGGGGCTGGATTACATCGATCCGCTGTGGCACTCCGCCGCCACCGGGCGCTCCTGCCGCAACCTGGACCCCTTTTCCATGGGGCGGGAAGGGGTGACGCGCAACTTTCTGCGCCACGGTGCCGGGGCGGAACTGGCCCTGGTGGAAGGCAACATGGGGCTCTTCGACGGCCAGGATCTGGACGGCTCCGACTGCGGCGCCGCCGTCGCCGGCTGGCTGGAGACCCCCATCCTCCTGGTGGTGGATTGCGCCGGACTCTCCCGGGGGGTGGCCCCGCTGGTGCTGGGGCATGTGGGGTTTCCCGGCGGCGAGCGCATCGCCGGGGTGATCCTCAACAACGTCGCTTCGACCCGCCAGGAAGGTCGGCTCAAGGCCGCGCTGGTCCATTACGGCTCGCCGCCGGTGCTGGGGGTGATTCCCCGCTCCGAGACCGTGGCCATCGACGAACGCCACCTGGGGTTGGCCCCGGTCAACGAGCGGGAGGATCTGGCGCAACGCCTGACGGTGATCCGCGACCACGTGGCCGCCCACGTTGATCTGGAGGGGCTGCTCGCCCTGGCCCGCCGCGCCCCGGCTTGGACCGCAACGGCGGCGGCACCCGATCCCTCCCCGCCGCGCCTCTCCCCCCTCCCCCGGGTGCGGGTAGGCTATGCCAAAGACCGGGCCTTCCATTTTTACTACCCGGAAAATTTGGAGGCCCTGGAACGGGCGGGGGCGGAGCTGGTTCCCTTCGATCTGCTGGAGGATCCCGTCCTGCCCGAGGTGGACGGGCTGTTCATCGGCGGCGGCTTTCCCGAAATGTTCATGGAATCCCTGGCCGCCAACCGCCCCCTGCTGGAGGGCATTCGCCGTTCGGCGGAGGCGGGGATGCCGATCTACGCCGAGTGCGGCGGGTTGATGCTGCTCTCCCGTTTTATCCGCTGGGGGGAGCGCGTCGCCCCCATGGCCGGGGTGCTGCCGGTGGATGTGGCCATGCATCGCCGCCCCCAGGGATTCGGTTACGTCACCCTGGAAGGGACCGGTGCCCTCCCCTGGCCCCCCCCGGGCCAAGTGGTGCGGGGCCACGAATTTCATCACTCCCAGGTGGAGCGGATGGAAAGCGACATAAAATTCGCTTATCGCTTAGGGCGCGGCGTGGGGCTGGGGGAACGGCGGGATGGTCTGATTTATCGCAACGTTTTGGCCTCCTACGCCCACCTGCACGCCGACGGTGCCCCCGGATGGGCGGAATTTTTGGTCGATTTTTGGCGGCGCGGGGCGTGAGACGCTAGGCTTCCCCCTTGACACCCGCCCCCGAAGCTTTATATTCGTTTCATTTAATATTATGGCATAACGATATGCTAATAGACTGTTTGAGTACCGGCCCCGCCCATGCGTTCCCACCCCTTCGGTGGGGACGGGAAAGCGGTCGAAAAGAGCCGGAAGGGCGCGTTTAACCACTACAGGGACCCCCCGGGGCGGCTCGTTTCGTCCGGGCTGCACCGTCCTCTCGAAACCCCACCAGGAGGAGATGGAATGTCAGACGTTAAAACACCGATGCTGGACGAGCTTTCGGGCGGGCAATGGCCCAGCTTTGTCGACCAGATCAAGCAGGAGGCGGTTCACACCCCCCGCTACAACAACGACATGCTGAAGCAGTTGGAAATCTCCTACTCGGACAACCGGGGCCACTGGAAGCACGGCGGTCTGGTGGGCGTGACCGGTTACGGCGCGGGCATCATCGGGCGCTACACCGACATCCCCAACGAGGTTCCCGGGGTGGCGCAGTTTCACACCGTGCGCGTCATTCCCCCCACCGGCCTCTACTACACCACCGAGGCGCTACGCTTCCTGATGGGGATTTGGAACAAGTACGGCTCGGGCCTGATGAACCTGCACGGCACCACCGGCGACATCATCTTCCTGGGCACCCGCACCAACCACCTGGAGCTGATGTGGGACGAACTCGCCGCGGCGGGATGGGATCTGGGCGGCTCCGGCTCGTCCAACCGCACCCCCTCCGCCTGCCTGGGCAAGTCCCGTTGCGACGCCGCCTGCATCGACACCATGGACCTCATCCACAACATCACCAACCACGTGATGGATGAACTCCACCGCCCGGCCTTCCCCTACAAGTTCAAGATCAAGGCCTCCGGCTGCCCCAACGACTGCGTCGCGGCCAACGCCCGCTCCGACTTGGCGATCATCGGCATCTGGAAGGACGACATCCGGATCAACGCCGCCGAGTTGAAGAACTACTTCGCCAAGCACAAGGATCCCAAGCAGGGATTCGACATGGTCAACCATGTCGCCCTGATGTGCCCCTCCCGCTGCATCGAGGTGGACGTCAACGCCGAAACCCTCAATATTCGCAACGGCGAGTGCGTCAAGTGCATGCACTGCATTAACGTCATGCCCAAGGCGCTGCATGTGGGCGAGGACACCGGCGCGGTCATCCTGATGGGTGCCAAGGCCCCCATCGTCGAAGGGGCCTTGATGGGCACCGTGCTGGTTCCCTTCATGAAGATGGACAAGGATGACGATTACCAGGATTTCAAGGATCTTCTGGAGAAAACCTGGGATTACTGGGAAGAGAACGGACAAAACCGCGAGCGCATCGGCGAAACCATCCAGCGGGTGGGGTTGGCCTACTTCCTCCAGCAGTTGGAGTTGGAGCCCAATCCGAACCAGATCAACGCTCCTCGCGACAACCCCTATATCTTCTACGACGAGTTCTTCGACGAGGAAGAGGAGGCGGCGGGCTGAACCCGCTCCCCATCGTCCCTTGCGGATCAGGCATCGGGGAGGGGAGAAGGCGGAACGGCCTTCCCCTCCCCACTCCCGGTCCTTCCCATTCGGCGCTTGTGTCTTCGTGGAGAGTGAAGCATGTGGGTTAATATCAGTGAAGAGGAGTTGAAAGAGCGCGCCGCGGTCCGTAAAAAACGTCCCAGCGACATGGGCCCGCCGCACTTCGAACAATTTTTGCCGCCGGTCATCCAGCGCAACTACGGCCAGTGGGAGTGGCACGAGTTCCTGCGCCCGGGCGTCATCGAATATCGCGCCGCCAGCGGCGAATCCTGCTACGTCGTCCGTTGCGCCTCCCCCCGTCTGGTGGGCACCACCTGGATGGAGTCCATCTGCAAGGTGGCCGATGAGTTCGCCGACGGCTATCTGCGCTTCACCACCCGGTTCAACATCGAGTTCAACCTGGCCGACAAGAGCAAGATCGAGCCCTTGATCGCCAAGTTGGAATCCATGGGCATCCCGGTGGGCGGCACCGCCAACTCCATCTCCAACATCACCCACACCCAAGGGTGGGTGCATTGCCATACCTCCGCTTCCGACGCCTCCGGCGTGGTGAAGAACGTGATGGAGGAGATGATCGGCGAGTTCAAGGGCCACAAACTGCCCCAACGCGTGAAGGTGGCCTTCGCCTGCTGCCTCAACATGTGCGGCGCGGTACATTGCTCTGACATCGCCATTTTGGGCATCCATCGCCGTCCGCCCAAGGTCAACCACTCGACCTTGACCAACCTGTGCGAAATCCCCACCACCGTCGCTTCCTGCCCCACCGGCGCGATTCGTCCCACCACCGTGAACGGCAAGCCCTCGGTGGAAGTGGTGGAGTCCAAGTGCATGTATTGCGGCAACTGCTACACCACCTGCCCCTCCATGCCGATCCACAACGCCATCAACGACGGCATCTCCATCTGGGTCGGCGGCAAGGTGGCCAACGCCCGCAGCAAGCCCAAGTTCTCCAAGCTGGCGATCCCCTTCCTGCCCAACAACCCGCCCAAGTGGCCGGAAGTGACCCAGGCGGTGCGCAAGATCGTGGATGTGTACGCCAGCAACGCCAAGGACTGGGAGCGGGTGGGCGACTGGATCGACCGCATCGGCTGGCCCAAGTTCTTTGAACTCACCGGGTTCGAGTTCACCAAGTACCACATCGACGACTACAAGCTCGCCACCCGGACCATGAACATGTCCTGCCACATCCGGTTCTGACCCGGTTCACGGAACATTGATTAAGAGGGGCGCGCCATGGCTACGGTCGAGGAAGTTGCGGAGTGCATGTTCAAGGAAGTGGAGCAGTTTTCCGGCAAAAAGCGTTTCAAGCCCGGTGATCTGATCAAGCACGTGCAAAAAGAGCTGGGAGCGGACAAGGATCAGGCCAAGCTGGCCATCCGCGCCCTGACCGAGGACGGTCGGCTGGTCTACAGCTACTTCGGCGGCACGTGGTTGGAACTTCCCTATCAAGAAGGGGCGGCCAAGGGTTGATCGGTCGTTCCCAGGAGTGAACGCCGCTCCGGACCGTTTGGGTTCGGAGCGGTCTTTTTACGCGCTCTCCCAATTCGGGATCCCGGTGGGGAGAGCATGGACTGGAACGGTCGGGGAAGAACGGGGGTTCAAGGCATGAAACTCGCGGTGGTGGTCTACGAAGGCCCCTACAATCACGAGGCTTCCGACAGCGCGTACAATTTCGTTCAGGCGGCGCTGGCCAAGGGGCACGAGATCCGGGGCATTTTTTTCTATCATGATGGCGTTTACAACGTCACCAAACTCATGGAACCCCCTCAGGACGATCGGCACATCGCCAATCGTTGGTCGGAGATCGGGGCCAAGGGGGTGGATATCGTGGTCTGCATCGCCGCCGCCAAGCGGCGGGGCATCAAGGATGAGGTGCTGGTCTCCAACGTGCGCATTTCCGGCTTGGGCCAGTTGACCATGATGGCCATCGAGGCCGACCGCGTGGTGACTTTCGGCGACTGACGAGGGGGAGGCTGATCCGACATGTCCGAGAAAAAGAAGATCATGTTCACGGTGCGCAAGCCGCCCCACGGAACCATCTACGTCTACGAAGGGCTGGAAGTCAAACTGATCATGGCCGCCTACGACGCCGATATCTCCGTGGTCTTCATGGATGACGGCGTGTTGGCCCTGAAGGCGGGGCAAAACACCAAGGAGCTGGGGATCAAGGGCTTCGAGGCCACCTACGGGGCCTTGGTGGATTACGAAATCAGCCAGGTCTACGCCGACCGCCAGTCCATGGAAGAGCGGGGCATGACCGAAGACGACCTGCTGGTCATCGGCGAGGACGAGGACACCGAGGAGCCCATCAGGCCCCAGGTGATCGACTCTTCCGAAATCGCCGCCATGATGGCCGAACAGCATAACATTCTCCCCTTTTGAGACGGAGCCCAGAGCGATGCTTCATACCGTGAACAAGTCCCCGTTCATGAACCAATCGCTGGAGAGCTGCCTGCGCTTCACCCAATCCGGAGACGCCATCCTCTTGATCGAGGATGGGGTTTACGGCGCGGCGGCGGGTACGGGCAAGTCGGCGTTGGTGGAAGAGGCGCTGAAAAATCATCAGGTCTACGTCCTCTCCGCCGATCTCAAGGCCCGCGCCTTGACCAACCTGATCGAGGGGGTCAAAGTCACCGACTACGCCGGGTTTGTCGATCTGGTGGAGCAAAATCTGGTTCATGCCTGGCTGTAATGCGCTTTCCCCGGGATCGGCCCAACCATGATCAAGGAAGGGCTGGCCCGTTTGCTGTGGAATAAAGAGTGGGACCGTCTGCCGGCCCTGGTGGACCAGGAGCCGGCGACGGTCCGCAAGCTTTTCAGTCTGTTGTTCGACCGAGAGCCGTTGTTGGCGTGGCGGGCGGTGTTGGGATTCGGGGTGTTGGCCCGCCATCGACCGGATCCCGTGCGTCGTGCCTTGAGTCGGCTGGCCTTCGCCCTCAACGACGAGGCCACCATCTGCGCCTGGATGAACGCCCCGGCGGTGGGGGAGATGGCGGCGGCCCGCCCCGCATTGACCCGAGACGTGGTGCGCATCATTGTCCACTACTTCGAGGACGAGGAGACCTGCCGCGGCACCAACCGCAACGTTCGTGTGCTTTGCGCGGCGCTGTGGGCGGTGGGACGGGTGGGAAGCCGGGATCCGGAGTTGGTGCGGGAGGTGTGGCCCACCTTGAGCGGATTTACCCGGGATCGGGAGGCGGAGGTTCGAGCCCACGCCTGGTGGGCGGTGGGGGCCATTCGCCGGGGGACGCCCGACGGCGGCTGGAGTCTGCCGGAGTTCGAGGAGGTGGAAACGGCGGCGGACCCGGTGGCGGTCTTCGATCCCGAAACCGCCGAATTCGTCACCCAGTCGGTGGAGCGCTTCGCCCGGCAAGCCCTGGAGGAGAGCCCCCGGTTCGAGGAGCGGGCGGCGTCGGACGACAAGGGGTGAGATTCGTGTCGGACGACAAGGGGTGAGATTCGTTTGGATTGATAGCTATGCTATTTTAAAATTACACCTGTCATTAAGCCGCACCTGGGTTATGCAACCAACTCCTCAACCGCGAAGACGTCCTTCCCGCGAAGGTTGGGAATCCAGGGGGCGGGGAAGAGAAATGCCGAGATCGCGACGAGCAACCAAGCCTCCTTTCCGTTTGTTTGAAGGGAGCCATTCACCGATCGGCTTTCCTGGATTCCCGCTTTTGCAGGAATGACGAGCGAAATTTTTTTAGTTGGCAATGTGCAAAATTGATTTGGAACTACTCTACCAGGCCGATCGATGGGAGATTTTTGACTTCTTGCGGGGGACTCTGGGATGGTTCATGATCGTCGTTGGGTGATGGACCATCCCACGTTGCCAGAAACCAGAAACAGGAAGCCCGAGGGCATGGAACGCCTGTTCGCGGCGGAACTCATCGGCTCGCCTTCATCCCGGAGAGACCGCCGGTGGCGGTGAGGGTGACGATTTTTTGCGGGTCGCCGTTGCGATCGACGAAGAGCAGGCTCAGCACTTGATCGTCGGCGGATTGAATGACCACCGTCAAGCCGTTGGGGTGGGCGATGATCTCGTTCACCTTGCTCCCTTCCGGCAGGGGGACGGGACGCTCCAGGGTGGCGCGCCCTTTCTCCTTGGCCGCGGAATCGGAGCGATATTGCTGGAAAAGCATGGCGAATCCAACCAGCAGGGCAAGCCCCCCGAGGATGACGATGGCTTTGAGAATGGGCAAGGATGGACCCTCCCGCGGGTTGGCGGTGAACGAGGCGGAATCCGCGGAGATCGAGGAAACCGGGGAGATCGAGGAAAACGACGAGCAGGATACGCCAGAGGATGAACTTCTGTCCATAAACCTCGCCGCCGAGGGGGAGCCGGTGGTTCTTACCCTGGAGATTCCGGAGACGGCCCGGGGGGAGCGGATGGATAAAATCCTGGCGGCGCTGGACCCCTCCCGCAGCCGGGCGGAGTGGCAACGGGTGGTGAAGGAGGGGAGGTTGACCCGGGATGGGGTCGTGACCCTGGATCCGGGGGTGAAATTGCGGGGCGGGGAGAGGGTGGCGGCGACCTTGATTCCGCCGCGCCATTCCCTGGTCGTCCCCCAGGCGATCCCGCTGGTGGTGGTCTTCGAGGATGAATCCCTCATCGTGATCGACAAACCGGCGGGCCTGACGGTCCACCCCGGGGCGGGTGCCCCCGACGGAACCCTGGTCAACGCCCTGCTGCACCACTGCGCCGGGGGATTGTCGGGGATCGGCGGGGTGGAGCGTCCGGGGATCGTCCATCGCCTGGACAAGGAGACCAGCGGCTTGATCGTCGCCGCCAAATCCGACGTCGCCCACCGCAAACTGGCGGAGCAGTTTCAGGACCATTCGGCGTTCCGCACGTATTGGGCGGTGGCGCGGGGCGTTTTCAACGCCTCCTCCGGAACCGTGGACGCCCCCATCGGCCGACACGAAACCGCCCGCACCCGCATGGCCGTGGTCCCCCACGGCGGGCGGCGCTCCGTCACCCACTGGCGGGTGGTGGAACGCTTTTCCGGGGTGGCCCTCCTCGCCTGTCGGCTGGAGACCGGCCGAACCCACCAGATTCGGGTCCACATGGCCCACATCGCCCACGCCCTGCTGGGGGATCCGGTCTATGGCAAGCCATTCCACCCCCCAGGACGCTGGCCCGCCGAGGTGCGGCGCGTGGTGGAGGAATTTCCCCGGCAGGCGTTGCACGCCGCCAAGTTGACCTTCGTTCACCCCCTGTCCGGGCGAACCATGCGTTTTTCCGCCCCCCTGCCGGAGGATCTGGCGGGCTTGATCGAAGCATTGCGCTCCCTGGGGTGATCCGGGGGCGGGTTGGGAGGGGTTCGATAACCATGGACTTCCGTAGGTTGATCAAGGCGATGCCTCCGAATCTGGGAGGGTTCCGGGGCATGGGGAGAGGGGCGGCGCTCCTCGTCCTCGTTCTGGCGCTCATCGTCGCCCCGGAGCTTCGGGCCGCTCCCGCCGCGCCGGAGAACGCCTTGTCCTCCGGCGGTGCCCCCTTGCGCGTGACCGCCGCCCCCATCCTGGCGCTGGCCTTCCATCCCCAGGGCGAGGCCCCGGCGGTGGCGATCAGTCTGAACGACAGTCTGTTGAGCCCCGAAATTGCCGGGATCGTCGGCGAAATCGGGGCGGAGGTCGGGGAGCGGGTGGCGGCGGGGGCGGTGCTGGCCCGCCTCGACGACTGGCCCCAGCGCCTCGCCCTGGAACAGGCCCAGGCGGATCGGGATCGGCTCCTGTCCGAGTTGCAACTGGCCCGGCGCTTGTGGAGTCGGGCCAAGGAGTTGACCCGCCAGGATCACGCCTCGCGGGAGGCGCTGGAACGACGGGAGACGGAGCAGACCTCCCTGGCCGCCGCGCTGCGACGTCAGGAGGCGATGGTGGAGGAGGCGCGGCTGCGTTTGGACAAAACCCGCATCCAGGCCCCCTTCGCCGGGATCGTGGCGGAACGGATGGCCCAGGTCGGGGCCTGGATCGCCCCCGGAACCCCCCTCTTTCGTCTGGTGGACCCGGCCCGGGTGGAGGTTTCGGCCCGGTTTCGTCCAGAGGAGGCGGAAGAGGCCTCCCGGGGCGAGGGGCTGCGCTTTGTCGCGGTGGGGGGCGAGCATCCCGTGACGTTGCGTGCCCTGTCGGCGCTGCTGGACGAACGGAGCCGCACCCGGGAGGGGCGTTTCCGCTTCACCGCCCATCTCGCCCCGCCGGGGTCCGCCGGAGTGCTGCGCTGGACGCGGGCGGAACCCCATCTTCCCTCCAACCTGCTGGTGCGCCGCGACGGAGGGCTGGGGGTGTTTGTCGTGGATCAGGGCAAGGCCCGCTTTCTCCCCCTGCCGGAGGCCCGGGAAGGGCGTCCCGTCCCGCTGCCGGAGGGGGTGCGCGCCGCCCAAGTGGTGGTGGCCGGGCGGGAAGGGCTCCAGGAAGGAGCCCCCCTGGCCGTGGAACCCCTTCCCGCCCACTCCGGCGAGGCGATTCCGCCGGAGATTCGTGAAAAAAAGAATTGAACCCCGGGGACGGTTGGACTAAAAAGAACATTTTGACGTTTATTCATGGAGCGGAGGATGAACAGCAGCGCGGTCATGCCCACCTACGGACGTTTTCCCGTCGCTTTCGAGCGGGGGGAGGGGGTTCGGCTGTGGGATTCGCAGGGCAAGGAATATCTGGATTTTCTCTCCGGCATCGGAGTGAACAATCTGGGCCACTGCCACCCCAAGGTGGTGGAGGCGATCCGCCGTCAGGCCGGAACCCTGATGCACACCTCCAATCTCTACCGCATTCCGCTGCAAGAGCGGTTGGCCGAGCGGTTGGTGTCCACCTGTTTCGCCGATCAGGTCTTTTTTTGCAACAGCGGTGCCGAGGCCAACGAAGCGGCCATCAAGCTGGTGCGCAAATGCATGAAGGACCGGGGCCTGCCCGGACGCTTCGAGATCATCACGGCGGAAAACAGCTTCCACGGGCGGACCATGGCCACCCTCTCGGCCACCGGCCAGAGCAAGGTGCATAAAGGGTACGATCCGCTGCTGCCCGGCTTCCACTACGTGCCGTACAACGATCCGGCGGCGGTGGAAAAGGCCATCGGACCCTACACCGCCGCCATCCTGATGGAGCCGATCCAGGGCGAGGGCGGGGTGCGGCTGCCGGAGGAGGGCTATCTGGCGGCGTTGCGTGACATCGCCGACCGCCATGGCCTGTTGCTGGTGCTGGACGAGGTGCAGACCGGGATGGGCCGCACCGGCAAAATGTGGGCTCATCAGTGGAGCGACGTGGTTCCGGACATCATGACCGCCTCCAAGGCCATCGCCGGCGGGGTTCCCATGGGGGCCTGCCTGGCCAAGGCCGAGGTGGCCGCCTCCTTTTCCCAGGGTTCCCACGGCTCCACCTTCGGCGGCAATCCCCTGGCCTGCGCCGCCGCCCTCGCCACCCTGGAGGTTCTGCTGGATGACGGCCTGCTGGCCTCGGTGACGGCCAAGGGCGAACAGTTGCGGGCCAAGCTGCAACCCCTCATCCAACGGCACAAGCTGGTCAAGCAGGTGCGGGGGCGGGGGTTGATGGTGGGGGTGGAACTCAACTGCCCCGCCGAGGAACTCAACGCCATCTGTCTCTCCCGGGGGTTGCTCATCAGCTGCCAACTGGGAACCACCCTGCGCATGCTCCCCCCCCTGGTGGTCAGTGAAGCGGAGATGGACCAGGCCGTGGCCATTCTCGATGGGGCCATGACGGACCTTTTCTAGGTTGAAATCGTCTAAACTGTCGGGTGATCACGCGCGAACACGGGAGAGCGACGATGGAAAGCGCGTACAGTGGACCGGAACCATGCAATCTGACGAAACAGTCCGTGATGCAACTGGCGGAATCCGTCGCCAGGCAGCTTGAATACAAGCCGGGAACTCCCATGCCGCCTATCGTCGAGCAAATGGGAGGGAAGATCATCTTCCAGAATTTCTGGGATCTCGACTCCACCATGGACGGTTCCATTCAAATTGACGGCGTAGGCGACTTCAAGATCTATCTTGGACGCAGCTCCAGCCATGAACGGGATCGGTTCACCATTGCGCACGAGATCGGCCATTACATCCTCCACTTTCTGTATCCGCTGAAGATCCTGAAACAAGATCAACGGCCCTTGAAAGTGGCCCGATACGGGTCGGGCAGAACCGAATCCGAGGCGCACTGGTTCGCCGCGGCGTTTCTCATGCCGGAATCAGCGTTTCGCAACGTCTTCTTCGAGAATGACGGCGATCCGATGGCCATCGCCAAGCATTTCGATGTATCCGTTTCCGCAGCGAAAATTCGTGCGGACTCTCTGGGGCTGACTGGAGAGTTGGTTCATTGAGCGAACATGACCGAGATCCGCCGCCGGAAACTTGGCCGGAATTTCTTCATCCCAAGTTGAGGCTTTTCTTGAGCGTCGATGTCGTCAACTCGACGGCTTTCAAGCAGGATGCCTCCAAGGGAGGTGGAGATCAGGCGGATGAGGCGACGTCGGAGCCGTGGTTTGTTCCTATTACGCAATTTTATGGAAGAATCGAAAAATACTTCGCTGATTATTGGCAAAGGACGTCCCATCTCCTGAGAACTCGTAAAAGATGGCAACCCGGCGAGGCACCTGAATTTTGGAAAGCCGCAGGAGACGAGGTCATTTATCAGAAAATAATCAGCGATCAACATCAAATCCTGACATGCGTACTCGCCTGGAAGATGGCGGTCAATCAGTATCGTCCCGAGTTGAAAAGCAAGTTTCCAAAATTGGACCTCAAGGCGGCGGCATGGCTCGCGGGATTTCCCGTCAACAACACGGAAGTCGTATTAAGGTCGAGATTCCGCGGTCGTCTTGAAGATGATTGCGATGACGACGACTCCGTCGTTTCCAACATGAAATGCCTGAATACGTATTATTCGCCGGAGCCCTTCGGGCGCGCGGGGCTGATTCGCGACTTCATCGGTCCTTCAATGGACACGGGATTCCGGGTCGCTACTCGCGCAACGCCAAGAAAGCTGGCGCTGACGGTGGATCTGGCGTGGATGCTTTCCAGCACCTACCGTAATGTGAGTGATCTTGTCAGGAACGATCCAGAGTTGACGATGTTTTTTCGATATGATGGCGGAATCGAGTTGAAGGGCGTTACGGCTGGACGCCCCTACCCCTTTTTTTGGATAGACATGGAGGATTCCGAGCCCAATAAATCGCTACACGATCTTGAAGATAAACTGAAGGATCAAAAGATGCCCGAAGCTCAAGCGGTTCAGGAATTTTGTGAGGCGTTTTTCGCGTCCCAGGAGGGCGGTCATGTCATGCGTCCCTTTGTATGGAACCGGGATTCCCTGGAGGATTCCATCGATGTTCCGGAAAGGCATCGGAAGAGGTTGAGAGTCTTGGCGGCGTTGTGGAACAAATCCCGTACCGATACGCCGCCTGATTCTTATGGTACGGAAACCTTGGAAGATCCGGATGACACGGTGGAAGCACTTGGATTGATGGCTACGCGACATGGCGTGAACCCACCGTGAGGACTGGATCTGGACCATGGATTGCTTTTGAGTATTTCTCCGTAACGTGAACTTGGATAACCCCATGCCTAATCCTCTCCCCAAAAAACACGATCTCTTGACCCTGGACGACGTGCGTCCGGAGGAGATGTCCCATCTGTTTCACCGGGCGGGCGTCCTCAAGGGAATGCAACATCGGGGGGAGCCCCACCGCACCCTGGAGGGACGCACCCTGGGGATGATTTTTGAAAAATCCTCCACCCGCACCCGGGTCTCCTTCGAGGCGGGGATGTTTCAATTGGGGGGGATGGCGTTGTTTTTGTCGTCGCGGGAGTTGCAGTTGGGGCGGGGCGAACCCATCGCCGACAGCGCCCGGGTGTTGTCCCGTTACGTCGATGGCCTGATGGTGCGCACCTTCGCCCACCAAAACGTGGAGCTGATGGCGCAACACGCCGGCATTCCGGTGATCAACGGTCTGTCGGACAGCTTTCATCCCTGTCAGGTGCTGGCGGATCTCTTCACCTTCGAGGAGCAGCGGGGGGTGGGCTCCCTGCGGGGCAAGAAGGTGGCCTGGATCGGCGATGGCAACAACATGGCCAACACCTGGATTCAGGCGGCCCGCATGGCGGGGTTCCATCTGGTCATCGCCTGCCCCCGGGAGTATCAACCCTGCGACGCGGTGCTGGACAAAACCCGCCGCCTCATCGCCGAATCGGGGGCCAACGCCTCGGTGGAGGTGGTGCGGGATCCCCGGGAGGCCGCCGCCGGGGCTCATCTGGTGACCACCGACGTCTGGACCTCCATGGGCCAGGAGGAGGAGCGGCTGCGGCGGCAGGAGGCCTTTAAAGGCTACGTGGTGGACGGTCCCCTGATGGCCCTGGCCGACAAGGAGGCCCTGTTCATGCACTGCCTGCCCGCCCATCGCGGCGAGGAGGTCTCCGCCGAGGTGATCGACGGCCCTCAATCGGTGGTGTGGGACGAGGCGGAAAATCGCCTGCACGTGCAGAAGGCGATTTTGGAATGGTTGATGCGCGGCGGCTCCGGATGGTGATCCGGACGTCGGCTTAAAGCGGCGGCGTTGGGCCGCCGGGGCTTTTTCGCAGGGGGTTGGTCAAGATTCGCAAGATTCGCAAGGAGAGCGCAATGCCGGGTCCGGTCAAGAAAGTGGTCCTCGCCTATTCGGGCGGGTTGGACACCTCCATCATTCTGAAGTGGCTTCAGGATACCTATCAGTGCGAGGTGGTGGCCTTCACCGCCGATCTCGGCCAGGGTGCCGAACTGGAAGAGGCGCGGGAGAAGGCGGTCCGCACCGGGGCCAGCGAAGTGTTCGTGGAGGATCTCAAGGAGGAGTTCGTTCGGGATTTCGTCTTCCCCATGTACCGGGCCAACGCCTTGTACGAGGGGGTGTATCATTTGGGCACCTCCATCGCCCGCCCCTTGATCTCCAAGTGGCAGATCGAGATCGCCAACCGCACCGGGGCCGACGCCGTGGCCCATGGGGCCACCGGCAAGGGCAACGACCAGGTGCGCTTCGAGCTGGGTTACTACGCCCTGCGTCCCGACATCCGGGTCATCGCCCCCTGGCGGGAGTGGGATCTCAACTCCCGGGAAAAGCTGCTGGCCTACGCCGACAAGCACGGCATCCCCGTCTCCAAGGACAAGCGGGGCGGCGAACCCTATTCCATGGACCGCAACCTGCTGCACATCTCCTTCGAGGGAAAAATTCTCGAGGATCCCTGGCAGGGGCCGGAGGAGGAGATGTTCGTCCTGTCGGTCTCGCCCGAGGCGGCCCCCGACCGCCCTATCCGCATCGAAATCGGTTTTGAGCAGGGGGACGCCGTCTCCATCGACGGCGAGCGGCTCTCTCCCGCCAATCTGCTGGCCAAGCTGAACAAGCTGGGCGGCGAGAACGGCGTCGGACGGCTGGATCTGGTGGAAAATCGCTACGTCGGTATGAAATCCCGGGGGGTCTACGAAACCCCCGGCGGCACCATCCTCGGCGTGGCCCACCGGGCCATGGAGTCCCTCACCCTGGATCGGGAGGTGGCCCATCTCAAGGATGAACTGGCCCCCCGTTACGCCGCCCTGATCTACAACGGCTACTGGTTCAGCCCCGAGCGGCGGATGATCCAGGCGATGATCGACGCCTCACAGCAGTTCGTCACCGGCAAGGTGCGGGTCAAACTGTACAAGGGCAACGTCACCGTCGAGGGGCGCCAATCGGACTACAGTCTCTTCGACACGCGCATCGCCACCTTCGGCGACGACCAGGGGGCCTACAACCAGGGCGACGCGGAAGGGTTCATCAAGCTCAACGCCCTGCGCATGCGCATCGACGCCGTGCTGCGCGGCAAGAAGTAGCCGGGAGTTTCGCGCCGGGCCGGGGGGAGGCCTCCGGCCCGGTTCTCCTTTCGCGATCATCACCAGAATCATACGGAGCGCCGATGACCAGCCACGACGCCGCCAAACCCTGGGGGGGCCGTTTCACCCAGCCCACCGACGCCTTCGTGGAGGCCTTTTCCGCCTCCATTCACTACGATTACCGGCTGTTTCGCCACGACATCCGGGCCTCCCAGGTCCATGCCCGGATGTTGGCGCGGCAGGGGATCCTCGGCGACGACGAGGCGCGGGCCATCGTCGGCGGGCTGGATCAGGTGAAACAGGAGTTGGAGGAGGGGAAGCTCCCCTTTTCCCCCCGGCTGGAGGACATCCACATGCACGTGGAGTCCCGGCTCAAGGAGCTTATCGGGCCGACGGCGGGCAAGTTGCACACCGCCCGCTCGCGCAACGATCAGGTCGCCACCGACATCCGTCTTTATCTGCGGGATGAGGTGGATCTGCTGGCGGAGGAGGGGATTCGCGGCCTGCAGCGGCAGTTGGTGGGGCTGGCGCAACATCATGTGGAGACGGTCATGCCCGGCTTCACCCATCTGCAAATCGCCCAGCCGGTGAGCTTCGCCCATCACCTTTTGGCCTACGTCGAAATGCTGGAGCGGGACCATGGCCGACTCACCGACCTGAGGCGGCGCATGAATCAACTGCCCTTGGGAGCGGCGGCGCTGGCCGGGACGCCCTTCCCCATCGACCGGGAGTGGGTGGCCCGGGAACTGGGCTTCGACGGCCTCTGCCGCAACTCGCTGGACGCGGTCTCGGACCGGGATTTCGCCATCGAACTGGCCGCCGCCTGTTCGTTGATCATGACCCACCTCTCCCGCTTCGCCGAGGAGTTGATTCTCTGGATGTCTCCGGCCTTCGGCTTCATCGATCTGCCCGACGCCTTTTGCACCGGATCGAGCATCATGCCGCAAAAGAAAAATCCCGACGTGGCGGAACTGGTGCGGGGCAAGACGGGGCGGGTCCATGGGGCGTTGATCTCCCTGCTGGTGACCATGAAGGGGTTGCCCCTGGCCTACAATCGGGACATGCAGGAGGACAAGGAGCCCCTGTTCGACCTGATGGAGACGACGAGAAATTGCGTGCGGGCCATTTCCGAGTTGGTTCCCGGCATCACCCCCCGTCCCCAGCGCATGGCCGCCCTGGCCGAGGAGGGCTACGCCACCGCCACCGATCTGGCCGACTGGTTGGTGCGGCAAGGGGTTCCCTTCCGCGAGGCCCACGGCGTGGTGGGGCGGATCGTCGCCCTGGCGGCGGCCAGCGGACGACGCTTGAGCGATCTGCCGGTGGAGGAGATGCAACGGGTGGATGAGCGCATCACCGCCGAGGCGCCGGACGTACTGACCGTGGAGTCCTCCATCAACGCCCGCCGCGCCCCCGGAGGCACCGCCGTCGACACGGTGCGGGCCGCCCTGCACGAGGCGTGGCGGCGGGTGAAGTGACGGGACGCGCCGTCTCGCTTCCCTATGTCCTGGAAGGTTCTTCCACAGTGAACGGGTCATGACCACGCCTCGCGAAACCATCCCCTGGTTCCAACTGGAGACCGGCGAGGCCGAGGGCCGCGCCGTGGCCGAGGTGATGGCCTCGGGCTATCTCAACGACGGGGCGGTGGCGCGTCAACTGGAGCGGAGCGTCGCCGATCTTCTCGGAACGCCCCACGCCGTGGCCGTGACCAGCGGCACGGCGGCCCTGGCCCTGGCGCTGATGGCCGTGGGGGTGGGTCCGGGGGACGAGGTGATCGTTCCCGACCTGACCTTTGTCGCCACCGCCAACGCCGTGCGCCTCGCCGGGGCGGAGGTGGTGTTGGTGGACGTGGATCCCCACCGCTTCGCCCTGGATCCAGAGCGGGCGGAGGCGGCGATTACCCGTCGGACCAGGGCCCTGCTGCCGGTGGATGTCAACGGGCGGGGGGCGGACTACGTCGCCTTGGAGGAGATCGCCCGGCGTCACGGGCTGGCCCTGGTGAGCGACGCCTGCGAGGGGTTGGGCTCCCGCTGGCAGGGCAAGCCCTTGGGGAGTTTCGGCGACGCGGGCTGCTTCTCCTTTTCCGCCAACAAAACCGTTTCCTCGGGGCAGGGGGGGATGATCGCCCTGCACGACGAGGGGAGGTTGCATCGTTTGCGGGAGTTGAAGGATCAAGGACGTCGCGCCGGGGGCACGGGAGGGGCGGATCTTCACCCGGTGATGGGCTATAATTTCAAGTACACCAATCTCCAGGCGGCGGTGGCCCTGGCCCAGTGGGATCGCCTGGCGGCGCGGCTGGACCTCTTTCGTCAGCGGGAACAATGGTATCGGGAGTTTTTGGGGGAGGTTCCGGGGGTCTGTCTCCCGCCGTGGGATGAGGCCGGGGGGGAGATTCCCCAATGGACCGACATTCTGGTGGAGGACCGGGCCAAGGTGGAGGCGGCCCTGGCGGCCCAGGGGATGGGCAGTCGGGGGTTCTGGCTGCCGCTTCATCGCCAGGCACCCTATCGCCGTCCCGATGACGACTTCGGTGGCGCTCTCGAAGTTTCCCGCAAGGGGCTGTGGCTGCCCTCCTCCTTCTCCCTGACCCGGGAGCAGGCCCGGCGGGTGGCGGAGGTGGTGCGAACGGCGGTGGCATGATCCGCATGACCGGCGCCGGAGCGTGGCGCGGGGATTATTTTTGAGGAAGGAAGGCGTTCGTCCATGTTCGATACCCTGTCGGATCGTTTTGAAGCCCTGTTCAAAAAGCTGCGGGGGCGGGGCTCCCTCACCGAGGAGAACATCAAGGAGGCGATGCGGGAGGTGCGCATCGCGCTGCTGGAGGCGGACGTCAACCTGAAGGTGGTCAAGGAGTTCATCGCCCGGGCTCAGGAGAAGGCCATCGGGCAGAACGTCCTCACCTCCCTGTCGCCGGGTCAGCAAGTGGTGAAGGTGGTCTACGACGAGCTGGTGGAGCTGATGGGCTCGGCCAACGAACGCCTGAATCTGGCCACCCAACCCCCGGCGGTGGTGATGATGGTGGGGTTGCAGGGGTCGGGCAAGACCACGACCACGGGCAAGCTGGCCAAGCGGTTGAAGGAGCGGGAGCGGAAAAAATGTCTGCTGGCCAGCCTGGACATCTACCGTCCGGCGGCCATGGACCAGTTGGCCACGGTGGGCAAGCAGGCGGGGGTGGACGTGCTGCCCGCCCGATTGGGGGAGAATCCCCGGGTCATCGCCCGGGACGCCCTGGAAAAGGCCCGGATGGGGGGCTACGACGTTTTGATTCTGGACACCGCCGGACGGCTCCACGTGGACGAGGAGCTGATGACCGAACTGGCGGAGGTCAAGGAGATCGTCCAGCCCATCGAACTGCTCTTCATCGCCGACTCCATGACCGGTCAGGACGCGGTGACGGTGGCGGAACATTTCGATCGGCGGCTGAACATCACCGGGGTGATCCTCACCAAGAGCGACGGCGACGCCCGGGGCGGGGCGGCCCTGTCGATTCGCCACGTCACCGGCAAGCCGATCAAATTTCTCGGCACGGGGGAGAAGCTGGACGGGCTGGACCCCTTCCATCCGGAGCGGGTGGCCTCCCGCATCCTGGGCATGGGGGACGTGCTGACCCTGGTCGAAACGGCCATGGAAAAGATGGACCTGGACGCCACCGCCAAGCTCCAGACCAAGCTGGGCAAGGCCGAGTTCACCCTGGAGGATTTTCTGGCGCAGATGCGTCAGGTGAAAAAGATGGGCAGCCTGAGCGACATCATGAGCATGATCCCCGGGGTCAAACAGGCGATGAAGGGCAAGGAGATGAACGTCGACGAGGGCCAACTGCGGCGCGTCGAGGCGATCATCCTCTCCATGACCCTGGAGGAGCGGCGCAAGCATCAAATCATCAGCGCCTCCCGCAAGCGACGCATCGCCAAGGGATCGGGAACCTCGGTGCAGGACGTCAACACCCTGCTCAAGCAGTTCGTCCAGACCCAGGACATGTTCAAGCGGCTGGGGCGGCTGGGGCAAAAGGGGTTCATGCGCGGCGGCATGATGTCCGGTCTGGGACTGCCCAATCCCTTCGGGCGGGGGGGGTGATCCCCCGGTCGGGCGAAAAAAGAAGCGCGGGACGGGACGCTTTCCCCGGTCTGGCGGCTTGACTTGTCCGACCATTGAATTATAATGCCGAGTTTCCAGTTTTGCGGATCACGCCGAAACGCGCGCCTCGTCCCATGACGAACCGGGGTTCGTTTCGGCCAGCAGAGGTTGACGAAAAAGGAGTCTCCATGGCAGTTCGCATTCGGTTGCAGCGGCGCGGTTGCAAAAAGCGGCCCTTCTACATGGTGGTGGCCGCCGATCAAGACATGCCCCGCGACGGGCGTTTTCTGGAAAAACTCGGCACCTACGATCCCCTCAAGGAGAACGATCCGTTCAGCGTCAATCCGGATCGGGTGAACCATTGGCTGAAGAACGGCGCCACCCCCAGCGACCGAGTGGCCATCTACCTGCGCAAGCAGGGGCTGCTCGCCGCCGCCGGTTGACCCCTCGGCCCGCCCCATGAAAAAAACATCGGGCGGAAAGATGGATCTGCGGCAGGGGGAGGCATCCCAAGCTCGGACGCCGGAGCCGGTCCATCCCCCGGAACCGACCGTCGAGGGGGTGGATCCTCCCTACTGGGTGGTCGTGGGATGCATCGCCACCGCCTTCGGGGTGCGCGGCGAGCTGAAGGTGAATCCCTTCACCGAGGAACCCGCCTCGGTGTTGGAACTCACCCCCTGGCGATTGGTGAGCCCGGCGGAAGGGGCGACGGAACGCACGGCCCTTCCCGGACGGGAGGTGCGCGTGATCCAAGGCCGCCCCCACGGCGCGGACGGGGTGGTGGTCCAGTTGGAAGGGGTGAACGACCGGGACCAAGCCCTGGCGTTGCGGGGATGGGAGATTTACGTCCCCCGGGAGATCCTGCCGGAAGCCGACGAAGAGTCCTTTTATTGGAACGATTTGATCGGCTGCCGAGTGGTGGATGGCGAAGGGGTGGAGTTGGGAACGGTGAGCCATCTGTTCGCCACCGGGGCCAATGACGTTTTGGTGGTGCGCGGTCCGGGCGGCGAACGGTGGTTCCCCTTCACCAAGGAGGTGGCACCCATCGTGGACCTAGCCCAACGCCTGCTGGTGGTCCATCCCCTGCCGGGCATGTGAAGGCCGGGGCGGGATGGCCGGGGTGTGATGGTTTGAGAGTTGAGGACATTCCGTGGTGCGAATCACCCTGCTCACCCTCTTTCCCGAGATTTTTTCCGGGGTTCTGACGGTGGGCATGGTGGGACGGGCGCAACAGCGGGGGGTGGCGCGCATTCGCCCCCTCTCCATCCGGGAGTTCGGCCTGGGCCGTCACCGGGTGGTGGATGACGCCTCCTTCGGCGGCGGCCCCGGCATGGTGTTGCGTCCCGACGTGCTGGACGACGCCCTGCACGCCGCCCTCGCCGGGACGGAGGAGGGGGGTGTGACGGATTTCGCCCCTTCGGCGGCGGGTTCGCGGCGGGTGATCTACCTCTCTCCCCAGGGCAAGCCCTTCACCCAGGCCGACGCCCAACGCTTGGCCCAACTGGATCATCTGATCCTGCTGTGCGGGCGCTACGAAGGGGTGGACGAACGTTTTTGCCGCCTGCGGGTGGATGAAGAGATCTCGCTGGGGGACTTTGTCCTCACCGGCGGCGAAATTCCCGCCATGGCGGTGCTGGACGCGGTGGTTCGGCTGCTGCCGGGGGTGCTGGGGGATGCCGAAAGCGCCTCCGCCGACTCCTTCTCCGAGGGATTGCTGGATCATCCCCACTACACCCGTCCGGCCCGTTGGACGCCGCAGGGGGGGGAGGGGGATGGTGGGGCGGCGACGGTGGGTGAGAGCGTCCCGCCGCTGGTGCTGCTCTCCGGCGATCACGGCGCGGCGGCGGCCTGGAGAAGGCGTCAGGCCTTGTTGCGCACCTTGATCCGACGTCCCGATCTGCTGGCGGGGGCCCGGTTGGACAAGGCGGAACGGCGTCTGTTGGAGGCCTTGCGGCGGGATTTGGAGGAGGCCGGCGACGAGCCGCTCTGAAGGGTTGCGCCGGAACGTGTGGCATGACGAATCGCTCCGGAACGGCGAAAAGAGGCGTCCGGGCGATGGGTTGGATTCGGTGACCATCAAAGACGATCATGGGGCGTCGAGGCGTCCGTTTTTCGGTTGGGGAGTCTTCGCATGAACGAGTTGCAGCGGTTTGAACAATCTCAGATCCCCCAGGAGGCGCCCCGCTTCGGCCCCGGCGACACTTTGCGGGTTCACGTCAAGGTGACGGACAGCAAGTCCGACGCCAAGAAGGACAAGAAAGAGAGCAAGACCGCCAAGGCCAGCCGCGTCGAGGCCAAGGTGGAGATGCGGGAGCGCATCCAGATCTTCGAGGGGGTCTGCATCGCCCGTCACAATGCGGGGCTCACCTCCACCTTCACGGTGCGCAAGATGTCCTTCGGCGTGGGCGTGGAGCGGGTTTTCCCCCTCTTCTCCCCCCGCCTGGCGCAAATTGAGGTAGCTCGTCGCGGCGACGTTCGCCGGGCCAAGCTTTACTATCTGCGGGAGCGCACCGGCAAGGCCACCCGCATCCGCGAAAAGCGCGACTATTGATCCGTCGCCGCCCTCCTCTCTCTTGAGGCGGCGGAATCAAGGCAGTGAGCAGGTTCATGACGACTCCCCAACCGTCCCCCGCCTCGCGGCGCGGTCTATCCGGTTGGGGCTGGGAGTGAAGGAGAGGATGGAAAAGACCTCCGGGAGACGATCTCGGAGGTCTTTTGCGTGTGAAAGGAGCCCATCATGATCTCATCCCGTCTCAAGAGCGCCGCCTCGGCCCCGGATTTCCATCTGGAGGCGGCGCTGTTGGTCGAGGGGTGGGGGAGGGTGGCGGGGGTGGACGAGGCGGGACGCGGTCCCCTGGCCGGTCCGGTGGTGGCGGCGGCGGTGCTTTGGTCGCCGGACATTCCCTTTCCCCCGGGGATCAACGACTCGAAAAAACTCTCCCCCAGCCAGCGGGAGGTTTTGGCGGAGCGGATCCTCGCCCAGGCCCTGGGGGTGGGGGTGGGTTTGGCGACGGTGGAGGAGATCGATGGGCTGAACATTTTGCGGGCGGCGCTGCTGGCCATGGAACGGGCGGTGGCGGCCTTGCCCCTGGCGCCGGATTTCGTGCTGGTGGACGGCCCCAAAATTCCGGGGGCTCTGCCCTGTCCGGCCCGGGGGGTGGTGGGCGGCGACGGCGTCAGCCTCTCCATCGCGTCGGCCTCCATTGTCGCCAAGACCACCCGGGATCGGATCATGGGCCAACTGGCCCAACGTCACCCCGGCTACGGCTGGGAGCGCAACCAGGGCTACCCCGCCCCGGAACACCTGGCGGCGCTGCAAACCCTGGGGATCACCCCCGAACACCGACGCACCTTCGGCCCGGTGAAACGGCTCCTGGCCTCTCCCGCCGGTCCGGGAGGCCCGCCGTGATTTGTTTTGCGGAAACGGCGAGTATTGGGATAAGATGGAGGAAAAGGAGACTTCGGGATGAGCGGTGCCATCGCCTTTGACACCTATGCCTTTGTAAAAAAAATGCGGGATGCGGGGTTTTCGGAACCCCAGGCGGCCATCCAGGCGGAAGCTTTGATGGCGTTGGTGGAGGATCGCTTGGCCACCAAGACCGATCTCGCCCGGGTCGAGGCGGAGTTGAAGCGGGATATCAAGGAACTGGATGTCCGCATTGCGACGGTGGAAGCCAATCTCAAGCGGGACATCAAGGAGTTGGAAATCCGGCTGGAAGCCCGCATCACCACGGAGAGCGCCACGCTGCGCAAGGAGATCGCCGAAACCAAGGCCGACTTGATCAAGTGGATGGTGGGCTTGGCGGTGGCCCAACTCGGTTTGGTGGGGGGGCTCCTTCTCGCCATTCTCCGGGCGATTCCCGCCGCCCATTGAAGAGGTTGATGGGAGTGTTTGGGCTGACCGCCCCGTATGTCGTGGAACGCACTATGATATAAGATGTATATAATGTTTTTGTGATGCGCCGGATCCCCCCCCCTTCTCTCTCCAAGTGGTAGAGAGAAGGGGGCGTGATGGAGGCGGGGGTCAATTGGAGGTTTTGGCGGGGGCATCACGGCGAGGATGACGTCCGATGAACCTAGAAGTGGCGAAGCACGGAATCTGGACTGGTAGAAAGTTCACCAATAGTTTAGCTTTAGGGGTCTCCAGTCTCACCTAACTTATTTATTGTGGATATCTTTCTGTTCTCAATGTATGATCTTGTTATTTCCTTGATTTCTGATATTCTAGTCAAAATCTCATTTGCTATACAATCGACTTGTTCCACGCTTATTCTAGAGCCTACACTAGCGCTTTCTCTATTTATCCCACAGTTCTTTCCGTAGCGCGCAATCCAAGTCTGTTGATTTTCTAAGTCAATTTTGAAATTAGGAGACGAATTTTTCAATTTATTCCATTCTCCACTCAATTGATCATTTAAAGTCTCAAGCCTTTCGACAGAACAAATTAGATGATCAACTCCTAGATATATTCTGCCCTTTCTTCTGCAGAAAGCAGATTTATTGCTCATTTCATCAACAGGTTTGATCTCAATAAAATCCATTTTGGTGGTCGGAGTGTCAATTGGAGGTGGTTCCGTTGGGAGGACTGGATGTTTAGGTTGGGGGGATAATGAAGATGACAGTTTTTCTAGCGGGTTAACCTTGTTTTTTGGATGACTGTTGCTTTTAAGAGCTTCAGTTGCGATCAATAGGTTGTTCTTTATGTCGTTCATATTAGTTTCAAGTAAGGAAATTTTATCAGATTGTTGATTTGCGATTATACGGTTATCAGTCAAGGATGTATGAATAATCGATAACTTCTCCGTGATGGATTCAATAGAGTGTGCGTTATTGATGCCAGCGTCTTTTGCGAGGGATAGGGCGCTTTCATATTTAGAAGGGATGGCGTTCAGAGATTTGGTAAGTATTGATAAGTTGTAGTTTAAGTATATTAGGAGAGTGATGATGATTGTTGAAGATAATAGCAGAAAGAATGTTTGTCGATAATCGCTTGGAGAAGTGAACTTTGTTGAGGTAAGGCTAGTTGGGGGATCTTCTTTATTTGAGTTATCGATTACGCTTCCTAGTAGCGGCTGCTGTGGAATCGAATGATGATTTTCGGCGGTTACGGGAATATTAGTTTCTTGTGAGGAGATATTATTTGAGTGGTGGTCTTTGTCCTGAAGTAGTGATGTCTCGAATTGTAAGGGTAAGTTTGTCTTAAAGGAGTCGTCAGAATGATGTGAAATCGGTTCCTCGGAGTGTGAATATAAGTTTAATATTGTGTTGGCATTGTTTAGTTGCGAGTCTGGTTGCACGCACTTATTTCCTGTGTCTGGTGAAGTGCTTGGAGTTAAGTCTTGTTCCTCATTCAGCCACTGCGTTTCTCCGGAAAGTAGTGAGTAAAATTCATCAAATGTTTGGGGGCGTTTTGAGTGGTCAACATTTAGGCTAATTAGGATTGCTTCTAAGAATTTATTAGAATATTTGGATGCTAATCTATCGGTGAAATTCAATATTGGATCGGTTTCGCCGAGCTCAATTCTAGCTTTTCTATTTATCGAGTTATGAGGAGTGATTCTTGTGATTGTTTTATATAGTACTGCAGCTAAGGAAAAAATGTCCGTCCATGGTCCATGTAATTTACTAACACCTGTATAGACCTCCGGTGGTGAATATCCGTCGCTTGTAACAATAGTTAAATTATTATTCTGGGGGGAGAGTTCTCTAGCGGATCCGAAATCAATTATAACAGGGGTCCCATCAAAGCAGATGTAGATGTTCTCAGGCTTGATATCTCTATGGCACGTTTCAAGTTTGTGGACTTTTGCGAGGGCATCGATCATCTCCCTTGTAAATTCCAGTAATTCTTCCTCTGAAAAAGGAGACTCTTCAGGCCTATTATTTATAATCTTTTCGAGATTGTCGCCATCCTTGTATTCCATTACAAAATAGCATGTTTTGTTGATATCAAACATGGTGATTATCTTAATAATCGATGTGTCATTTAATTGAGCGATTCTGCGCGCCTCGCTCTTGATTTTTTCTTTTTCACGTTGGAAGTGATCATTTTTGTTTGGAAGTGGAATGATGATATCGCCGTCTCTTTTTGCGTACTGCTGTGGGAAGAATTCTTTGATAGCAACTTCTCTTCCTAGGTTGTCATCTGCAAGGTATACAATTCCAAAACCACCTTTTCCAAGTACTCTTTTAATGGTGTATTGGCCTATGAGTTCTGTTCCAGGGGGTAGTTCATTCGGTTCACTCATTTCTTATGGTGCTCCGGGAGAGATTTTTTATATTGAGGAGTACGTAAGTATCCGAACTTTTTGTAACCGTTCAGCCCAGTAGAAGCTGCGTCAGCCCTTGACAAAAGTGATTATGAG
>JADGAP010000169.1 GCA_015231965.1 Magnetococcales bacterium | reverse complement strand
CGCTGGGGAGCGTCGGGAGGACGGAACGCTCCTCCACCACTTTGGGCGGGGGTTGAATCGCCGCCGCTGTCGTGGTGGTCGAGGGCTTGGGGCCTCCGTGGTGTTCCACCGGCGGTTTGAGCCGCAGCTTTTGTCCGACGAAGAGCAGATCCGGATCCTTGATCTGGTTCCACGCCGCCAGATCCTCCGGCTCCACCTCGTGGACCATGGCCACGGCGATGAGGGTGTCGCCGGGTTTGATGACGTACAACTCGCTGGAGGAGCGTTGGATTCGTTTCTCCTTGGGTTCCATCGTCCAGGCCAGGGGGGGGCCGCTGGCGATGCGCACCTTGGGTTTTTGTCGGGGTTGGGAGCATCCCGAGACGATCAAGCTGACCACCAGCGCCAGCGCCAGGGGGCGGAGGAGAGCGGTGGGGGGGAACAATGGGGCCATGGGGTTGCTCCGCGCCGGGAAAGGACGATTCAGGAAACCGAGGCACCCTCCGCCCGAAGCCGGTTTCGCGCCGATTCGCAAGAATCATGGGGGGTGCATTGTCAGGCGCCCCGGCTCTTGTGATAGACTGCGAAATTTTCCGGGAAGACTGGGAAGAGGGGAAGGCTTGGGGCAATCTTTTTTGCAGGTTGCCAAAGAAACCGCCCCCTTGGCAAGGCGCGGCGCGTTTTGCGGCGCCGTGGTTGCGGAATGGATTCGCTCCCCGGGCAGCGGGAGCGGCGTTGGCCTCGCGATGGGATGATCGTTCATGAAACTGACTTACTCTTGGTTGTTGGAGCATCTGCAAACCCCCCGTTCGGCGCGGGAGTTGTCCGACGTTTTGACCCGATCCGGGATGGAGGTGGAAGGCTTTACCGACCTGGGTCAGGGGTTGGAGCGGGTGCAAAGCGGGGTGTTGATGGCGGTGGAGCGCCACCCCAACGCCGACCGCCTGACGGTGTGTCGGGTGTTGGTGGGGGGGGACGGGCTGCTGAACGTGGTCTGCGGCGCGACCAACCACAAGGTGGGGGACGCGGTGGCGGTGGCCCGGGAGGGGGCGGTTCTGCCCCATGGCCTGACCATCCGCAAGGGCAAGATTCGCGGCGAAACGTCGGAGGGGATGCTCTGCTCCCTCACCGAACTGGGGATGGCGGAAAAGAGCGACGGCATTTTGATCCTCCCTCCGGGGACGGCGGCGGGTCAGCCCATCGCCGCCCTGCTGGGGCGGGAGGAGGTGGTTCTGGAGTTGAACATCACCCCCAACCGGGGGGATTGCCTGAGCGTCCGCGGCGTGGCCCGGGATCTGGCGGCGGTGCTGGAGGCCCCCATGCTCCCCCTGGAGAGCGGGGTGAACGAGGATCCAGAGGTGGCCGGGCGTCACCCGGTGCAGGTGATCCTGGAGGATGGGGAGGGGTGTCCCCGCTACGCCGGGCGGGTGGTGGAGGGGGTGAGGATCGGCCCCAGTCCGGAGTGGTTGAAACGCCGTCTGGAGTCGGTGGGGTTGCGCAGCCTCAACAACGTGGTGGACGCCACGAATTTCGTCATGCTGGAGTTGGGTCAGCCGCTCCACGCCTTCGATCTGGCCAAGCTGGCCCCGCCGGTGGTGGTGCGCAAGGCCCGTTCCGGGGAGAAGCTCCTCACCCTGGACGGGGTGGAGCGGGAGTTGAGCGAGACCATGACCGTCATCGCCGACCAGAACCAGGCCTTGGCCCTGGGGGGGATCCTCGGCGGCGAGTCCAGCGCGGTGAGCGATTCCACCGTCAACCTGTTCCTGGAGTCGGCCTATTTCGATGCGGTGACCATCGCCCGGGCGGGGCGCAAGCTGGGGGTGATCACCGACTCCCGCCACCGCTTCGAGCGGGGCGTGGATCCCGAGGGGCAGCGGCTGGCCCTGGATCGCCTGACCCGGCTGATTGTGGAGCTGGCGGGGGGAACGGCGGGTCCGGCGCTGGCGGTGGAGAGCGGGGCGTGGCGGACGCCGGAGCCTATTCTGCTCCGTCCCGAGCGGGTCAATCGGCGGGGGGGGATCGACCTCGCGCCGGAGGCCATGACCGCCATGCTGGAGCGGCTGGAGTGCCAGCGGGTGCGGGAGGAGCAGGGGACGGGGCGGATCTGGTTTCAACCCCCCTCCCATCGCCACGACCTGCGCATCGAGGAGGATCTGCTGGAGGAGGTGATCCGGCTCCACGGCTACGACCGGGTTCCGGCGACCCCGCCCGTCGCCCCCCTGACCCCGGCCCCGGAGGATCCCCTGCGGGGGTTGGTGGCGGAGGCGCGGCGCTGGCTGGCCGGGCAGGGCTATCTGGAGTGCGTCAACTACGCCTTCATCAGTCGCGAGGCGCAACGGGTCTGTGACGCCGAGCGGGAGCCGGTGGCGCTGCTCAACCCCATCTCCGAGGAGTTGGCGGTGATGCGCACCCGGCTGGCCCCCGGCTTGATCGAATCGGCCAAGCGCAATCTGCATCGCGGGGCCGAGCGGCTGCGCCTCTTCGAGTGCGGCCGGGTTTTTCTCCCCCAACCCGACGGGACGGTGCGGGAGCCGGAACAATTGGCCGGGCTGATGGCCGGTCCCCTGGTGGAGCGGGCCTGGCACACCCCGGCCCGGATGGGGGACTTTTTCGACCTCAAGGGCGACGTGGAGCGGCTGCTGATCGGTCTGCGCCAGGGCGCGCCCCGCTTTGCCGCCGGGGGGCCGGAGTGGCTCCATCCCGGACGCAAGGCGGTGATCCTGCTCAACGACCGGGAGGTGGGCTGGTTGGGTCAGCTCCATCCCCGGATCCAGGCGTCGTGGGATCTACCCCAGCCGGCGCTGCTCTTTGAACTGGATCTGGCGGTCGCCCCGACCCAGGGAGCGACGGGCAAGACGACGGCCTTGAGCCGCTTTCCCGGCGTCACCCGGGATTTCGCCTTTCTCGTCCCCCGGGAGGTTCCCGCCATGGAGTTGCTGGAGGGGATTCGCGGCGTCGATCCCCTGGCGCGGGAGAGCGCCCTGTTCGATCTTTACGAGGGGGAGCATCTGCCCGAGGGGATGAAAAGCCTGGCGGTGGGGGTGCTGCTCCAGGCGGAGGATCGCACCTTGACCGACGCCGAGGCCCAGGAGGTGGCGGGGCGCATCGTCGCCTTCGCCGCAGAGCGGTTCGGGGCGCGGCTGCGGGGCGGTTGACATCCCGCGACCCCTCCCCGTATGCTGGCGCGCAAAATCAGATTGATCCGGTTTGGCTTTTGGACCGGGTGCGGCTCGTCACGCTTCCCATAGAAAGAGCGGGCGAGAAACGGCGGTTGCATGACCAGAACAGGGCGTTGGGGACGGCTTTTCGCCATGGATGGCGCGCTGTCCCGTGGATCCAACGCCTGCCCGGCGTCGGGCGAATACAACGAACAGGGGGTGTTTGAACCGAAGGGGGGAAGAGGGCATGACCAAGGCCGATTTGGTGGAAGCCGTGCATTCACAAATGACCATCACCAAAAAAGACGCGGCGGAGCTGGTGGATCTGCTGTTTGAACTGGTGCGGGAGCAGTTGGAGAACGGGGAGGAGGTCAAGATTTCCGGGTTTGGCAACTTCAACGTGCGGAGCAAGAACACCCGCCGGGGGCGCAATCCCAAAACCGGCGAGGAGATTTCCATCACTGCCCGCAAGGTCATGACCTTCAAGCCCAGCCAGATTCTCAAGGAAAAGGTCAAAACGGGGTCGTAAGGCGTTAGGAGAAGCGTGAGCGAGGGCGGATGACGATCCAGAGCGGAGCCCTGCCGGACAAGAGCTACTTTACCATCGGCGAGGCCGCCGCCATGGTGGGGGTGGCCCCGCACGTCCTGCGTTATTGGGAAAAAGAGTTTACCCAACTCAAGCCCCTCAAGCGGGCGGGCAACCGGCGGTTCTATCGCCAGCGGGATGTGACGCTGCTGCGGGAGATCCGCCATTTGCTCCACGAGCGGCGGTTCACGGTGGAGGGGGCGCGGGAGTTTCTCCGGCGCAAGGCCCACCTGGAGCCCGCCGAACTGTTGCAAGAGATCCGCCAGGAGTTGCTGGAGCTGCATCGCCTGTTGACCGGCGCGCCCCGCCCCGAGTCGGCCTCCCCCCTCCTTCCCGACGCCGCCGATTCCATGGCGCTGCCGGGGGAGGGCGAGGGAGGATTGCAGGACGGGGAGGAAGACGAGGACGAACCCGACTTGGACGATTTGGATCTCTCCGTTGACGCCTCCCCTGGCGCGACATGAGCCGGAAGGATTTTTTCAGCGAGTTGCGCCACGCCACGCCCCCCGAGGAGCGTTCGCCCCGTCCCGCCCCCACCCCTTCCCAACCTTCCCACGCCGTTCCCGCCGCCCCGCCCCGTGAACCTGGTCCGCCCCAACGCCCTGCGGAGCGGATGATCGCCCAGTTGCGGGAGCGGGGCATCCGCGACGAGCGGCTGCTGGCGGTGATGCGGGATCTGCCCCGGCAGTTGTTCGTCGCCGAGGCGTTGGCCAGCCGCGCCTACACCGACTCCACCCTGCCCATCGGCGAGGGTCAAACCCTCTCCCAACCCTACACCGTCGCCCGCATGACCGAGGCGTTGCAGCTCAAGGGGGAGGAGGCGCTGTTGGAGATCGGCACCGGCTCGGGCTATCAGACGGCGGTGCTTTCCCGGTTGAGTCGTTGGGTCTTCACCGTGGAGCGGCTGCCCGCCCTCTCCGATCGCGCTCGTCAACTGCTGGCCCGGCTGCGCTTCGACAACGTCTCGTACAAGGTGGGGGATGGCAGTCTGGGCTGGCCCTACGACCGCCGCTTCGAGCGCATCCTGGTCACCGCCGCCGCCCCCGACGTTCCCCAATCCCTCCTCGACCAACTGGCCCCCGGCGGGGTGCTGATCCTCCCCCAAGGTGCCTCCGGCGAGCAAAATCTGCTCCGCGTCGAGAAAAATTTGAAGGGGGTCGTCTCCCGCAAAATTTTGGAAAAATGCCAGTTCGTCCCCCTGGTGGGGGCGCAGGGGTGGGACAAGGGGGGATAAGCTCTTCCGCTCTTTTCCCTCTCCCTTTGGGAGAGGGGCAGGGGGAGGGGAGCCGGGTCGGCCCGGAGGTCACGGTTTGACTTGCCATCTTTTTCCGCGTTGGGGTGATAGGGTCATGCGCATCGCCACCTGGAACGTCAACTCCCTCAACGTGCGGTTGGAGGCCCTGCTGGGGTGGCTGGAGCGGAGTCCGGTGGGGGTGGTCGCGTTGCAGGAGACCAAGCTCACCGACGACAAATTTCCCGCCCTGGCCTTGCGTCAGGCGGGGTATCACGTCTGTTACGCCGGACAGAAAACCTACAACGGGGTGGCCCTCGTCAGCCGGGAGGAGCCCCGGGAGGTGTTGACCGCCCTGCCGGGGGTGGATCCGGAGGCCAAACGGTTCATCGCCGCCACGGTGGGGGGGGTGCGGGTGGTCAATGTCTACGTCCCCAACGGTCAGACGGTGGATTCGGACAAATACCGGGAGAAGCTGGTCTGGCTCGACGCTTTGGAATCGTTCCTGCGGCAAGAGATGGCGCGTCATCCCCGGCTGGTGGCGCTGGGGGATTTCAACATCGCGCCGGAGGATCGGGATGTTCACGATCCGGCGGCGTGGGCGGGGAGCGTGCTGGTCTCCCCCCCGGAGCGGGAGGCGTTCCGCCGCCTGCTGGCGCTGCCCATGGTGGATTGTTTTCGCCAGGTGGACGGGGAGGGGGGGCGCTTCAGTTGGTGGGACTATCGGGCGGGCTCCTTCCGCCGCAACTGGGGGATGCGCATCGACCACCTCCTGGCCTCGCCGGAGCAGGCGGCCCGCCTGACCGGATGCCACATCGACCGTGCGCCCCGCGCCTGGGAGCGCCCCTCCGACCACACCCCGGTGGTGGCGGAATTTGCATGAGGTCTCCTCCCCGCATTTTCGCTCATCCCGGGGGAGCGGGGGTTCGATGAGGAGCCATCGGCCCTCGATTGCGGAGTGACTCCATGCCCCCCGAGAACGGCGAAATCCTCTCTTGTGTCTGTCCGCTCTGTCGCGGTGCCCATTTTTCCCATCTCACGCCCTACCTGGACCATCTCACCCAGTATGACCGGATGGAATGTCATCCAGAGTCCCAACTGGCGCTGTGCGAGGGGTGCGGGGCGGTGCTGCGCCTGCCCTTGGTCATCCTTCCCCCCGAGCAGGCGCAACGCCATGGCGAGGCCTATTACGCGGGGTGCCCCGGGGTGGAATCCGCCCCCCTGGACGAGGTGCTGACGAGCCACGTTTTGGATTGGCAGGTTCCCCATTATCGGCAATTCCATCGCCTGTTGTCGGAACAGACCACGCCCCGGGAGCATCCCCGCTGGCTGGACGTGGGGTCGGCGGGGCCACCCACGGCGTTCGACGATTTCCACTTCACCACCCTGGAGCCCAGCCCCGACGCGGTGCGCTTCGGCAGGCGGCATTTCAACCCCGAGCGGATCCACGGCGGGGTCATCGAACACTATCAGGCGGATCAACCCTTTGACGGGGTGCTGTTTCTCGGCAGCCTGTACTGCATCCCCACGCCGGACGAGGCCCTCGCCAGCGCCGCCCGGCTGCTGCGACCGGGGGGATGGCTGGTCATCGGCATCGGCGGCTTTTTCGTCGAAACCGTTCCCAACACCCCCGATGGGGAGTACGCCCATCTGGAAAACGTCTGGATGGGCTCCACCATGTGGGTCTACTACAATCGGGTGAACCTGCCCGAACTGTGCGCCCGCCACGGATTCACCCTGCTCCGGGAGTTGGTGGATCCCTGCCCGGCCCATCCCCATCAAACCTTCCGATTCTGGATCTTCGCCAAGAACGCCCCCCCTCGCGAGCCGGATTTTTCCGGCGGCGCGGCCCTGACCCGGGGGCTGCTGGATGGATTGTTGGGGGAATTTCGCCAGCGCACCGCAGCGGCTCTGGCGGAACTGGACCGCCCCGACGTGGCCCTGGTGGGGCAGCGGGAGTTGCTCGCCGAAATGGGGGAGATCCGCCCCTGGAGCCGCATTCGCCACGTGGTGGACGGGCTTCAGCCCCGGCTCGACGGGGTTTGGCGTCTGGACGGCCTCGACTATTCCTCCTTTGAACGCCTGGCCGCCGGGTGGCGCTCCGGCGAGGTGAAGGTCATCGTGGTGGCGGCAGTGGCCGGGACGGAGGCGATGGTTCGCACCCTGGCGGAACGCTTGATGGAGCTGGGGGTGGATCCCCTGACGCTGGACCTGCGCATGCCCACCCGCCGCTCTCCCATGGGAAGGCTCTTCGGCTGGATGATGGGGCGACGGGTGGCGGTGCGGGCCTTGATCTTCCGCCCCCACGGACCCAACACCGCCCGGCTGCTGCGGGAGATCGCCGCCGGAACGCCGCCGGGGGATTGAGTCGAAGTTTTCAGGGCGTCGATTGGGCTCGCGGGATTCCCGCCGTCCCTGGCAAAGTGCGCCGGTTGATCATCACAAGCGATGATCAACCGGCGCATAGGCGGCGCGCGGCGCGTCTTCCGCGATAAGGCGTGCGGAAGCCGCTT
>JADGAP010000168.1 GCA_015231965.1 Magnetococcales bacterium | reverse complement strand
GCGGGGGTTCGGGGGGGGAGGCTGGGGAGGGATCGGAGCCGGAGCGGGGCAACCGCCGGGAGGTCGGATCCGGAATGAGAGGGCGCATGGCTTCGACGCTTGTTCCATCAAGAGGGGTAGGGGGGTCAAGATAGAGGGATGGGGCGGACGACGCAAGCCGGTCCATGGCTTTTTCTCCCGTCCAACCAGGAAAACGGGGGTGCCGACGCGGGAGCGACTGGCGGAGAATCTCCCCCGGCGGCTTTGTGAAATGGTTGATGTTCGTTGAAATGGATTGTAGCGTTGCAAGGATCGATGGCGCGGCTGGCGCCGCCGCATTTCGGGCGCCATTTCACCATTCCTTGTCTTGAGACGAGACCTGCTCATGCCCCGAACCGATTCGATCTCCCCCTCCCTGTTTCCCCTCAATCCCAGCGGTTCCTTCAAACTGGCGTGGAACTACCTCACGCTGCTGGCCACGGGCTATTACGCCATGATGTTGCCCTACGCCCTGGCGTCGGGCCAATTCCTGGGGGAAATCCATCCCCATGACGTGACCCTGTCGTCGGTGTTGACCCTCATTTTTTTCCTCGATCTTGGTGTGAACTTCCATACCGCCTACGTGCGCGACGGGCAGTTGGAGATCGACAGCCGCGCCATTCGACGGCGCTACCTGCGCCGCTGGTTTGGGGTGGACCTGATCGCCTCCATCCCTTTCGATCTGTTCGCCCTGATGGCCGGTCACGGCGATTGGGCGGTGGTGTTGATGGCTTTGCGCCTGTTGCGTCTGCTCAAGGCCCCGTCGCTGTTTCACCGGGATAATCTGCTGCGGGGTCACGGCCCCCTGGAGCGCCTGACCCTCATGCTCTTCTGGGTGGTGTTGAGCATTCATCTGATTGGTTGCTTGTGGATGGTCATTCATCCCAGCCCGCCGGAGGATGGGGAACTCACCCGCTATATCAAGGCGGTCTACTGGACCATCACCACCCTGGCCAGCGTCGGTTATGGCGACATCACCCCGACCACTGACGGGGGACGGCTCTTCGCCATGCTGGTGATGCTCATCGGCGTGGGTTTGTACGGCGTGGTTATCGGCAACGTCTCCATGCTGCTGGTCAACACCAACGCCCACGAGATGCGACAAAAAGAGAAGCTGGCGGGCATCGCCAACTTCATGGAGCGTTACCAGGTTCCCCGCGCGGTGCAACTGGATGTATTCAGCTACTTCAGCCACTTCCTGTTGGAACGTTCGCCCCCTGACGAACAGATCCTGGCCGACATGCCGGAAAAACTCCGGGAACAACTTGAGATGCATATTAACATTCATATTCTGGAGCAGGTTCCGCTGTTTCGCAACATGCCCAAACCCTGCCTGGAAGAGCTGGCGGCGGCGCAAAAACCCATGGTGTTTGGTCCCGGGGAGGTGATCGTGCGGGCGGGGGAAGTGGGGCGGGAGATGTATTTTCTCCTGCACGGCGTGGTGCATGTGCTGCGCCCCGATGGGGTTCCCATTACCAAGCTTTACAAACACAGCTTTTTCGGCGAGACCGCCTTGCTGGAAAATGTCGAACGGACCGCCACGGTCAAGTCAGCCACCTATTGCGACCTGGCCCGTTTGGATCGGGACGATTTTCTCCGCATCGTCGAGGCCTATCCCGCGCTCAAGGCGGAACTGGAGGCCCAATCCCGGCTTCGCATGTCGGCCTCCTCCCCGCAGGGGCGCTGAGGCCGTGGGGATCGGCGCAGCCTTTGTTCAGGCCAAGTCTAAGCCCGGACAAAAATGCTTTGTCAATTCGTTACCCCGTGGTTCTGAATTCGTGCCATAATCTCCCGTGGATCGGGAGGGGTTTCACCGGATGGCGCGGAGGCGGGGATGAAAGATCGTTGGATGTCCGTCGCTTCGGTCCTGTTGATGGCGCTGGGGCTGGGGGTGATGTTGGCTTGGCATCTCCGGCTGGAGACGATTCTCGCGCTTTACCCCTCCTTTGTGGCCATGCAGTACAACACGGCCCTCTGCTTCGCGGTCTCGGGGTTGGGGTTGGGGTGGATGACCTCCCAATCCCGCCGACGAGGCGCCTTTCTGGGAATGTTTCTCCTGTTGTTCGCCGGTTTGACCCTGATTCAATATCCCACGGGGTGGAATCTGGGGCTTGACCGGCTCTTCCTCGATCCGTACTTGCAAGCGCACATCACCCATCCCGGGCGGATGGCCCCCAACACCGCCTTGGCGTTCATGTTGGCGGGGGGGGCGTTCTTGACCCCTCTGTGTCCTGTAAAATGTCCCCGTTCGCTGCTGACCGCCGTCGTCGGCTCCCTGATTTTCGCCATGAGCGCGGTGGCGCTCAGCGGCTATGGGGTGGGCCATGCCCTTGCCTTTGGTTGGGCCATGCTCACGCCCATGGCGATTCACACCGCGCTGGGTTTTCTCCTCCTTGCGGGGGCCTTGATCCACTGGGCTTGGGGTCGGGCCGTGGTGGAACAGGGCACCCCCCCGCGTCTTCCCGATTGGCTGCCGCTGCTGGTGGTGGTGGGCGTCCTCACCTTTACCGCCATGCAATGGATGGGCGTACTCCACCTGTTGAGCATGGGGGAGATGGCGGACGGGCTCATGAGTCAGGGCCATGCCGTCTCCCAAGGGCTGATTTTAATTTTTGGAGCGCTTTTCTCGGTGGCCTTGGGCCTGTCGGCGCATTGGATGATGGCCGCCCGCCGCCGCGCCGTCGCCGCCGAACAGGCCATCGCCGCCCTGGCCCGGGAGACCCTGCGCCGGGAGGCGCTCCATTCCCAACTTCAGGAACAACAACAACTCCTTCAGGACATTCTGGACAACACCCACGCCCTGGTCTTCGTCAAGGATTTGGAGGGGCGTTATCGGTTTGTCAACCGCCGCGTCGAGGAGGGGTTGGGGCTCAACCGAGCGGCCATTCTGGGCCAAACCGACCGGGAACTTTTTCCCCAGGAGGTTGCCGCCCAGTTTCGCGCCGACGACCTGCGCACCCTTGAATCCGGCTCCATCGAACTGGAGGAGCGGTTGCGCCTGGCGGATGGCGAGCATGTTCTGTTGACCCTGAAATTTTTGTTGCGCCATCCCTCGGGGGAAGCCTGGGGGGTGTGCGGCATGGCCACCGACATCACCGCCCGCAAGAAGGCGGAAGAGGCCCTGTGGGAGAGCGAAGCCCGGTACGCCCACCTTTTTCGCCACTTGGGGGAAGCGGCGTTCCTGGCCGAGGTGGAGACCGGGATCATCCTGGAGGTCAACCATCAGGCGGAGGTGTTGATGGTCGCCTCCCGGGAGCAGTTGGTGGGGCGGAGCAGCACCACGCTGCATCCCCCGGAACAGGCCGAACGCTATCGCCAAGCCTTCATCCAACACGCCATGGCCTGCGGCCTGACCGGTGAATACGAGGTTCTCCCCCTGAATGGCGATGGGACGCCCATTCCGGTGATCATTCGCTCCTCGGTCATGACCCTCGGCGGAAAACGGGTGATGCTGGGGCTGTTTCAGGACATCCGGGAGCAAAAACGGGCGGAAGAGGCGCAGCGCCGCAGCGAGGTCCGCTACCGCGAATTGATCGAAAACATGAGCAGCGGCGTGGCGGTCTACGCCACCGACGATGGGGGGGAGAGCTTTCGCATCAAGGAGATCAACCAGTCGGTGGAGCGCATCGAAAACGTCCGCCGGGAGGATCTTCTGGGGCGGAACGTGGTGGAAGTCTTTCCGGGGATTGAATCCTTCGGTCTGTTGGAGGTCTTCCGCCGGGTCTGGCGCACCGGCCAGCCGGAGCATTTTCCGCTATGCTTTTACGAGGATCAGCGCATTCAAGGGTGGCGGCAAAATTATGTTTATCGCCTGGATTCCGGCGAGGTGGCGTCGGTTTACGACGATCTCACCGCCTCCAAGCGCCTGGAGGAGGAGAATCGGCTGAACGAGGAGAAGGTGCGCGCCCTGTTGGCCTCGGTGGACGTGGGCATTTTCGGAACCGATGAAAACGGCCTTTGTCTGTTCTGCAATCCTGCCAGTGTTGCCCTGTTGGGGTACGAACGGGAAGATCAGTTATTGGGGCGCCCCATGCACACGGCGCTTTACGGCCCTTCTTATGAATGGATTCACGGGACGGAATACGCCTGCCCCTTGTGCCATGCGGGAAAATGTCAGCGGACGGTGCACAATGACAAGGTGCGTTTCCTCCGCGCCGACGGGTCGTGGATGCCGGTGGAGATGACCTGCTCCCCCTTGAACATCGGGGAGCGGTGGGGCGGCTGGGTGGTCAGCTTTGCAGATATTTCCGAACGGGTGAAACTGAGTCAGCAGTTGTTGCAGGCGCAAAAGATGGAGGCCATCGCCACCCTCACCGGGGGCATCGCCCACGATTTCAACAATATTCTCACCGTGATCCTGGGCTACGCCGATCTGGGGTTGAGTAACGCCATCGAGGGGTCGGCGTTGCGGCGCTATTTGGAGGAGGTGTTCAAGGCCAGCATTCGGGCTCGGGACCTAGTGGCCCAGTTGCTCACCTTCAGTCGAGGGATGCAGGGCGAGAGCGATGCCGCGGTTCCCATTCCCCTGACGCCCCTGGTCAAGGAGGTGGCCAAGTTCGCCCGCGCCACGCTGCCCGCCACCATTGAGTTGACGGTGGATCTCCCCGCCGAGGAGCTGACGGTGTTCGCCGCTCCGGTGCAGATTCAGCAAATTCTCATGAATCTGGTCACCAACGCCCACCATGCCATGGAGCGCCAGGGCGGCATGCTGACCTTGCGCGTGGTTCGTCGGGTTCTCCCCGGCGGCGCTCCCCGCAGCGGCGGTGCCGTGGCGCGGTTGGAGGTGCGGGATACCGGGGAGGGAATTCCCGCGGAATGGATGGAACGCATTTTCGAACCCTTCTTCACCACCAAGGATCCGGGCAAGGGAACCGGGTTGGGGTTGGCGGTGGTTCACGGCATCGTGCAAAAGCTGGGCGGAACCCTGCGGGTGGAGAGCCAGCCCGGGCAAGGGGCCTTGTTTCAGATCGATTTGCCCCTGCGGGAGGAGATGCGCCAAACCGTCGAGCTTCCCACCCTGCCGCCGGAGCTTGGTCACGAGCGCATCCTTTTGGTGGATGACGAGGAGGGAATTTTGCGGGCGGTGCATTTGGGATTGGAAAAATTGGGCTATCGGGTCATAAGTTTCACCGATTCGCAAGCGGCCTGGGACCATTTCGCCGCCGCTCCCCAGGCGTTCGACGTGGCCGTGGTGGACTTCGCCATGCCGCGTCTCAACGGGGCCAAGCTGGGGGAAGGGTTGAACCGGCTGCGTCCCGATATGCCGGTGCTGCTCTGCTCCGGCATGGTTCACGCCCTGGCTCCCGAGGACATGGGACGGTTCCGTCCCGCCACGGTGTTGCAAAAACCGTTTTTGATCGCCGACCTAGCCCGGGAGATCCGGAAACTTTCACCCCTGAATGCCGCTCCTGGTCTGGAGGAGGCGAGCGGCGACTCCGCCACGGGTTGACGGTCGTTTCTGGATGGATGAAATGAACCATGCTCTTAAGTCTCGCACGATTCTTGCGTTGAACTCAATCCATGGACCCCCGGATGAAACGGGGTCGGCTCAACGCAAGGCCTCCGGGAGCTGGCGACCATGGAGATGGGCGGTAAGGAAGAGCGCATATTAGTGGTGGACGATGATCCCCAATTGCGGGCGCTTTTGGTTGAAATGCTCGCCACGCGGGGGGCGCATGTCGCCCAGGTGGGGGGGGCGGTGGAGGCCCTGGACCACGTGCGTAACATGACGGTGGATTTGGTGATCACCGACATCGTCATGCCCGGAATGGACGGCCATTCGCTGATTACCGCGCTGAAACAAGAGGTTCCGTGGGTCAAAGTGGTGGCGGTGACCGGGGGGTATCGGGGATTGTGGGCTGCCCGGCTGGGCGATCTGGCCCAGCAGTGCGGAGCCGACAGGGTGTTGCTGAAGCCGTTTCTTCAGGAAGATTTGATGCGTGCGGTGGTCGAGCTTCTCTCCCCCGTCGTTGAGGATTCTCCCCCAGACGCCCCCGGGGGATGACGCTCCCGAGGCGAGCGCGGTTCGACTCCCGCGTCCCCGGTCGGAGAGCGCCCTTGAAACACCGGATGTTGCACACCCTCCCAAACTGCGACGGGATGGCGGACGCCCGAGACAAAATGTCTCAGGGCGATCTTCGTGTTTCGAGATAGAGCCATTCCATTTTAAAGTTACACATGTCGTTAAGCGGTGCCTGGGCTATGCAACCCACTCCTCAACCACGAAAACGTCATTCCCGCGGAGGCGGGAAACCGCACGCACGGTTCGGAGGGAGGGGAGGGGGAGACCCCTTCTCTACCCCTATCGGTTCATTTTGGGCATGGGTTCCTTGCATCTGCAATCTCCGCATGTGCAGATTTCAATTGGAGTTACTCTAGAGCCATTCTAATTTAGTTTTGCACATCGCGAGATGGCCGCATAAGTAGGGTTCCGTGAAAATCGGGTTGCCTGCGGCGACGATTCGCCAGGACTGGCGAATCGGACTCGCGCAGCGAGCCCGCAGGGTGCGGGCCAGGGATGGCCCGAATCAGCTTCCCCCCAATCCCCCCCTTCACCTGGACAGGATAGAGCGGTGCGGGGAGAAAGGGGAAGAAAATGGGGGGCGGTCTCGAACGAAGAGGAAGAGCGGAGGGGGAATGGCGGGATTTCAGACCCATCTGACCACGGCGTCGGTGGCGGGGGGGATGGCGGCGGCGGTGCTGCTCATCGCCGGGGCGGCGTCGCCGGGGGTGGCGGGGCTCTGCTTTTTCGCCGCCGTTCTGGGCGGATTGGCCCCGGATCTGGACGCCCCCGACTCCACCCCGCTGCGGCTGGCCTTCACCGCTGCGGGGGGAGGATTGGCCTTCCTCGCCATCGCGGCCCTGGCGGACCACTGGTCATTGGCCGAATTGACCCTGCTGGGCGGGGGGATCTTTCTCTTCACCCGGGACGGCTTGCGGCGGCTTTTTGTCCGCTTCACCGAACACCGGGGGGTGTTTCACTCCCTTCCGGCGGTGGTGCTGGCGGGGTGTCTGGCAACGCTGCTCGGCGTGGCGGCGGGGGCGGATCCCCGTTTCGCGTGGTTGGCGGGGGGATTTTTCGCCGGGGGATATCTGACTCATCTGCTGCTGGACGAGTGGACCAGCCTCAACATCTGGTCGGTGCAGCCCAAAAGTTCCCTGGGCGGGGCGATCAAGCTCTACTCCCGCCATGGACCCTCGACACTGTTGCTCTACCTCGCCATGGTCGCGGCGTGGTGGATGACCCCGCCCTTGAGCGATAGCTTCTCCTGGGACGACGCGGGAAAGGTGGTCCAGGCGGTGGGGGGCCGGCTTTTTCCCGACGGGCAGTGGTTTATCCTGCCCTAGCAGCCTGTCGGATTATCCGTATCAATATGTTGCAACATATTGATAATGCAATGAATGTGTTGATATTATTCTTCAATAAATTAGAGTCATTCCAAACAAGTTTTGCACATTACCAGCTAAAGAATTGACGCTCGTCATTCCCGCGGAAGCGGGAATCCAGGAAAGCCGATAGGG
>JADGAP010000167.1 GCA_015231965.1 Magnetococcales bacterium | reverse complement strand
TTTTCACCTGATTCCGGATTTCTCTCCAAAAAATGGGGGGTGCTGAATAGTTACAATGGATCAAGCTGAATGGAACGCGGATCCGTTTGAATGGGACTGCGGCTTGATTCGGGCCGTCCCCGGCCCTCACCCCGCAGGCTGGCTCCGCCAGTCCGGCTGGGCGCGCTACGCGAAGGGCGAAAACGCCATGCGCTTTGGGCTGTTTCACGATGGATTCCGTGAAGGTCAACGCACCCTGGGGGAGTCAACCCCGCCAGGGAACGGAGATCTTCACCCTTTCCCCTTGGCCGATTCGGCGGGTTGAATCTCCAGGGCCAGCTTGCCTTCCTTGGCGATCACCATGACCGTTCCGCCCTGGCTCAACTGGCCGAAGAGCAACTCCTCGGCGAGGTGGCTTCGGATCTCCTGATTGATCAAGCGTTCCATGGGGCGGGCACCGTTCTTGCGGTCGAAGCCGTGATCGGCCAGCCATTGGCGGGCCTCCTCGGCGATGCGCAGTTCCACCTTGCGTTGATCCAGTTGGACCTCCAGGGCGGCCATGAATTTGTCCACGACGCGCAGCACCGAATCCCGGGAGAGGGGGGCGAAGCTGACGATGGCGTCCAGCCGGTTGCGGAACTCCGGGGTGAAGAGGCGGCGAATCTCCTTCATTTCGTCCCCGACGGTGGAGACGGGGGTGAAGCCTATGGCGGTGCGATCCATATCCTGGGCCCCGGCGTTGGTGGTCATGATCAAAATCACGTTGCGGAAGTTGGCCTTGCGGCCGTTGTTGTCGGTCAGGCTGCCGTGGTCCATCACCTGGAGCAAAATGTTGAACAGGTCGATGTGGGCCTTTTCGATTTCGTCCAACAGCAGCACGGCGTGGGGATTTTTGGTCACCGCATCGGTGAGCAGCCCCCCCTGATCAAATCCCACGTAGCCTGGGGGGGCACCGATCAGGCGGGAGACGGCGTGGCGCTCCATGTACTCGCTCATGTCGAAGCGGATCAACTCGACGCCCAACTGCTTGGCCAACTGCCGGGCCAGTTCGGTCTTGCCCACCCCGGTGGGGCCGGCGAAGAGGAAAGAGCCGATGGGCTTTTCCGGATTGCCCAACCCCGTCCGGGAGAGCTTGATCGCCTCGCATACCCGATCCACCGCCTTGTCCTGACCGTACAGCACGAACTTGAGGTTGGAACCCAGATGGCGCAACACCTCCCGGTCGTCGTGAGAGACGGAGCGGGGAGGAATGCGGGCGATGCGGGCGACGACTTCCTCCACTTCCCGCACCCCGACGCTCTTCTTGCGCCGCGAGACGGGGAGCAGCCGCATCGCCGCCCCCGCCTCGTCGATGACGTCGATGGCCGAGTCGGGGTGATGGCGATCGGTGATGTGACGGCTGGACAACTCCACCGCCGCCCGCAGCGCCTGATGGGTGTAGCCGATGCCGTGATGCTCCTCGTAACGGGGCTTGAGGCCGTGGAGAATTTGCAGCGTCTCCTCCTGGCTGGGCTCGTTGACGTCGATTTTTTGGAAGCGGCGGTTCAACGCCCGATCCTTCTCGAAGATGGAGCGGTACTCCTCATACGTGGTCGAGCCGATGCACCGCACCTCCCCCGAGGCGAGGAAGGGCTTGAGCAGGTTGGAGGCGTCCATGGAGCTGCCGCTGGTGGAGCCGGCACCGATGATGGTCTGGATCTCGTCGATGAAGAGAATGGCCCCCGGCTGTTGTTGTAACGCCTTCAGCACCCCCTTGAGTCGGGCCTCGAAATCGCCGCGAAACTTGGACCCCGCCAGCAACGATCCCATGTCCAGGGCGTAGATCACGCTCTTGCGCAAAAATTCCGGAACCTCCCCCTTGGTGATCTTGCAGGCCAACCCCTCCACCAGATGGGTCTTGCCCACCCCGGAATCCCCCACGAAGAGGGGATTGTTTTTGCGCCGCCGACATAGCACCTGCATCGCCCGGATGATCTCCGACTCCCGCCCCACCAGGGGGTCGATCTTGCCCTGCTGGGCCTTTTCGTTGAGGTTGGCGGCGTAGACCGCCAGGGGATCGGCGCGGCTGGAGGCGGTCTCCTCGCCGTGGCGCTCGCCCCCCTCGCCGGGATCCTCCCCCTCCTCCTCCGAGGGGTAGGAGCCGTTGGCCATCACGGTTTGCACGTCCAGCCGGGTGATGTTCTGCTCCCTCAGATAGAAGACGGCGTGGGACTCCCGCTCGGAAAAAATGGCCACCAGCACGTAGGCCCCGGTGACCAAATCCTTACCCGCCGACTGCACCTGATAGGCCGCCCGCTGAATTACCCGCTGAAAGGCCACCGTCGGGGTGATTTCGTACTCCCCGTTGGCCATGTCCACCACGGGGATGTGCTGGTCCAGATGCTGCTTCAAATTTTTCGAGAGACGGGGAAGGTCGCAGCCGCAGGAGATCAACACCTCCGACGCCTCGGGATTTTCCAGCAACGCCAGGAGCAGATGCTCCACGGTGGCGTACTGGTGGCGCTGCTCGTGGGCGGTGCGCAGGGCCAGGTTGAGGGATCGCTCCAAGGGTTTGCTGATCATGGGATGGGCGCTCATCGCGAAGGGGAACAAGACGGACCGGGTTGAATCGGCGCGTCGGCGTCGAAGGGAAGGGAAGAACTAGTTGCGTTCCATGCGGCAACGCAGGGGGTGATGATGATCCCGCGCCCACTGGTTGACCTGGGTCACCTTGGTTTCGGCGATCTCCCGGGAGTAAGCCCCGCAAATACCGAACCCCTTGTGATGCACATTCAACATGATGCGCGTCGCCTCTTGCATCGACTTGTTGAAAAAACGGATCAGCAGATCCACCACGAATTCCATGGGCGTGAAGTCGTCGTTGAGCAAAATCACCTTGTACATCGGGGGCTCGGCGGTTTTTTGCCGGGAGCTGGTCAAGATCCCGCTCTCGTTACCGTCCCGGGGTTCCATGGGCTCCATGGGGCGACCTCTCCTGGTCAAACGCTGGCATCGGCTTCCGGGTTCCCCAACGGGAACCCCTCATCCCCGGGGGGGAGGCGGATCAAAAGATCCCCTTTTCCATCCGCTTTTTGACCACGTTCAGCGGAATTTTGATGGCGGCCTCTTTTTCCGCTTCCAACTCCTCGGGCAATTTTAACGCTTCCCGGGCGGCGGAGGTCAACAATTCGTGAAGCCGGGGGTGGGTGAAAAGTCCGTCGAGAATGGCCTGACTCAAGGGGGCCAGGCCCTGCCACGCCAACACCGCCTCGGGGCTGACGGTGACAAACCCCACGCCCACCAGGGGGTGGTCGGATTGGGTGGAACCCTCGCGAATTTCCAAGCGCAAGCGGGCCTCCCGGGGGGGCGTCGACTGGGGATCCGCCCCCTCGGGAAAGCGCCAGGCGTGCAAGTGAACGCTGATCGCCAGGGAGGGAACATCCTCCTCGCCCTCATAAAGTTCGGGAAGATGGCGGATGCGGTTGTTGAAGTAGAGTTCCATGGGCTTGCTCAATCCTCTCCATCGGAACGGGGCGCGGCGACGGCGCGCAGCAGCTCCCGGGCGTTGCGTCGGGCGGCGTCGGTGACGGACTCGCCGGCCAACATGCGGGCCAGCTCCTCCACCCGTTCCGCCGGGTTGAGGGGGCGCAGGGCGACTTGGGTCTGGTCGCCAACGGTGATTTTTTCCACCTTCCAATGATGCCGACCCCAGGCCGCCGTTTGCGGCTGATGGGAGATGGTCAGCACCTGACGGCTCTCCGCCAGTCGGGCCAGCCGCGCCCCGATGGCCGAGGCGGTGCGTCCCCCCACCCCCACGTCCACCTCGTCGAAAATCAGGGTGGAGACCGGCCCCAGGTGGGCCAGCAGGGTTTTGAGGGCCAACATCACCCGGGAGCGTTCCCCCCCCGAGGCCACCTGCCGCAACGGTTTGAGGGGCTCGCCGGGGTTGGCGCTGAGATAAAATTCGCCATCGTCGCCGCCGTCGGCCCGGGGGTCGCCGCCCCGGGGGGAGAGGCGCAGGGCGAAGCGGGTTCCCGCCATGCGCAGCGCCTTCAACTCCTTCTCCACCGCCTTGGACAACCGGTCCGCCGCCTGGTTGCGGGAGAGGTTCAAGCGGCTGGCCTCCTCCCCCCAGGCGGCGCGGGTCTGGGCCAACTCGGCGCTCAACTGGGACTCCAACGCTTCCGCCTGATCCAGCGCCGCCAGCTCCTGGCGCCAGCGGGTCGCCAGCTCCGGCAGTTGATCCGCCTCGCAACGATGTTTGCGGGTCAGCCCGCGGATCAACTCCAGCCGCTCCTCCAACTCTTCCAGCGATTCCGGATCCGACTCCAGCCCCTTGAGATAGTGAAACAGCCGTTCTCCGGCGTCGGCCAACTCATAATGCAGCGAACGGAGGGTCGCCGCCAGCTCCTCCAACCCCGGATCCAGCCCCTTGGCCTGATCCAGCAGCGCCGCCGCCCGTCCCGCCAGGGGGGAGGCCTGCCCCTCCTCCAGCAGCAGGTCGCCGGCGCGATGGCAGAGTTCCTCCAGCTTGACGGCGTGTTTCAGGCGCAGCCGACGGCCTTCCAACTCCTCCCATTCGCCGACCCGCACCCCCGCCCGGTCCAACTCCTCCAGTTGCCAAGCGAGAAAGGAGCGTTGCTCGGCCGCGCTGCGGGCTTGACCGCGTAGCGCGTCCAACCGCTGGCGGACCTCCTTCCAACGGGCGTGGCAGGCGGCGGTCTCCCGCAGCAACGTCTCGTGTCCGGCGAACCCGTCCAGCAGCGGCAGCACGTTCTCCGGCTGGAGCAGGGTTTGATGGGCGTTCTGGCCGTGGATGTCCACCAGCAACTCCCCGGCCTGGGCCAGGGCGGCCAGGGTGACCGGGGTGTCGTTGATGAAGGATTGACTCCGCCCCGAGCGGGCGATGACCCGACGCAGATGCACCTCGTCGCCGTCGCCGCTCAACTCCCGTTCCGCCAGCCAGGGGCGCAGGGGGTGGTCCGGCTTCAGGCGGAAGAGGGCCGACACCGCCCCCTTTTCCGCCCCGGAGCGCAGCAGCGAGGCGTCGGCCCGCTCTCCCAGGGCCAGTTGCAGGGCGTCCAGCAGGATCGATTTGCCCGCTCCGGTCTCGCCGGTGATCAGGGTCAGCCCCTCTTGCGGCTCCAACTCCAGCCGGTCGATGAGGGCGATGTGTTCGATGGAGAGACGGGTGAGCATGGGCCTTCAGTATCCCTCCCATTGCGTGGGGGGGGTGCGGAAGACGAGCTGTTCCAACTGCCGCAGCTCGGCGTCGTTGTGGTGGATCATCGGGGCCGGGACGATGTGGGAGCCCTGGGCGGTGCGTCGCAGGGTGCGCGGGGTGTCGTGGTGGGAGGTGATCAGGGTCTCCGCGACGCGGGGATCCTCCAACGCCGCCAATTCCACGCGACCGTAGCAGGTGCAAAGGTAGCTTTCCGCCTCACTGGTTTCGATGTAGATCCCGGTGCCGCGGATGCCCATGGTCGCCACCGGGGTTTTGACCGTGGCGGGGTGAATGCCGAAAACCGCCAGCACCCCCCCCTGCAACACCTGGAGCCCTTCCACCACCGCCTCGACCGCCCCGCCGCCGCGCAACGAAACCTCCACCACGGTCTTGGGCCGCAACCGCGTCGCATCCCGGCCCGAGACAAAGACCGCCGTCGCCTCCTCGGCGGTCTCCACCCGGTCGCCGGACTGGAGGACGACGCCCTCCTGGGCGGGCCGACCGTTGACCGTCACCCGACCCTGGATTTCGCGGAATCCCTGAACCGGAACCGGGGCGCCGAAGGCCCAGAGCCGCCCGGGAGCGCCCAGCGCCGCCGCCAGGCCCCAGCCTGCGCCCCGTCGCAGCAACCGCCGTCGGGTGGTGGAGAAACTTTCCCATGGATTCATGGCGTCCTCCCTGTTCGTCGTGAGTTGTTCCGAACCGCAATCCTCACCCCTTGGCGGGAGCGAAGGGCGGCTTGCGGAAGACCAGGGATTCCAGTCGGGTCAACTCCTCGTCGGTGTGGTTGAGCAGGGTTTCGTCGGAGACCCGCGCCCCGGTGGGGGCGTATTGCACCTTGCAGGCTTGGTGATGGGTGGCGGCGAGGGCCTTGGTCGTTTTGGAACCCTCCGGGGTGACGTCCACCGCGCCGTAGCAGGCGCAGCAATAGGTGGTTTGGCCCTGGGGGTCGGCCTCGATGTAGAGTCCGGTGCCGCGAATGCCCATCACCGCCACCGAGGTTTCAATCTTGGCCGGGTGGAGGCCGAACACCGCCAGCACCCCGCCTTGCAACAGCTTGAGCCCTTCCACCGCCCGGTCCGCGACGCCGCCGGTGCGGACCGTCGCCACGATCATGGTCTTGTGGCGTAGCAGCAGGGCGTCCGAACCGCTGACTAGCGTCGCCGTTCCGTCGTCGCCGGTCTCCACCATGTCGCCGGATTGCAGGATTTGTCCCACCCGGGCGGGCTGTCCGTTGACCCGCACCGCCCCCTGGAGGTCGCGAAATCCCTGCTCGGGAACTCCGCCTTCCGCCGCCCAGGCCATTCCGGTCCCCTCGGCGACGGTGCCGAGGCCGAGAGCGACGCCCGCCGCCAACAATTGGCGTCGGGAAAGGAAAAGGGGATCCGTGTCGTTCACGTTCATGGGTTGGCTCCTGGAAATGATCCCTCGTGACGTTCGGGCCCGGCGTGAACCCCCCAACGGAGTTTTTGCCGGAGGATGTCGTAGTAGTTGCGTTCGGTCAGGTGCAACACTTTCAGCGGATGGGGGGAGCGTTGAATGGTGATGCGGTCGCCGTCGGCCAGGGGAAAGGCGGTTTGGCCGTCCAGGGTGACTTGTCGGCTGAGATTGTCGGGAACCAGCCCGATCTCCACCACGCCGCTGCCGGGGATGGCGATGGGGCGGTTGGAGAGGGTGTGGGGGCAGATGGGAACCAGCAGCATCGCCTCCAGCGACGGATGCATAATCGGTCCCCCCGCCGACAGGGCGTAGGCCGTGGAGCCGGTGGGGGTGGAGGCGATGAGTCCGTCGGCGCGACTGGAAAAGACGAACTGGCCATCCACCGACACCTCGAATTCGATCATCCGGGCCAGTTCCCACTTGTGGACCACCACATCGTTGATCACCCGCTGGCGCAACGCCACCCCCCCCTCGCGCCAGACGGTGGTCTCCAGGGTCATGCGCTCCTCGATGCGATAGTGACCGGCCAGCACCTTTTCCAGGGTGGGGATCATGACGTGGCGGGGAATTTCGGTGAGGAACCCCAGGCGGCCCATGTTGATGCCCAGCAGCGGAACCGCGCCCCCGCCCACCGTCCGGGCGGCCCCGATGAAGGTGCCGTCGCCGCCGATCACCACCACCAAATCCTGCCCCTCGGGAACCTCCTCCGGTTTGCGCCGCTGGGCCACCTCTTCCGGCAGCCGGAGATAGGCCGCCGTTTCGTGGGTGACGGCGACCTCCCGGCCCCGGGCGTGGAGCCACTCCGCCAACCGACCGGCGGACTCCATGGCCCGCTGGTCGGCGAGCTTGGTGATCAGGCCGATGCGCTGGAGGGAGGGGGCGTCCATGGCGTGGGAACCTTTCGTGCCATCCATTTTCAGAGGGG
>JADGAP010000166.1 GCA_015231965.1 Magnetococcales bacterium | reverse complement strand
GAACGACCGCAAAAAAAGCGTACAAGCCTGGATTCCCGCCTTCGCGGGAATGACGATTTCAGGGGGAGGGAAAAGTTGGTTGCATCTCCTGGCTCCACTTGACGTATTGTGCAAATCTAGAATGGAACGACTCTAGCCCCCCACCGGGAGCAGAGGCGGTCAGACCACCACCTCCGTGGCCACCCCCGTCGGTGCCGCCAAGGCCCGCGCCCCCAGCAGACGGACCCGCATCTCCTCGATGTAGAGATAGATCACCGGGGTGATGAACAAAGTCAGCATCTGCGAAACCACCAACCCCCCCACCACCGCCAATCCCAAGGGCTGACGCAACTCCGCCCCCGCGCCCATCCCCAAGGCGATGGGAAGCGCCCCCATCAACGCCGCCATGGTGGTCATCATGATGGGGCGAAAGCGCAGCAGGCAGGCCTCGCGAATCGCCGCCAAGGGCTCCTCGCCCAGGGCACGGCGGGCGATGGCGAAGTCGATCATCATGATGGCGTTCTTTTTCACGATGCCGATGAGCATCACCAGCCCGATCACCGAAATCACCGACAACTCATGACCGAAGAGGATCAGGGTGAGCAGCGCCCCCACCGCCGCCGACGGCAAGCCGGAAAGAATGGTGATGGGATGGGCGTAGCTTTCATACAACACCCCCAGCACGATATAGACCACGATCACCGCCGCCAGGATCAGCATTCCCTGGTTTTGCAGGGATTTTTGAAAAATTTGCGCCGTCCCCTGGAATGAGGTGGACAAGGTAGCGGGAAGATTGAGCTCCCGCTCCATCGCCTTCACCCGCGCCACCGCGTCGCCCAACGCCGCCCCGGGGGCCAGATTGAAGGAGAGGGTCACCGCCGGCAGTTGCGACAAATGGTTCACCGACGCCGGCCCCACCTCCCGCTTGATGGTGACAAAGGAGTCCAGGGGAACCAGCCGTCCATGGCTCCCCCGCACGTAAAGCCGCGATAAGTCCCCCGGATCCCCCTGAAACTCCGGGGCGATTTCCAAAATCACGGCGTAGTCGCTGGCCTGGGTGTAGATGGTGGAGACCTGCCGATTGCCAAAGGCGTTATACAGCATGTCCCGCAACTGCTCGGTGTTGACCCCCAAAATCGCTGCCTGCTCCCGGTCGATCTCCACCATGGCCACCGGGCTTTTGATCTGCAAATCGCTGCCCACGTCCTGGAGCCCGGGAAGCTGCTTCAGCTTGGCCTCGATGCGCGGCGCCCACAGGAAGAGGGTCTCCAACTCCCCCGCCTGAAGGGTGTACTGGTAGAGGCTCTTGGAAATCTTGGTGTTGACCGAAATGTTCTGGATCGGCTGGAAAAAGACCGTGATCCCCGGAACCACCGAAACCGCCTGGCGCAACCGCTGAATCGCCTGCTGCATGGTGGAGTTGCGGCCCGGCTTCAAGGCGACGAAGGCCCGACCATTGTTCATCGTCGAGTTCGGCCCCCCCGCCCCCACCGTGGAGTTGACGTTGATCACCTCCGGATCGTTGCGCAAAATTTCCGCTACCGCCTTTTGCCGCTCCACCATGGCGGCGAAGGAGGTATCCTCGGAGGCCTCGGTGACGGCGATGATGAAGCCGGTGTCCTCCACCGGGAAAAATCCCTTGGGAACCGCCGACATCAGCCCCCCCGTCAACCCCAGGGTGGCGAGGGTGACCAGGAGCATGAACCGCCGATGACCCAGCACCCAATCCAACCCGGTCCGGTAGCCCGCCAGCAGCAGCGCAAAAAATCGCTTGTGGCCGTGGTCCTGCGGATCGGCGGCGTTGAACATGCGGGAGCACATCATCGGCGTGAGGGTCAACGACACCACCCCGGAGACCAGAATCGCCACGCTGATGGTCACGGCGAATTCATGGAACAACCGCCCGATCACCCCGCCCATGAACAGCACCGGAATGAACGCCGCCACCAGGGAGATGGTGATGGAGACGATGGTGAAACTGATCTCCCGCGCCCCCTTGAGCGCCGCTTCCATCGCCCCCATCCCCTTTTCCAGATAGCGGACGATGTTTTCCAGCATGACGATGGCATCATCCACCACAAACCCCACCGCCAAGGTCAGGGCCATCAGCGACAGATTGTCGATGCTGTAACCCAGCAAGTACATGACGGCGCAGGTTCCCAACAACGACACCGGCAGCACGATGGCCGGAACCAGGGTGGCGGTGACATCGTGCATGAACAGATAGATCACCCCCACCACCAAAAACGTGGTCAGCAACAGGGTGAACTGCACATCCTTGACCGAGGCCCGAATCGACAGGGAGCGGTCGAACAACACCTCGATGCCGATGGACGGCGGCAACTGCGCCCGAAAGGTGGGGATCAGGTTGCGCACCGCGTCGGTCACCGCCACGGTGTTGGAGCCGGGCTGGCGCTGCACCGCCATGACGATGGCCCGCTTGCCGTTGAGCCAGGTGGCCAGTTTGTCGTTTTTCACCGAATCGATGACGTTGGCCACCTCGGACAACCGCACCGGGGCTCCGTTGCGCCACGCCGCCACCAGCGGCTTGAACCCCTCGGCGCGGCGGATCTGTCCGGTGGAGTCCAGATTGATGGTCTGGGAGGCGGTGTTCAAACTGCCCACCGGGGTGTTGGAGTTGGCCCCGGACAAGACCTTGCGCAGATCGTCCAGAGTCATTTCCCGGGAGGCCAGGGCGTCGGGGTCCGCCTGCACCCGCACGGCGAACTTCTGCTCGCCATAGACCATCACCTGGGCCACCCCGGGCAAGGTGGAAATGCGTTGCGCCACCAGATTTTCGGCGTACTCGTTGACCGTCGAAAGGGGCAGGGTGGGCGAGTTCATCGCCATGAAAATGACCGGCTGATTGGCCGGATTGACCTTGCGAAACGACGGCGGGGCGGGCATGTCCGTCGGCAGCAGCCGCTGGGCCACGCTGATGGCCGACTGCACATCCAGCGCCGCCGCGTCCAACGAACGCTCCAGGTCGAATTGCAGGGTAATCTGGGTTTGACCCCGGGTGCTGGCGGAGTTGATGCTCTCCACCCCGGCAATCGTGGTGAACTGCTTTTCCAACGGCGTCGCCACCGAGGCCGCCATGGTCTCCGGACTCGCCCCCGGCAGATTGGCGGTGACGCTGATGGTGGGATAGTCCACCGCCGGCAGGGCCGACACCGGCAACAGCCGATAGGCGAAGACGCCGAAAATCACCAGCGCCAGGGAGAGCAGCGTCGTCATCACCGGACGACGAATGCACAACTCCGACAAATTCATCGCCCGCCTCCCGAGGGGGCGTCGGCAGCCGACGGGGTGAACGAAGCGGCCTCCGGGGCCTGGCTCCCCTCCGCCTTGCCCAACGCCGCCTTTCCATCCTTCGTCTCCCCCCCTGCCGCGCCGTCCAACGTCTTGCGCACGATCACCGGGGAGCCGGGGGACATGCGGAATTGCCCATCCACCACCACCGACTCCCCGCCGGAGAGCCCCTCGCCAATCACCGCCATCCCCCCCTGGGTGCGGGCCACTTTCACCGAACGCATCTCCGCCTTTTCCTCGGGGGTGACGAGAAAGACGTAGGTTCCCTGCTGGCTGTTTTGCACCGCCGGGGCCGGAACCACCACCACGTCGGGCTCCTCCCGCAGCCGCAGCGTCACGTTGACCTGACGACCGGGCCACAGGGCCAGCCCCTCGTTGGCGAACTCCGCCTTGAGAGCGATGGCCCCGGTGGCCCCATCCACCGCATGGTCGATGAACGTCAGCTTGCCTTCGAGGGGCGGCGTGTTGGCGTCGCCGGAAAAGGCGGCGAACACGGGGAGGGGGGCCTGGGCCTGCCCCGCCTGAATCGCTGGCAGCTCCCGTTGCGGCAGGGAAAAGGCGACGTGGATGGGACGCAACGGGTTGATCACCACCAGGGGATTGGGATCCCCCACCCGGGCCATGTCCCCCCGGTGCAACGCCAGCGCCCCGGTCCGCCCCGCCAGCGGCGCGTCGATGTGGGCGTAGGAGAGCATCAACCGGGCGCTGGCGACGGCGGCCTCCGCCGCCTTGACCCCGGCCTCGGCCATCCGCGCCTTGGCGATGGCGTCCTCCAACTTTTGCCGGGTGGCGGTCCCCGATTGGGCCAGCGGGGTGTAGCGGTCCACCTCCTGCCGGGCGTTGACCAGGGAGGCCCGCTCCTTGGCCTGTTGCGCCTCCGCCTGGGCCAGCGCCGCTTGCGGCCCCCGCTCGTCCAGGGTGAAGAGCCGTTGCCCCTCGCCGACCTCCTCCCCCTCGCGAAAATGGACCTCCGTAATCTCCCCCTCCAGGCGGGTGCGCACCCCGACGCTGGCGATGGGTTGCACCCGTCCCACGGTGCGGACCTCCACCGACAAGGCGCGACGTTGCGCCTGCGCAACCACCGCCGAAACCGGCGACGGCCCCGCCGGGGTCTTGTTTTCCGGCGTTGCCCCGGAACGCATCGCCGCCCATCCCCCCGCCGCCGCCAGCGCCGCCGCCAGCAACAGCCGTTTTCCGCCCCTGGTCATCACCGACTCATCCTTTCCCCGCCGCGCCCCATGGCCGTCCCATCCCCCATCCGTGGGCGAATCCCTTGCAAATCCCACGGATGGGACCATGGCTCCCAAGAAAGCCTCCCCGTTTCATTCTCCCCTCCCCACGAAGCCGACGCAAGTGAACAGCGGGCGGGCGCGGAGGCCCCCCCTCCCCGCCAAGGGCGCGAGATGAATTGATAGTTTATTATAGACCTGATTGGACAAGCTGCGTCAAAATCCATTGCAACCAATTTATATTTTGAATCATATCATTGGGTTGCCTCATGCCCATGGGGAAAATCCCCCCCCTGCCGCGCCACGCCGGGCAAAAATCGGTTGCATCAATGATAATTATGTGTATTCTCACTGTTTCAAAGCCCCCGGCCCGATAGAGGGGCGAAAGTTCCGCATTTCGAGTCCACCTACCGGAAAAATACGGGCAATCGCCGAATGCAGGATGGAATCATGGGGACGGGGGGGTGAACCATGTTTTCATTCAAGGGGTTGCCGTTGCAAGATGAACCCCGCCTGGCACCAACCATCCTGGCGCTTCTTCGTCCGTTTGCGGGATCGACTCCAAGAATGCCCCATTTAAAATATTTGAAATGATGAGTGAGGAGAGGATCGCATGAGCATCGCCAGCGCCTTCATGAATCTGCGCGTCGCGGGTAAGTTGGGAGTGGGATTCGGACTGGTGGGCATCCTGTTTCTGGGCGTGGTGGGGCAGTATCAGCTCACCCTGAACCACACCCAGGGCAACTACGAACAACTCCTCAACGGGGCTCAGGTGGTCAAGAGCAACGCCCAGGAGTTGGGCTCCGCCATGCTCACCGCCCGCCGGGGCGAGAAAGATTTTCTCATCCGTCTCGACGCCAAGTACATCGAGCAGGTGAAGAAAGCGGTGGGCGAGGTCAAAAAAAGCGCCTCCGGCATTGCCGAGGGGGCCCGAGTGATGGGCAACGACGAAGTGGTGGATGATAGCCACCAGGCCGTCCAATTGATCGACGCCTACGAAGCCTCCTTCCTCGCCCTGGCCAAGGTGTGGGAGGAGAAGGGGTTGACCCCCGACCAAGGCTTGCAGGGGCAGTTCCGCAAGGCGGCCCACGAGCTGGAAAAATTGCTCAACGATTACGACACGGCCCATCTGGAGATTCTGGGCCTGCAAATGCGCCGGGCGGAAAAAGATCTGCGGCTGCGCAAGGACGGTAAATACGCCCAACGTCACACCCAATTGCGGGAGGCGTTCCGCAAGGCGGTCGCCGCCTCCACCCTCGGCGACGGGCTCAAGAAGGAGCTGCTGGGGGCCTTGGAGGTTTACGAAAAAAGCGTCGTCGCCCTGGCCGAGGAGATCAAGGGCAAGGGGGAGAGCAAGGAGACCACCGACGCGGTGAGCGCCAACGCTCACGCCATGGAAGAGATCATCGACGCCCATGCCGTGCCCGGCATCTGGCGCGACCTGCTGGAGATGCGCAAGCACGAAAAGGACTACATCGCCCGCGAGGATGCGAAATATGTCGAGCGGGTGGGCAAGACGGCGGATCGCATCCTGGCCAATGTCGGAGCTTCCGCCGTTCCGGAGGAGGCCAAGAAAACCATCCAGGGGTTGCTCGACACCTACCGCAAGGCGTTCATGGAGTTGGTGAAAAAAGACGCCGACGTGACCGCTGCCGCCGCCGGCATGCGGGAAGCGGCGCATAAAATCGAGCCCCTGGTGGACGAAATGGTGGAAGACGGCCACAAGATGATGTTCGACACCGCCGCCTCCACCCATCAGAACGCCGCCCGCGAGACGGCCATGGCCCTCACCCTGAGCGCCATCATCTTCGCCCTGGGCGTGCTGTTCGCCTGGATCATCGCCCGCTCCATCGCCCGTCCCATGGTCCAACTGCGTGATTTCGCCCACCGATTTGGCGAAGGCGATCTCACCGCCCGCTCCACCATCGCCACCCGGGACGAAATCGGGGTCGTCGCCACCACCCTCAACGATGCGGTGGTGCGGCTGCACCAGACCATCTCCGAGGTCAAGGAGGCCGCCGCCATGGTCTCCATGGGCAGCAACTCGCTGTCGGAAACCACGCAAAACCTCTCCCAGGGGGCCGTCGAACAGGCCGCCAGCATCGAGGAGACCTCCTCCGCCATGGAGGAGATGACCAGCAACATTCAGCAAAATACCGACAACGCCCAAACCACGGAAAAAATCGCCATGGCCGCCTCCCGCGACGCCCAGGAGGGGGGCCAGACCGTGATCCAGGCGGTTCACGCCATGAAGGAGATCGCGGGCAAGATCACCATCATCGAGGAGATCGCACGGCAAACCAACCTGCTGGCCCTCAACGCCGCCATCGAGGCGGCCCGGGCCGGCGAACACGGCAAGGGGTTCGCCGTGGTGGCCGCCGAGGTGCGCAAACTGGCCGAACGCAGCCAGACGGCGGCGGGGGAGATCGGTCATCTCTCCAGCTCCAGCGTCCAGGTGGCGGAACGCACCGGCCAGATCATCCTCAAGCTGGCCCCGGACATTCAACGCACCGCCGAACTGGTGCAAGAGATCGCCGCCGGCAGCCGGGAGCAAAATCAAGGGGCCGCCCAGATCAACGGGGCGATTCAAACCTTGGACCAGGTGATCCAGCAAAACGCCGGGGCCGCCGAAGAGATGGCCGCAACCGCCGAAGAGCTCGCCTCCCAGGCCTCCTCCCTGGAAAATGCGGTGGCCTTTTTCAAGGTGGAAGAGCGCAAGGGCGGCGGTGACCAGGGCGTCGGGACCTTCGAGCGAGATGGCGATCCAGGCGGCCAGGGCCCCCTTGCCCATGTCCAGGAGCAGGGCTGTGGCGCCCGCGGCCCGTCCGGCCACGCGCAGGACATTGGTGGCCCCGATGTTGCCGCTCCCTTGCTGGCGGATGTCCCCGGCTCCCTTGAGTCGGGCCACCAGCAGACCAAAGGGGACCGCGCCCAGCAGATAGGCGCCCGTCACCAGGGAGAGGGCCATCAGGGTGTTCATGGGGCCGTGCGCAGGTTGATGGTGTTGTTGCGCGGCAGGGCGTTGTCCGGTC
>JADGAP010000165.1 GCA_015231965.1 Magnetococcales bacterium | reverse complement strand
GGAGTCGGCCCCCGCTCCCGCCGCCCCGACCCCGCCCGCCGCTCCGCCCGCGCCGCAACCCGTGGTGGAGGATCTGTCGCCGGACGCCATCAAGGAGATTCAAACCCTGTTGCGCGAGATGAACCTCTTTTTGGGCCGTCCCGCCGGGAAAGTGACGCCCAGCGTCCGAGCCTCCGTCCGGTTGTTCAACGAGCAGGACGGCCTCCCCGACGATGATCGCATCACCCCCAGATTGATCCAGCGGTTGCGCCAGGCCCACGTGGAAACCTTTGTCCAGGCGGCCAAGAGCGAATCGGTTTCCGTGTTGGAGGAGTACCTGCGAAAGTATCCCTATTCCTCCTACAAGGAGGATGCCATCAACCACATTTTCGAGCTTGCGAAAAAAGAGAACACCATCGAGGGCTATGACCGGTTCGTGCGCCATTTCAGCGACTCCCCCATGGTGCGGGAGGCCATTTCACGAACGTTCCAACTCTATAAGGAACGGAACACCGTGGAGGGCTACGACGAATTTCTCGCCAAATATCCCAACCGCCCGGAAACCGCCCAGGCGATCAAGAGCGAGTTCGATCTTTACAGCGCCAGCGGCAATGCCGACGACCTGAAGGAATTTTCACGCAAGTTTCCCACCAGCCCGTTGAGTCGCCGGGGAGCGGAGAAAAATTTCCAACACGAACTGGAAACCGGAACGGCCCAATCGTTGTACATCGCGGCGGGCAAGATGGAACGGGAGGGGGATTTGGAAAAGGCCAAAATGGCCTATCAACGGATCATCGAGGCGTTTCCCGGCAGTGAATTTTCCGTCAAGGCCAGCGACCGGCTGCTGGTCATGTCCGATCGGGGATTCGGCGCCAGCCCAACGGCTGCCAGGGAGTTATCGGGATCCCTTCCGGCCGCCGAGGACGCGGGAGAAAACGCCCTGCCCAAACCAAATCAGCTCCGCGCCCAATGTTACCAGGCGATCAAGGCCAACCCCCAATTGCGGAACTTTCCCGTCATCGTCCGCCTGAACAAAAATGGCGACGCCACCCTGGTCGTCCCCGACAGCATTCCCTGGATGCAGGAATATCCCGCCAAGCGGGGGGAATCCCACCTCACCACCATCTCCCTGTGGCAGGAGTTGATCAAGCAAGCGTCGGAAACGGTGCGCGCCGTCCCCGGCGTCCAGTCGGTGAAAGTCACCCAAACCACCGAGGATCTGGCGGCGTTGCGCCAGCGCATGAGTCTGGACATGAACACCGGCGAGGGTGCCCCCCCCTGATCCCCCCCTTCAACGCCTCCTCAAGCCGCATCGACGGTTTCCCTCTTGCCTGGAGGAAACGATTCTCCTAATCTCCCTGCATTTTCCCCTCACTTCGTCCCACGCCCCCGTAGCTCAGTCGGATAGAGCACCGGATTCCTAATCCGTAGGCCGTGCGTTCAAATCGCGCCGGGGGCACCACACAATCAGCTGGGAAGACGCCAGGCGGTGACCCCTTGAAAAGCTCCTGGGTCACTCCAGGGTGGCTTTTTTTTGTCGACCCATCTCAAAAAAACTCTTGCTGCGGTTTTCCGGTGCATCCGGATGGGGTTTAGCAGGCCCTCCGCGGCCGCCCCAACGGGTGGCGGGCGGGGACGCCCATCCCCCCGACCACACCTTTTCCCTTGGACGCCTCATCTCCTCCGTCCGTCCCACGCCGGAGGGTCGGGGATCGCGTTTTGTTTCTTCCCCTTGGCCTCCTCGCTTTCCCCTGAGTCCGCGCTTGCCGCAAGGGCTCCTCCCCCCTTCTTTCCACGTTTCCCGGGACTGGCGTCGGTTCAAAACATTGCTACAATGTTCTCCGACTCCCGCCAACCCTTGCGGGGCAATCGAGCGAAAGCCCCACGCCCTCCACCCTCACCCGGCCCGCCAACATGGCTCCTTCCCTTCATCCCCTCCATTCCTTGGCTCCATCCGTCGGGTGGAAGACGTGGTTGATTTACGCCGTCGTCTATTATTTGACCGGACTTTTCGGCCAACTCATCCCCTTCGCCTCGCTTTATCCAGACGTCCTTTGGATTCCCTCCGGCGTCGCCCTGGCCGCGATGATGCTTCACGGCAGGGGCGTATGGCCCGGCCTGGCGCTGGGGGGATTTTTCATCACCTTCCAGCGCAGTTACGTTCCGGGATGGGAGATGAATCCCCTCGCCTCGCTGGGGTTTCCCCTGCTGGTGGGATTGGGCGGCGCGGCCCAGGCGTGGTTGGGCGCGAGACTGACCCAACGCGACGACGACGACGACGACGACGCCCTATTGTTGAAAAGTCGGAATATTTTTCAACTTCTGCTGATGGGCGGACCCGTCGCCTGCCTGCTCAACGCCTCGCTGGGAACCGCCTTGCTGATGGCGAAAGGGGCCATCGCCCCGACGGCGGCGGGATTTACCTGGTTTTGCTGGTGGATCGGCGACTCCCTCGGGGTGCTGCTCTTCACCCCGTTGATTCTCCTCTGGTCAACGCGATTTGGCGGCGCGTGGCGGGAAAAACGGCTGCCGATCTCCCTGTTCCTCATCGCCGCGCTGCTGCTCACCGCGTTGGCCTTCAAGTGGGAAGGGGAACAAGAACAGGACCGTTTGCACCATGTCCGATCCGAACAGACGGAGTCCATCACTCGGAACATTCAGAAACAACTGGATGAGCTGGTGGAAAGCCTCCACGCCTCGCAAGCCTTTTTCCACAGCACCAATGCAGTCACCCGCGAGGAGTTTCACAGTTTCACCGGCCATTTGCTGCGCCGTCATACCGCCATTCAGGCGCTGTCGTGGGTTCCCCGGGTCGCCGAAGCGGACCGCCCCCGCCTGGAGCAAGAGGCCCAATCGTGGCAAAAGGGGTTTGGCGTCACGGAACGGGCTCAGGATGGCTCGCTCATCCCCGCCGCGTCGCGCCGCCACTACCATCCGGTCTATTTCATCGAACCCCTGCAAGGCAATGAAGCCGCTGTCGGCTTCGACCTGGGTTCCAACGCCAGTCGGGCTCAAACCATGACCAAGGCGATGAGCGCCGACGGGCCGGTCGCCACGGAACCTGTCTCGCTGGTGCAAACCCTGGAGAAAAAAACCGGCTTTCTGATGATGATCCCCGTCTTCGAACCCCGGTCTCGCCGACTCTCCCCTCAGGAGCGCACCCCGGAACAGGTTATGGGGCTTCTTTCCGGCGTGATCCGCGTCTCCACCCTGATCGAATCCCTCTCCCACGCCATCGGACGGATCCCCTTCCGCATCGACGACGAAACCGGCGACGCCGCGATTCCGGTTTATCTCCACCCCGACCTGACCCTCCCCCACGCCCCCTCCGACCTCGACCCCACCCCCCAACGTTCGGATCTGACGTGGCTTCCGGCCCTCGACGTCCCCCTGCGGGTGGCGGACCGGACCTGGATCCTCCGCTTCGCCATCCCACCGGAGCTTCACTCCCGCCAAGTCGGCCAAATGACTGCCTGGTACGTGCTGCTGGGGGGGCTGATTCTCAGTTCCATGCTGTCGTTCAGCGTCTTTGGGGCGCTGGGACGCAACATCCTGGTGGAACGGCTGGTGGAGGAGCGGACCGAAGCGTTGCGACAAAGCCGGAAACATCTGGAAGCGGCGCAACGCCTCGCCTCCCTGGGGAGTTGGGAATGGCGCGTGGAGGAGAATCAACTCGCCTGGTCCGAGGAGACCTTCCGCATTTTCGGGCGGGATCCCAACACGCCCCAGCCTTCTTACGATGAATTCGTCGCCGCCATTCATCCCGAGGACCGATCCAACGTATTGACCTCCGTCGGCAAGGCCCTCGCACTCCCCCAGGGGGAGTTCCTGGTGGAACATCGCCTTGTCCGACCCAACGGCGAGGTGGCCATGGTGATGGGCCGGGGCGCGGTGGAGGTCAACGCCCAGGGGCAGGCCCTCCGCATGTTCGGCTTTGTCCAGGACATCACACAGCGCAAGGCCTCGGAAGAAAAACTCAAGCGCAGCGAAGCCACCCTTCGGGCGATTCTGGAAACCGCCGTCAACAGCATCATCGTCATCGACGCCGACAAGGCCATTCGCCTGTTCAATCCGGCGGCGGAGCGGCTTTTCGGTTACGCCGCCCCGGAGATGATGGGCAAGAACGTCCGCCTGCTCATGCCTCCGCCCTATCGGGAGGAACACGACGACTACGTCGATCACTACCTGGCGACGGGGGTGCGCAAGATCATCGGCATCGGGCGCGAGGTGATGGGCCTGCGGCGCGATGGAACCACCTTTCCCGCCGAACTTTTTGTCAGTGAAATGCAGGTTTCCGGAACCCGCCTGTTCGTCGGGGTGATCCACGACATCACCGAGCGGAAACTGGCGGAGGAGACCATGCTCCTCTCCCGCAAGGTTTTTGAAAACGCTGGCGAGGCCATTCTCATCACCGATCCCCGGGGGCTCATCACCGACGTCAACCCGGCCTATGAGCGCATCACCGGCTATACCCGGAACGAGGTGCTGGGCAAAAGCCCCAATATTACCAAATCCGGACGCCACGGCGCGGAGTTTTACCAGAATATGTGGAGCCGACTGCTTTCCCAGGGGAGTTGGGAAGGAGAAATTTGGGATCGGCGGAAAAATGGCGAGGTCTTTCCCAAGTGGATCTCCATCAACGCCATTCGCAACGCCGCCGGGGTGTTGAGCCACTACGTGGCGATTTTCCTCGACATCACCGGGCAAAAGGAGACCGAACACAAGTTGGAGCGGCTGGCCTTCTACGACGCCCTCACCGGACTGCCCAACCGCATGCTCTTCCGGGATCGTCTGACCCACGAAATCGCCCAGACGCATCGCTCCAGCAAGCCCATGGCCCTGATGTTCATCGACCTGGACCGCTTCAAATGGGTCAACGACACCCTGGGCCACGCCGCCGGCGACGAACTGCTCAAGGAGGTGAGCCGCCGCCTGCTCGGCTGCGTTCGGCAAAGCGACACCGTGGCCCGGCTGGGGGGGGACGAATTCACCATCATCCTCACCGACGTCGCCCACCCGGAGGCGGCCTCCGCGGTGGCGCAAAAGCTCATCACCTCGGTGCGGCAGCCCATTCCCCTGCTGGGGCAGGATGTTCACGTGGGGGCCAGCGTCGGCATCGCCCTCTACCCCAGCGACGCCCCGGACATGGAGACCCTGATCAAGCACGCCGACATGGCCATGTATCAAGCCAAGGAGGCGGGGCGCAACACCTTTCGCTTCATCTCGCTGGACCTGCACGCCCAGGCCTTCGACCGCATCGCCATGGAAGACGACCTGCACAAGGCCCTGGACCGGGAGGAGCTGGTGCTGTTTTATCAGCCCAAGATGGATCTGGCCGATCGCGGCGTCCGCGGGGCCGAGGCCCTGGTGCGCTGGCGCAAACCGGAAGCGGGCATGGTCAACCCGGCCCAGTTCATCCCCCTGGCCGAGGAGACGGGGCTTATCCTCCCCATGGGACGATGGATTCTGGAATCCGCCTGCCAAGGCGTCGCCCACTGGTTCCAGGGATCGGACGCCCCCTTCAAATTGGCCGTCAACCTCTCCTCCCGGGAATTCCAGCAACCCGATCTGGTGGAGAGAATTCATGAAATCATGGAAAAAACCGGGGCTTCCCCGGAACGGTTGGAGCTGGAAATCACCGAAAGCATGGTGATGGGAGACGTGGAAAAGGCCATCGGTTTGATGACCCGTTTGCGCGACATGGGGCTCTCCCTGGCCATGGACGACTTTGGCACGGGCTATTCGTCCCTGGGGTATTTGAAGCGATTCCCCCTGACCACGCTGAAGATCGACCGCTCGTTCGTAATGGATTTACCGGGTCGTCAGGGCGAGGGGGCGATTGTGGAGGCCATCATTTCCATGGCCCATAGCCTCAACCTGAAAGTGGTGGCGGAAGGGGTGGAGACCCAGGAACAACTGGACTATCTGCGGCAGCGGGGGTGCGAATCGATTCAGGGCTATCTCATCGGCAAACCCATGCCCGAGGCGGAGTGGTTGAGGTTCTACCGCGAGAAGTCGTCACAACTCATGGACAAGAAAGATTGAACCCAGATTTTCCATTAGGTCCAAGTCCCAAAAGCCCATCGCAACCGGATGGAACAAAAAACGTTCCATCCGGTTGAAAATCCGGTCGCCTTTGGCGACGATTGGGCGCGCTGCGCCAATGCAAAAAGCGCATTGGCTTCTCTTGAAAGCGCGCCCGAAAAACAAAATCAAAATCAAGACCTTGGGGGGACAGGGAACTGTCCCCCCAATACCCCCCTTCACCTTTTTCTGCTCGTGAATGCACTTTTCATCTTTAATGGATAATTCGGGTTGAATCTATCATTCACCCCACCCGGTCCAGGGTGCGGACGCGCAACCGCACCCCCAGTTCCTCCTCGGCGATGCGGCGACAGGCCGCCACGTCCACCCCGGGCAACCCCTCGATGACCGAGGCCGTCACCTCGGGAACATGGGCCTTGACCAGCCGGAGAAACTCCCGCACCGCCGGATAGGAGCCCTTGAGGGCGGGTTGGCAGTGCCGATTGTAGGTCTCCTCATCCTGGGCGTTGAGGGAGACGGAAATGGCATCCACCAACCCGGCGAATTGCGGCGTGACATCCCGCCGATGGACCCGGTTGGCCAGCCCGTCGGTGTTGAGCCGCACCCGCCCCCCTTGACGTTTGACCTCCCGCGCCACCTCCAGCAGCACCTCCAGCCGCAGGGTCGGTTCGCCGTAGCCGCAAAAAACCACTTCGTCGTAGCCCGCAATCTCTCCCATGGCCTCGATCACCCGCCGGGCGCTGGGATTGCCCGCCAGGGTCAAATCGTATTGGTGGACCACGGGGGCGGTCCACTTGGGACAAAAGGCGCAGTGCAGGGTGCAACCCCGGGAGATATTGAGGTAAAGGTTGCGCCCGATGACGTAAGCCAAGGTTTCACATCGTGAATCCCCACCCTCCAGGGGTTCCTCACGAAGGCTCGATTGGCCGGAGAAAAGGCGGAGAAAGTTGGCGGTGGTCGCCTGAGCGACCTCCTCCAGGGTGGTCCCCCGGGCCTCGGCCAAGGCCTGGGCGACGTGAACCACGAAGGCCGGTTCATTGCGTTTTCCCCGTTTGGGAATCGGGGCCAGATAGGGGGAGTCGGTTTCGACCAGCAGACGGTCCAGAGGGATCTCCGCCGCCAATCGGCGCAGCGGTTCGGCGTTCTTGAAGGTGATGACCCCGGAAAAGGAGAGGTGAAATCCCTGCGCCACGGCCCAATGGGCCAACTCCGGCGAACCGGTGAAGCAGTGGATCACCCCGCCGCACCGCCACCCCTGCTCCTCCTCCAGGATGCGCATGGTGGCCTCTTCCGCCTCCCGGGTGTGAATGATGAGAGGCAGTCCTCGGGCGAAGGCCGCCCGAATATGGTGGCGAAACACCGCCTCCTGTTGTTCCCGGGGACTGAAATCGTAGTGGAAATCCAGCCCGGTTTCGCCGACGCCCACCACCCCCGGCAGGGAGGCCGCCGCCAAAATCGCCTCCACCGAAGCGTCGGGGGCCTGGGCCGCCTCGTGGGGATGGATGCCGATGCTCCAACGCAACCCGGAGTGTTCGGCGCACAACCGGCTTAAATAGGGGGCCTGCTCCAGCCGGGTTCCGATGGTGTGGATCCACGCCACCCCCGCCTCCCGGGCGCGTTGCAACACGGCGGACAAATCCTCCCCGAAGTCGGGAAAATCCAGATGGCAATGGCTATCCGCTAGCATCGCGCCCCCTCCCCCCCGCGAACCCCCCCGCCCCCCCCCCCTCCC
>JADGAP010000164.1 GCA_015231965.1 Magnetococcales bacterium | reverse complement strand
GATTCCCGCTTTCGCGGGAATGACGATCTATTTTTGGAAGGAGTTCCTCGATCCCTCAAGTTCCTGGTGAGCAGATTTGAAATGGAATGGCTACAACAATCACGTATAAAAATTGTGGCTATTTTGGATATAATTTTTTTCAGGAGCCGTGAAAAAATTGACCGTGATCAAGAATAAATTATTTCGAGACGTTCATACTGACCCGAATCTTGGATTGTGTAGGAATCAGTATGAAAAACGGAATTTCACGACACCATTTTTTAGGGTTCGAGCAAGAACCCATGCGTCCGCCCTGGCCATTGGCGGCGGGGCGGTTCGCGCCTGCCCGGTTTCCGCCATTGCGATCCTCCCTCGAGAGCAGGAGCAGCCCATGTCCCTGGATGAAAACGGTCCCTTCGCCCTGGCCAGCGCGGTGATTCGCGCCCGCGCCGAGCGCCTGCCCGAGGTCAGGACCGCGCTGCGGTCGATCCCCGGTCTCGACATCCACGTCGAATCCCCCCATGGAGCCCTGATCATCACCCTGGAAGGAACGGAACCCGACCCGCTGGCCAGCGCCCTGCATCACATCCGCGGCATCGACGGCGTTCTCACCGCCGATCTTATTTACCAGCACTTCGAAGATGATTCTGAAGCCCACGGCAAGGAGACGGAACAGTGAAACTTTCCCGGCGCGACTATATCAAGGCCCATGCCATCACCGTCGCTGCTGCGGCGGCGGGGGTCGCCCTTCCCGGGGGGCTGCTGGGGGCGGCGGAGTTGGGGCCTCCCACCGGGGAGGACATTCGCTGGGACAAGGCCGCCTGTCGCTACTGCGGCACCGGTTGCAGCGTGCTGGTGGGGGTCAAGAACGGGCGCATCGTCGCCACCCAGGGGGATCCCGACGCCCCGGTCAATCGCGGTCTCAACTGCATCAAGGGCTATTTTCTTTCCAAGATTCCCTACGGCCAGGATCGCCTGACCCAGCCGATGCTGCGCAAGAAAAACGGCGTCTACGACAAGGAGGGGGAGTTTACCCCCGTCTCCTGGGACGAGGCCTTCGACGTCATGGCCACCCAGTGGAAAAAAACCCTCAAGGAGAAGGGCCCCACCGCCGTGGGCATGTTCGGCTCCGGCCAGTGGACCATCTGGGAGGGCTACGCCGCCGTCAAGCTCTACAAGGCGGGGTTCCGCTCCAACAATCTCGACCCCAACGCCCGCCACTGCATGGCCTCGGCGGTGGCCGGCTTCATGCGCACCTTCGGCATCGATGAGCCCATGGGCTGCTACGACGACCTGGAACACGCCGACGTCTTTGTGCTGTGGGGCTCCAACATGGCGGAGATGCACCCCATCCTCTGGTCCCGCCTGACCAACACCCGCCTGACCAAGCCCAACTGCAAGGTGGTGGTTCTCTCCACCTACGAACATCGCTCCTTCGACCTGGCCGACCTGCCCATCGTCTTCACCCCGTCGTCGGACCTGGCGATCATCAATTACATCGCCAACCACATCATTAAAAGCGGCAAGGTCAACGAGGAGTTCGTCAAGAATCACGTCAATTTCCACAAGGGCGTCACCGACATCGGCTACGGCCTGCGTCCCGACCACCCCCTGGAAAAAGACGCCAAGGATGCCAAGGATCCCAACGCCAGCTCTCCCATCACCTTCGAGGATTACAAGGCCTTCGTCGCCGAGTACACGGCGGAAAAGGCCAGCGCCCTCTCCGGCGTCTCGGTGGATAAGCTCAAGCAGTTGGCCGAATACTACGCCGACCCCAAGATCAAGGTGATGTCGCTGTGGACCATGGGGGTCAATCAGCACGTCCGCGGCACCTGGATGAACAATCTGATCTACAACGTCCATCTGCTCACCGGCAAAATCGCCGAGCCGGGCAACTCCCCCTTCTCCCTCACCGGTCAGCCTTCGGCCTGCGGCACCGCCCGCGAGGTGGGCACCTTCGCCCATCGCCTGCCCGCCGACATGGTGGTGATGAAAAAGGAGCATCGGGACATCGCCGAAAAGAAGTGGGGCCTGCCCGAGGGGACCATCCCCGACAAGCCCGGTTTCCACGCCGTGTTGCAACATCGCATGCTCAAGGATGGCAAGCTCAACGCCTACTGGGTGATGTGCACCAACAACATGCAGGCGGCCCCCAATCTGAATCAGGAGTCCTACCCGGGCTACCGCAATCCCGCCAACTTCATCGTCGTCTCCGACCCCTATCCCACCGTCACCGGCATGGCCGCCGATCTCATCCTGCCCACCGCCATGTGGGTGGAGAAGGAGGGGGCCTACGGCAACGCCGAGCGGCGCACCCAGTTTTGGCGGCAGCAGATCAATGCCCCCGGCGAGGCCCGCTCCGACCTGTGGCAGTTGATGGAGTTTTCCAAGCGCTTCAAGGTGGAGGAGGTGTGGCCCGAGGAGCTGCTGGCCAAAAAGCCGGAGCTCAAGGGCAAGACCCTCTACGAGGTTCTCTACGCCAACGGTTCGGTGGATAAGTTCCCTGTCACCGAAATTCAGAAGGGACATGATAACGACGAGTCCCAGCACTTCAACTTTTACGTGCAAAAGGGGCTGTTCGAGGAGTACGCCGATTTTGGCCGGGGTCACGCCCACGATTTGGCGGATTTCGAGACCTACCACAACGCCCGGGGGTTGCGCTGGCCGGTGGTGGAGGGCAAGGAGACCCTGTGGCGCTTCCGCGAGGGGTACGATCCCTACGTGAAGACCGGGGAGAAGGTGCGGTTTTACGGCAAGCCCGACGGCAAGGCGGTGATTTTCGCCCTGCCCTATCAACCCGCGGCGGAGTCCCCTGACGCCGAATACGATCTGTGGCTCTCCACCGGTCGGGTGCTGGAACACTGGCACTCCGGTTCCATGACCCGCCGCGTCCCCGAACTGCACAAGGCGATGCCCGACGCGCAGCTGTTCATGAACCCCAACGACGCCAAGAAGCGCGGCCTGCAACGGGGCATGAACGTCAAGGTGGCGTCGCGGCGGGGGGAGATCGTCTGCCGGGTGGAGACCCAGGGGCGGAACCATCCCCCCGAGGGGTTGGTCTTCGTCCCTTGGTTCGACGAATCGCGGTTGATCAACAAACTGACCCTGGACGCCACCTGTCCCATCTCCAAGGAGACGGACTTTAAAAAGTGCGCCGTCAAGGTGACCAAGGTTTGAGAGGGAGGCCGGGCGCCTTGAGCGCCGCGCCTCCCGACGCCTCCCCCCGAAGGAAGGATGGATGGGGATGCCAGCCCGGACGCAAGGCCTGAAATCCACGGAGGGAGAGGGCGTTTCCCGGCGGACGGTGTTGCGCAACGGGGGACGGGCGGCGGCGGGGGGATTCCTCCTCGGGTTGCTGACCTGGCTCCACGCCCGGAGCGCCCAGGCCCTGCCCGCCTGGGCGCTGCGTCCCCCGGGGGCGCTGCCCGAGCCCCGCTTTTTGGGGGCCTGCACCCGCTGCGGTTTGTGCGTTCGGGCGTGTCCCTACGACACCTTGATCCTCGCCCTGCCCGGAACGGAGGTTCCCCTGGGAACCCCCTTCTTCCGGGCGCGGGGGATTCCGTGCGAAATGTGCCCGGACATTCCCTGCGTCAAGGCCTGCCCCACCGGGGCGTTGGATCATGGCTTGACGGAGATCGACAAGTCCCGCATGGGGCTGGCGTTGATCACCGATCAAGAGACCTGCCTGGCCTTTTTGGGGATGCGTTGCGAGGTCTGTTACCAGGTGTGCCCCTTGTCCGGCAAGGCGATCACCCTGGAGATGCGGTCCAACCTGCGCAGCGGCAAGCACGCTTTGTTCTTGCCCATCGTCCACTCGGACCACTGCACCGGCTGCGGCAAGTGCGAAAAGGCCTGTCCCTTGGAAAAAGCGGCCATTCGCATCCTGCCCAGCGATTTGGTGAAGGGTCAAATCGGCGAACATTACCGGTTGGGGTGGGTGGAAAAGGCGAAAAAGGGCGGCAGCCTGATTCCGGAGTTGATCCAACTGCCGGTGCGACGCCCGGGAGACGGACCATGAAAACCTATCCCGGAGACGACGCCCTCCGCCTCAAGGGACGCCTTCTGGGCCGCAAGTGGCTGTTGTTGCGTCGCCTGAGTCAGCTATTGGTGATGACGGCGTTTTGGTCGGGGCCATGGTGGGGGGTGTGGATCGCCAAGGGCAACCTCTCCTCCAGCCTGTTGCTGGACACGGTTCCGATGACCGACGTGTTGACCTTCCTCCAGGTGCTGGCGTCGGGGATTCGGCCGGAGGCGCAGGCGGTTTGGGGGTTCGCGGGGGCGGTGGGGGTTTACGCGCTGCTGGGGGGGCGAACGTTTTGCGCCTGGGCCTGCCCCGTCAATCCCGTCACCGACGCCGCCGCCTGGTTGCGGGGGCGGTTGGGGATCGGCAGGGTTCTCTCGCTGCCCCGTTGGAGTCGTTACGTGGTGCTGGCGGTGGCCCTGGCCCTGGCCGCCCTGACGGGAAGCCAGGCCTGGGAGTTGATCAACCCCATGTCCGCCGTGCATCGGGGATTGATCTTCGGCATGGGGCTGGGGTGGTGGATGGTCTTGGCCCTCTTTTTGTTCGATCTGCTGTTGGCCAAGGAGGGTTGGTGCGGTCGGCTTTGCCCCAACGGGGCCGCCTACAGCCTGCTCTCCCCCGTCGCCCTGGTGCGGGTGGAGGCCCATCGTCGGGAGGCGTGCGACGATTGCATGGATTGTTTCTTGGTCTGTCCCGAACCCCAGGTGATCGCTCCGGCCCTCAAAAGCGGACCGGAGGGCTCCCCGATGATCCGGGGCTGGCAATGCACCCATTGCGGACGCTGCATCGACGTCTGCTCCAAGGATGTTTACCGATTTTCCTGGACCCTAGCCAACGGATCAAAGGTGGCGTCATGAAAAAGATCGCATTGTTCCTGTTCCTGGCGGTGACATGGATGGCCGTGGGAACCATCGCCTCCCCGGCCCTGGCGCAGGAGATCAAGAGCCTGCGCAACGCCGTGCCGTTGGACCAGGAGCCCACTCCCCCGGATTTCAAAAAATGGCAGCAGGACCAGCACCCCCTGCCCCGGGATTTCGTCCAGCAGCCGCCGCTGATTCCCCACACCATCGAGGGATACACCATCGACATCCGGCAGAACAAATGCCTGACCTGCCATAGCTGGACCATGTACAAGGAGACCGGGGCGACCAAGGTCAGCCTGACCCACTTCCGCGACCGCATGGGCACGGAGCTGTCCGACATTTCGCCGCAGCGTTATTTTTGCGTGGCCTGCCACGCGCCGCAGCGGGACGCCCAACCCCTGGTGGGCAACACCTTCCAACCGGTGCGGTCGGTCAAGGGCAAGTGAGCCGATTCCGTGCGCCGACCCGGTGAGTCGGCGGGGGGCGGGCTGGAGCATCGGGCGTGACGCCGCTTTAGCGGGCGATGGGCGACGAGAGAGGGTTTTTCCATGAGCGATACGGGCGGCGGAATCAAGCGGTTGGGGGGGGCGCCCCTCAAAATATTGGCGGTGTTTTTCCTCCTGGGCATTTTGTTCTGGGGCGCGTTTCACTGGGCCTTGGACATGACCAATCGGGAGAGTTTTTGCATCACCTGCCACGAGATGAAGGATTACGTCTACAAGGAGTACACCAACTCGGTGCATTACGCCAATCGCACCGGGGTGCGGGCCACCTGTCCGGACTGCCACGTGCCCAAGCAGTGGCAGCACATGATCGTGCGTAAAATCCAGGCCAGCGCCGAGTTGTACCACAAGGCCATGGGGTCCATCGACACCCCGGAAAAGTTCGAGGCCAAGCGTCTGGCCCTGGCCACCAAGGTGTGGAACACCATGAAGGCCACCGACTCCCGGGAGTGCCGCAACTGCCACGAATACCAGTCCATGGACTTCACCAAGCAGGGCTATCGGGGCTTCGACAACCACGAGCGGGGCTTCAGCCAGGGCAAGACCTGCATCGATTGCCACAAGGGCATCGCCCACCGCCTGCCCTTGAACATCAATCCCAACCTGCTCGGGGGGACGGCCCAGGAGGCCTCCGTCAAGGGGAGCGCGCCGGAAGCGGCGGCGACCAAGGCCCCGGCGACCATGGCCCCGGCGGCCCATTGATCTCCTCCGCGTGACCGCAGCTTTTCGCGAAGGCGAGGGACTCCCCCTCGCCTTCGTTTTTGGGGGGCGGTGCCTTGCCTCGCCGCGCCGATTCCGACACACTCCCTGTTGGAACCGGCGCGGGCCGGCGTCGCCACTCGAAGTTGTCCGGAAAACGCCCCATGATCACCGTCAGCGTCATCGTTCCCGCCTACAACGAGGAAAAGACCATCCTTTCGGTGCTGCAACGCATCCGGGAGCAGCGCATCGAGGGCGTGACCCTGGAAGTGGTGGTGGTGGATGACGGCTCCATCGATCAAACCGGGCCGCTGCTGGAGGCCCATCCCGAACTGCACGACCGGTTGATCCGCCAGGCCAACGGCGGCAAGGGGTCGGCGGTGCGGGCGGGGATGAAGGCCGCCAGCGGCGACTACATCCTGTTTCAGGACGCCGACCTGGAGTACGACCCGGCGGAATATGGCCGCCTGCTCATGCCGGTGCTGCGCTTCAACGCCGATCTGGTGATGGGCAGCCGCTTCGTGGCCCCGGAATACACCCGGGTCTACTATTTCTGGCATCGGGTGGGCAACGATGTCATCACCTTGATCTTCAACATTTTCAACAACACCACCTTCACCGACATCTACTCCTGCTATCTGATGTTCCGGCGCCCACTGGTGGATCCGGACGGATTGATCTCCAACGGCTGGGAGCAGCAGGCGGAAATTCTCTCCCGGGCGGTGGCGGCGGGGACGATCTACTACGAAGTGCCCATCAGCTACCACGGCCGCACCTACGCCGAAGGCAAGAAGATCCGTGCCCATCACGCCCTCGCCGTCATCGCCATGATCCTGCGGCGCTGGCTGGGGCGGATGTTCGGACGGTAAGGCGCGGCTCCGCGCTTCTCGATCCAAGGGGGAGTGGATGCGCCGTAAAATTGCACGAAATCCGGAACTCTTCCCCGCACCCCGCATCTTAAATTTTACGAGAGCGGTTCATCCCTGATGGATCCTCTCGTTTCCCTCCCTCCTTGGGGGGGGTGGCGTCGCGGCGCTGACGCCCTTTCCGGTGCCGCTTGACCCACCCCCCTTTTTTTTGTCCATTTTCTGCGCCGTCTTCCTGGTTTCCCCTCCGTTGTCCAACCCAACCCGCCTTGATTCCCCTCGGCGGGACGGGATTCGTCGTCCTTGGCCATGACCGGGGTTGAGGCGTTAGAATGGGGCCATGAACGACATCGGCTTGATCCTGTTGGGGGCGGGAGGGCACGCCCTGGTGGTCTTGGAGGCCTGTCGCCTGGCGGGGCGGCGGGTGGCGGGTCTGTTGGATCCGGCGCTGCCCCCCGGGAGCCTGGTCCTGGGAGCCCCGGTGCTGGGGGGGGATGAACGGCTGGACGACCCGGAGTTCGTCGCCGCCCATGAATGGGTGGTGGGGAGCGCCCGGCGGGAGGTGATGGCCCGATTGGCGGCGCGGCTGGAGGCACGGGGCGCGAACACCCCGACGGTGATCCATCCCCGGGCGGTGATCTCCCCTTCCGTCGTTCTCGAACGGGGGGGCTTTGTCGCCGCTGGCGTGGTGGTCCAGGCGTTGGCCCGGGTGGGGCCCTTCACCCTCCTCAACACCGCCTGTTCGGTGGACCACGAGGCGGTGATCGGGCGGGGGTGTCACGTGGCCCCGGGGGCGCGCATCCTGGGTCGGGCGGCGGTGGGCGAGG
>JADGAP010000163.1 GCA_015231965.1 Magnetococcales bacterium | reverse complement strand
CGCGGGAATGACGGTCTATTTTGGGGAATGAGTTCCTTGCTCCATCAATCTTCCAGCGCGCCAATCTTAAATGGAATGACTATATCTCCAAAAAACGGGGGATGCTGAATAGTTACCAGCCAATAAAAAACGCGGGATCCCGCTTCCGGAAAGGAAGGGAACCCCGCGTTTTGGGGGAGCTAAAACCCGGAGCCTTACTTCTTTTTGGCGGCGGGCTTGGCGGCGGGAGCGGCGGCGGCGGCGGGTTTAGGGGCCTTTTTCTGGGGGACGGGGGCGGCCTTTTTCTTGCGGGCCGGTTCGTCATCCATGGCGGCGGCGTCGGCGGCGGCGGAGTCGTGCATGGAGGCCGTCGGTTGGGCGGTGTGCATGTTGGCCGGGGGGGCCATGTTGTATTTTTTCAGGAAGCGCTCCACCCGTCCGGCAGTGTCCACCAGCTTGTGCTTGCCGGTGAAGAAGGGGTGGCAGGAGGAGCAGACCGCCAGGGAGAGGTCGCCGGCGGTGGAGCGGGTGGTGAAGCTGGTGTGGCAGCCGGCGCAGGTGAAGACGGCTTCCGGGTACTTGGGATGAATGTCCGGTTTCATGGTGAGTTACGCCTCTTGGAGCCTTTGGATCGATCCGTGGGGGCGCAAAGCCCGCCTTGCGCCGCTGCATCATCAGGCCGGGGTGGGCCGTCAGGTGTTCATGTTGGCGAAAAATTCCGCATTATTCTTTGTTGCGCGGATTTTGTCCAGGAGAAAATCCATGGAATCCTGCAGCCCCATGGGCAGGAGGACGCGGCGCAGCACCCACATTTTTTGCAGTTCATCCTTGCGGGTGATCAACTCTTCCTTGCGGGTGCCGGACTTGGCGATGTCGATGGAGGGGAAGATGCGCTTTTCCGCCAGTTTGCGGTCAAGGGCCACTTCCATGTTGCCGGTGCCCTTGAACTCCTCGAAGATCACCTCGTCCATGCGGGAGCCGGTGTCGATGAGGGCCGTGGCAATGATGGTGAGGGAGCCCCCCTCCTCGATGTTGCGGGCGGCCCCGAAAAAGCGCTTGGGCCGTTGCAGGGCGTTGGCGTCGATGCCGCCGGAAAGCACTTTGCCCGACGAGGGGATGACCGTGTTGTAGGCCCGGGCCAGACGGGTGATGGAGTCCAGCAGGATGACCACGTCCCGCTTGTGTTCCACCAGCCGCTTGGCCTTTTCGATGACCATCTCCGCCACCTGAACGTGGCGGGTGGCGGGTTCGTCGAAGGTGGAGGAGATCACCTCGCCCTTGACCGAGCGGCGCATGTCGGTCACCTCTTCCGGGCGCTCGTCGATGAGCAGTACGATGAGGTAGGCCTCGGGGTGGTTGGCGGCGATGGCGTGGGCGATGCTCTGCATCAGCATGGTCTTGCCGGTGCGGGGCTGGGCCACGATCAAGCCGCGTTGCCCCATGCCGATGGGGCAGACCATGTCGATCACCCGGGTGCTCACATCCTCCTGATTTTCCATCTCCATGTTGAGACGGCGGTCGGGATAGAGGGGGGTGAGGTTGTCGAAGAGAATTTTGTTGCGCGCCTTGACCGGATCTTCGAAGTTGATTTTTTCCACCCGCAGCAGGGCGAAGTAGCGCTCCCCCTCCTTGGGCGAGCGAATCTGCCCCTCCACGGTATCGCCGGTGTGCAGCCCGAAGCGGCGGATTTGCGAGGGGGAGACGTAGATATCGTCGGGACCGGGGAGGTAGTTGGTGTCCGGGGCGCGGAGGAATCCAAAGCCGTCGGGGAGAATCTCCAGCACCCCCTCGCCGTAGATTTGGCCGTTGGTGTCCCCTTCGGCCTTGAGGATGGAGAAGATGATCTCCTGCTTGCGCATGCCGTTGGCGCCCTCGACCTTGCGGGCGTTGGCCATCTCGGTGAGTTCGGCGATGCTTTTGGCTTTGAGTTCCTGGAGGTTCAGCATGGATCAACCCGTGAAGCTGGGGCCGGGGGGAGGGGACCATCGGGCCTGACGCGGACGGATGGCCAACCGGCGGGGAGTGGAGGCGCGTGTGGTCGAGGCTGGAGACGAGACTCGGCGTCGGGGTTTGGGGGAGTCGGGGATCCACCGGAAAAGGTGCGAACCAGGAGAGGGGGTTCGACACTCCGACCGGAAGTGAAGGCCCGGCGCAACGCGGGCGGATCCGCCAAACCGGATGGGGAATCGCCAAGCGTCTCAACGCAACGCGGCGCGACCCCAACAGGGCGAAGCAAAAGCCTTTCCATCCTGGGAACGGCTCGAAGACAAACGGAAGAATAACCGGGAGCGCCGGATAACCGGCCTTGACGAACGGTCTGGAGGACTGTTTAAGTCAAGCGGGCGGTCGATTGGAATCGGGTGGACCCTTGAAAGCTACCTTTGGCGTGGGCGGAGGTCAAGAAAAAATTGAACATCATGACGCAGGAAGAGGGACGGCGCTGGCCCCTGGCCTCGCCGGGAGGGGGGCTGGGGGGACGGTTGCGGGAGTCTCTGGAAGATTTTCGGGTGGAGGAGTTGCGCCCCGAGCCTCTCTCCGGCGAGGGCGAACATTGGATTTTACGCATTGAAAAACGGGGGCTTACCACCGATCAGGCGGCCCAATGGCTGGCGGCGGCCTGCGGTTGTCGACGGGAGGGCATCGGTCATGCCGGCTTGAAGGATCGGCAAGGGGTGACGGTGCAGGATTTATCGGTCCATCTGCCCGGTAAATCCCTCCCCTCCCTTGCGCCCCCCCCGGGATTGACCCTGTTGACGGTGGACCGGCACCATCGGAAGATTCGCCCGGGCCATTTGGCGGGCAATCGCTTTGTGGTGCGGCTGCGAGGGGTGGAAGGGGAGCGGGGACGGGGGGAGGAGGCGGCGGCGTGGCTGCTGCGTCACGGGGTTCCCAACTATTTCGGCGAGCAGCGGTTCGGGCGGGACGGGGACAACGCCGCCCAGGGGCGAAGATTATTGTCCGGGGAGCGGATGCCTCGCCTGGATCGGCATCAGCGGGGGATCCTGCTTTCGGCGGTGCGCTCGGAGTTGTTCAACGACGTGCTGGCGGAGCGGATCCGGCGGGGTTGGTTCACCCGCCTGTTGCCCGGCGACGTGGCCCAGTTGGAGGGGCGCAGCGCCTGTTTTCGGGTGGAGGATGCGGGGGTGGAGGGGGAGCGGTTCCAGCGGGGGGAGATTCATCCCACCGGGCCGCTGTTCGGCAAGGGGCTGATGAGCCCGACGGGGGAGCCGGGGGCGCTGGAGGAGGCGGTGGGCGGGACGGCGGCCCAAACCCTGGCGCAACTGGCCGATGCGGGGCTGGAAGGGGCGCGCCGCGCCCTGCGCATCCTCCCCAAGGGGTTCGAGATGGCCTGGGAAGGGGAGGACTTGCTGTTGCGCTTCGACTTGCCCCGGGGGGCCTACGCCACCACCCTGCTGCGGGAGTTGCGGGAGTCGGAACCAGCGGCGACGTGATGTCTTCCACCCTCCTCTACGCCCCCCCCCCGACCCCGGAGTGGCGGGGAGGGGGCGCTTGGGCGGTCGTCCTTTCTCCGAACGGGATTCAGCCGAGGAAGGCGTTGATGGTCTTCGATGCCTTGTCCACGATTTTATTGATGATTTCAATGGCGGTGGTGGCGCTGTAGCCACAGATGAAGCTGATGGTCCCGTCGTCGATGGTGAACTCCTGGTTCACCTTTCCTTCATCGGTGTAGTAGATCGAGAAAAAGAGAATGGGAACCAGGATGGAGATGAGCAAACGGGGGATCAGGGAGACGAGTTTGCCCTCCTTGGAGTCGGCATAGGCGACGGCGGCATAGTAGAGAATCGTGCCCAGGAGGCTGTACCCCACGGTTTGGAACAACTTCATGCCCTGTTGGTCGGGGATGAGGCCCATCGACGACATCGCGTGGTACGACGCGAGAAGGGCTATGAGGAGCAGCGGCACCAGGGCGAAGGTTGTGGCGGAGCGGGACCAAATGGTGATGGTGCGGTTGAGATCGTGCAAAAGGTTGTACAACGCCAGCCGAATCATCTCCTCGGAAGCGTCGTCCTGACGCTTCATCGCGATATAAGCGTGATAATCATCCATGATCCGTTTCACCGCTTCCTTGAAGCGATCGCCGAAGAGAACCATGACCATCGGGTTCAGTTCAATCGCCGTCAGGAAGGCGATGCGCTGGCGGAGTTGCTGTTCACGATCCAACGCAGGGTCGGATGGGGTTGCGCCATCGATGGGATTGGCTTCGTTGGAGACCTTGTTGGGCACGTCCGATTCGGTGTTCATGGCATGAACCTTTCAGGGGGACCGGGGAGGGGGATCATCCTTCCACGTCGATGGGGTCCATGCCCAACACCTGACGCACCGTGGTCAACCGCGCCACCCGGTCCTCCCAGCCGATCAGGCCGCCGTTGATCCGCTTGGTCACGGTTTTGTAATCCCCGTCGTCGCAGAGGGGGTTGAGATTTTTCCACTGCCAGAAGCCGCAGGCGACCTCCAGGGCGTTTTGGGGATCGGCGGCGTCGTCGGGGGTGTTGACCAGATCCAGGTCTCCCCCGAGCAGTTTTCCGAGGGCTTCATAGTTGTTCTTGCCGGTGATCTGGATGTACCCCTTGCCCCGGTAGCGCCAACCGTCGCCGGAGGCCTCGTCGCCATTGCCCAGGCGGTTGGCATAGGCCCGGTTGGCGATTTTTTCCGGCTGGCGGGCGTACTCCTGGGCGTCCTCCTCGTTGTAAAAATGGGTGGGCCAGGTCTTGAGCAACGCCTCGGCGCTGTAGTTGAGGTTTTCCGCGAAGGTGCGCAGCCCCCCGGACTCGTGGCCGATCTGGGCGAGAAAAAAGGAGAGGCGGTTGTCGTTGTCGTTGATGCCGTAACGGCTCAACACCTCGTCGGCCCGCTGGGCGAGGGCGTCCAGGTGGTCCGCCGATCCATGGGGATAAATTAGGCTTATACGATCGCGGTCCAGGGAGATCATTGGCTCTACTCCTTCCGATTGAAAACTGTAAAATCAGTGAGTTATGACGGTCATCCTTACGGGGTCGGGGAGGCGGACCTGGCATGAGGCAAGTCTGCGTTGAATGATAAAGATCTTGATGGCGGACACTATGGCGCCAAGACGTAAGGAACTCAACCCAAATTATGATGATGAGCGGGCGGGAGTCATGATGGGGGGCGGGCGTCAGGGGGCGTTGTCGGTCTCGTGGGGGTCGAGGAAGACGGAAGCGTGGGCGACCCCCTCGTGTTCCAACCGTTCGGCGGCCTCGGCGGCGGCCTTGCGCAGGGTCTCCAGGGAGAGGCCCGGGGCGGGGGTGAGGGCGAGATCCAGTTGGATCCCCTCGGGAGAGTAGTAGGGGGTCAGGCGGGAGCAGCCGGAGAATTCGGGGAAATCCCGCAACGCGGCGTTGACCCGGCGTTGCAGCGCCTCCCGGGATTCGAGGATGGGCAGGGCTCGCGCCTCGGGGTCGTCCACCACGTCGAGATGGATCACCGCGTCGTGCAACACCTCGGATTCGGCCAGCAGGGCGGTGCGCAGACGGTCGGCCAGTTGACGGCCTTCGGAGGCGGAGAGCATGGGATTGGCCACAGCGCGGACCTCCGCCAACAGACTGCCGTCCTCCAGGGCGTGGATGCGGGACAAACGGCCCGAGCGGAGTTCCGGAGACTGTCCGGCGAGAAAGGTGCAACGGGTCTCCAACTCCTGACGGATGGCGTTGTGCGCCCCTGTGAGGCGATGGATCACCTTGTGGAAAAGCTCCAGCCCGGTTTTGGCCAGGATGAAGGCGACGATCACCGCCGCCAGGGGGTCGGAGGCGGGCCACCCGGCCAGGGCCCCGACGATGCCGGCCAGGGCGGTCAGGGTGGGCAGGGCCTCAAAACGGTGGCGCCACGCTTCGCCATGGAGGGCGGGGAGCATCCATCGGGCGCTGGCCCGGCTGGTGAACTGAAAGAGGATCTCCTTGGCGGCCAGGGCCAGCAGGGCGGCCCCCAGGGTCCAGTAGCCGGGGATAAGGGCGGCGGGGCGGATGAGCCGTTGCACCGCCTCGGCGACGATGCCCAGGGCCGCCGCCAGCAGGGCGATGGCCGCCAGCAAGGGGATGAGCCGTTCCGGATCCAGGGCCGAGGGTTGCCGGGAGGGGGCGAAGGATTCGTCGGCGGTGGGACGGCCGAGGAGTCGCTCCAGCCAGAGGGCGGCCCGCTCCGCCAGGGATTGCAGTCCGTCGGCGGCGAGGGCGGCGGAGCCCCCCGCCACCCCGGCCAGGAGCTTGAACAGCCCCAGCAGCCCATCCGCCGCCAACCCCACGGCCAGAACGCGGCGGGACTCCACCCCTTGGTCGTGCCGTTCAGTGAGGGGGACCGGATCCATGGATCAGCCTCCCTTGCGCACCAGCCCGACCCACTCGGGGCCGCGCCGTTCCAACGAAAGGAGTTGGTGCCCGTTGACTTGGCACCACGCCGGCAGATCCCGGGTGATGCCCGCGTCGCTGACGAGCAGGGAGAGAATCTCTCCCGGAGCCATGCCCCGCAATGCCCCGTCGGCCAGCAGAATCGGCATGGGGCACAGGCGGCGACGGGCGTCAACCTGGCGATGAAAGGTTTCGCCGGGAGGGGGAGGGGGGGCGTCGCGAAGGACGGCGGGATGGGCGTCGAAGGGCTGCATCCCCTGATTCTTCTATAAAAGCCGGAAAAAAAGAAGGGACAACCCGGACCCACCCCCCGGATGGACCGGATTTTTCCCCTTCTGGGGAAAATCCCGCTCACAAATACCAGGAATCCGGCAGATCATCCGGCGGCAGGGGGGGCAGGGTTCGATAATCCATCCCTGCATCCCGGCGGATCTCCATGCGCACTTCCTCCCGGTCCCGCCCCTTGCCGAAGCGGGCGGCGATGCGGCAGGCGAGGGTCAGCTCCTCCTCGTTCAGGTCGCCTTCCACCAACACCAGGGGGCCGGGGAGGTCGACGGCGCGGAGGGCGACGCGCCCCCGGCGGAATCCAGAGAGAAAGTTGTTTTCGCTCTCGTCCCGTCCGACGATCATCTTGAAGCGGGGCGAGGGGCGCAGATGTCGCCCCGCCTTGAGCAGCAGAATCTCATCCAGGGTGTAGCGCTTGTCTCCCTTGTGATCCCACAAATCCTGCAATTTGCGGCTGTAGCTTTCGTCGGTGAGAAAACAGCACCCCCCCGCCGGATTGGGATAGTCCACCAGGCCGTAACGGGCCGCCAGGGCCATCTGCTCCTTGCGGGAGCGACCGCTGATGCCCATCAGGCGGTTGCGGTCCACCAGACCCCGCAATTCCGGCTCGGTGGGGGGGAGCCGCTTGGCGCACAGCGGGCGCAGCAGCCATCCCGTCGCCCCCGACTCCTTGGAAATTTTCGGCAGGGTGTCGGGGCGCTGGCTCATGGGGCGCTGCCCCACCACTTCGCCGGAAAAGAGGAAGTCGAACCCCAACTCCTCCTTCAACTCCCACGCCTTGCGCACCATGAATATTTTGCAGTCCAGGCAGGGGTTGAGGTTGGAGCCGTAGCCGTAGCGGGGATTGGCCACGATGTCCACGTACTCCTCCGACACATCCACCAGATGGAGCTTGACCCCCAACACCTGGGCGGCGTGGAGGGCGTCGTGGCGGGGGGGCGGGGCGCCGGGCTTGGGGTTGCGAATCGCCCCGGTGTGGGACTGGACGCAAAATCCGGTGTAAAAGTTGACGCACTCCACGTGGATCCCCTGCTCCATGAGCAGGCGGGCCGCCAGGGTGCTGTCCAGACCGCCGGAGAGCAGCCCCAGGGCGCGAACCGGGGGGCGGGGGGGGGCGTCGG